>JAUWNW010000010.1 GCA_030612445.1 Candidatus Aminicenantota bacterium
ATATGGTCGTGCCCTAGAGGGCTTGTTCTTAATTTGATTCTTTTTGCCTTATCATATCTTAGGTCCCAGAAGCTGCGCTTGATACCGGTATTGCCTGGCATTTTAAAGGGCTTTGAGGCACTCCTCCCCCCGCTTTGGTCAAGGTCTTCTTTTTTTTATGTTTTTAGAGTTATTAAAGTTTTGGCGTTTTCATCATATATAGAGAGCTTTATATTATCTTTTGGTTTTGATTTTAAGTAATAGTTGAGCGCTGCTCCGTAGGTGGGATTTTCCCCGGCACACTGTTCATTGGTTTGTTTACTCGGGCCTGCTACATTTCTGAAACGGTAAGCGGGACGGGGAGGGAAGAAATGAACCTCGGATTTTACAACTTCCGGTGTCATCTGCTGGAGAGGAGTTAGATCATCCAAGATCCAGAAACCCCGTCCGTAGGTAGCTACTACAAGGTCATTAAAATGTTCCTGTACAGTCAGCCAGTGTACAGGTGCGTGGGGGAGATTGTTTTGCAGGGACTGCCAGTTTTTTCCGTCATCAAAAGAAATATATATAGCATTCTCTGTGCCCAAATAGAGCAACCCTTGCCGCACCGGGTCCTCGCGTACACAATGGGCGTAGCTTAGAACGGTTTTTGGAATAGTTGAGCTTATGGATTTCCATTTCCGGCCATAATCTGAAGTCTTGTAGACAAAGGGATATCTGTTATTTACTTGGTGAAAATCGATGGTAACATAACAGGTTCCGGCTTCGTATCTGGAGGGTTCGATATTGCTTATTGTTCCCCAGGGAGGAAGGTCAGGTATATTTTTTGTGACATTGGTCCAATTACCCCCCCCGTCCCGGGTTATATGTAAGAGCCCGTCATTAGTACCTGCCCAGATAACACCTTCTTCCAGAGGGGATTCTGCCAGAGCAAAAAGCACACAGCAGTAAGTTGGAATAGCATCGTCCGGAGTTAATCCTCCTGTTATTTGCTGTTTGCTTTTATCATCGGTGCTGAGATCCGGGCTTATTACCGTCCAACTGTGGCCTCCATCTGTAGTGCGGTGAACGAACTGGCTTCCCACATATACCCGGTTGTGATCGTGCGGAGAGATTAGAATTGGGAATGTCCATTGGAAACGGTATTTTACTGCGGCTGCTCCCCAGGATTGAATGCTTTCCGGCCAGACAGTAACAGCCCGGCTTTGGCCTGTGCTGAGGTCAAAACGGTCGAGCATGCCGTCATATTTTCCTGACCAGACGATATTGTTATCGAGCGGATCCGGAATGGCAAATCCGCTTTCATTGCCTCCGACCGGGTGCCAGAGGGCGGCAGGAATACCGGACCTGCTCATGCGGCTGTTGCTGGGGCCGCGGTAGGAGGAGCCGTCCTGCCGGTTTCCGTAAACATAATAGGGGATGAGGTTGTCAACATAGACATGATACATCTGGGCAATAGGGAGCTGGATGCCGTGCCAGGATTTGCCGTGATTTACAGAGATGCTTACTCCCTGGTCATTTCCTACCATCATACGGTCAGAATTTAGGGGGTCTATCCACATGTCATGATGATCTCCTCCGGCAGGATTAAAACGCTTGATTGTTTTTCCTCCGTCCAGGGTCATATTGAATCTTGTGGCCGGGAAATAGACTTCGTCATGGTCGTCTGTAGATACAACACAGCGGTTGTAATAGTGGGGCCGGTTAAGCAGGGCATGATCGTGATTGATGTGGGTCCAGCTCTCGCCGCCGTTGTCCGACCTCCAGAGCCCCTCGTCCTTGGCCTCTATCAGGGCATACATACGCTCGGAATTGCTGGGTGCTATGGCCAGGGCGATTTTTCCCGTCTCTGTATCCGGCAGGCCTTTTCCTTTGAGCCGTTTCCAGGTTGTGCCTCCGTCGCGGGTCATATGCAGGCCTCCACCCGGGCCTCCGCTCCACCGCCCCCAGGTTCTTATTAACATCGGCCACATACCTGCTATGAGGATGCGGGGATTATTGGGGTCCATGGCCAGGTCGGAACAGCCGGTGTTTTCATCTACAAACAGTACTTTTTCCCAGGTTGTGCCTCCGTCTTTTGTTCGGAAAACTCCCCGTTCCTGCTGGGGGCCGTAGCAGTGGCCCATAGCTGCTGCAAAGACAATGTTTGGGTCTCGGGGGTCGATTGCGACTCTACCGATGCGGCCTGTTTTTTCCAGCCCCATACATTTCCAGTTTTTGCCGGCATCTGTGGACTTATAGATCCCGTTTCCCTGGGAAACATTACTGCGGATAAAAGTTTCGCCGGTTCCTGCCCAGATGATATTGGGATCAGACGGGGCTATTGCCAGTGACCCTATAGAAGATACATTCTGTTTGTCGAAGATCGGCTTCCAGTTTATTCCTCCGTCAATGGACTTAAATATACCTCCGGAAGCTGCTCCGGCATAACATATGTTTAAATCTCCCGGAACTCCAACAACTGCAATGACTCGATTGCCAACCGGGCCGATGTGGCGGTATTTTAACGATTTGTATAATTCAGGTTTTATTTCCACAGCAGAGCCGAAAGCGGGAAATGTAAAATATGTCAGAATTGCTACTGCGAAAAATGTTCTTAAAATAAATCTGGCCTTTTTATTTTGTTTGTTGATTTTGAACCTCCTTATGCAAAAAGATATTTTTGGGCACATCTCCTTTTATTTTATTTTTCTTTGGGTAGATTGCAATAAAATCTTTTGATTACTGATTATTTTGAGACTAAGCGCTTGAAATTTAGAAGAGAGAGAGTAAGTACAGTTACTGTAATAGCGCCTAATATCAGCAGGTCTTTGTAAAAATATTCTATCCCGTTTCCTTTGAGGAAAATTTCCCGGATGATCTTTATTAAGTACTGCAGTGGATTAATATCAGCTATCCAATGAAGGCCTTTGGGAATGTTTTCTACTGGAGTAAAAAGCCCTGCAAGCAGGAGAAAAGTCACCATAGAAAACCAGGAGAAAAAAAGCGCCTGCTGTTGGCTTGAACATAAAGTGGATATCAGGAGGGCATAGGAAAGTATGGCAAAAAGAAAGATTACTGAGGCCAGAAAAAGATAAAGCAGGCTGCCGCGCAGGGGGATCCCAAAAACAAGGATTACTACCAGGATGCCTATTCCCATCTCTATTAAGCCGAGCAGGGCCATAGGGAGGGATTTTCCCAGATAGATTTCTACAGGAGTAAGCCGTGATATTAAAAGTGTATCCATTGTCTGCTGTTCTTTTTCGCGGACCAGGGTGATGGAGGTTAAAAACATGGATATTATTGTTAAAAGCAGAGCCACAATTCCCGGTCCCATATAGTTTATACTTTTTAAATTTGGGTTGAACCGGATCAGGGTTTGACTTTCCACAGGAAGCTCGAATCCTTTTTTGCGCATATCTTCAAGAATAAATTGTCTGGCAATCCCGTTAAAATACCCTGCTGCAATGACTGAAGTGTTGGAGTCTATGCCGTCCATCAGGATCTGGATCTCAGGGTAGGCGAGAGGTTTTCGTTTTTTATCGTATCTGTCTCGCAGGATAATGATTGATTTAGCCTTGCCTTGTTTTAAAGTTTTTAGATGATCTCCGGGCTGATTTGTGATTTTTTTTACATCAAATAGATCGGATCTGTTGATCCGGTTTGCTATTCTGTAGGCGGCTTTATTTTTTGAAAGGTTGATGACTTCTACCGGAATATTATTAACGTCAGTTGTAACCACATACCCCAAGATAATAGTCTGGAGAATAGGGGCGATGAACATTATGACGAGCATCTCTTTTTGTCTGAATATCTCAATCAGTTCTTTTTTAAGGAGATAGAATATTCTCATCTGCCGGCTTTCCTCAATTTATTGAATTTTACTGATGCGATGTTTATAAGCAGCAGACTGAATCCGAGAAGGATCAGCCCTTCCCGGATAAAATGCTCAAGAGCTGCTCCTTTTAATACCAGCCCCCTGATGATCTTCAGAAAATAAGTCGCCGGCACTATATATGAAAATGCCCGTAATACCGGAGAGAGGGAGTCGAGCGGGAATATAAAGCCGGAGAGTAAGATAGATGGCAGCAAGGTCACCAGCAGAGTGGCTAGCATAGCGACTTTTTGAGAGACGGCAATAGTGGATATGGTGATTCCCAAAGACAGTCCTGAGATTATATAAAGGAGAGCGAATAATAAGAGGATCAGCATGTTGCCCTTAAGCGGGACTCCGAACCAGAATTTGGCAAACAGCATGATGATGATGCCGTCAATAAGAGCTACAAATATATAAGGAATCGTCTTTCCCAGGATTATCTCCCGGGATTTTAAAGGCGAAATAAAAAGCAGCTCGATCGAGCCGGTTTCTTTTTCCCGGGAAATACTCAGAGAAGTCAACATGGCGGAGATCATCATCATTATTACAGCCACTAAGCCGGGGATGATAAAATAGGAGCTTTTGTTTTCCGGATTAAAATAGATCTTGGTATTGATCTTAAATATGTCTTTTAAGTCCTGCCTTTCTGAGATGAAATCAAAAATGATTCTTTCATTATATTGATGGACGATATTGGCTATATTGGAGTCGCTGCCATCAATTACTACTCCTATTTTGGAGCCGGAATTTTCCTTAAAACCTCTGGAAAAGTCCTGGGGTATTATGATGTATTGTTTAATATTTCCGGACTTCAGCATTTCCTCCGCCTCTTCTATGGCGCCGGTATTCTCGCTGTTTAAAGGTAAGGGATTGAGAAAATAGTACTTATTGTTAAAAAACTTTCTAACCAGCTGTTTTGACAATTCACTGTGAGAATAATCGAGAATGGCGGTGTTGACCCGGTTTAGGTCAAAGGAGATTGCATATCCGTACATAAAGATCATTATCACTGGCATGGCAAATACGATAGTAAGGCTCTTTGGGTCCCTGAGGATATGAAAAAATTCCTTGATAATAATGGCTTTAATTCGTTTCATGGTCAGTTACTGCCTTTTTAAACAGGTCTTCCATAGAGTCCATATTTTCATTTTTCAAGAGAGTGGATGGTTCTCCCTGGCGGATGATTTTTCCGTTATGGATGATTATTATGCGGTCTGCATACTCAGCCTCATCAAGATTGTGAGTGGTTACAAGTATGGTTTTTCCGGCTTTTTTCAGTTTATAGATCTGCATCCAGAAATCCCGGCGGTTTTTCGGATCTACTCCTGATGTGGGTTCGTCTAAAAATATAATATCAGGATCAGGCATAAGGCAGGTAAAAAGCGCTACCTGCTGTTTTATTCCCGGGGGGATATCCATGATTTTTTGTTTAAGTATCTTCACAGGTATCATGTCTGTAATTTGCTGCTGAAACTTTTTTATTTCCTTTCTCGGCAGTCCGGAAATCCCTCCGAAGAATTCAATATTTTCCAATGAGGTCAAAAGTGGGTAAAGAGAAAATTTCTGTGACATATAACCGGTAAAGGCTTTGATCTGTTTAATCTGTTTTTTGACATTCAGGCCTTTGACAAAAACATTGCCTGAGGTTATGCGCAGCAGGCCGGTTATCATTTTAATGGTGGTGGTTTTTCCGGCGCCGTTCGGCCCTAAAAATCCCAATATTTCACCGCGGCGTATGTTGAAACTTATCCGGTTGACTGCATAAAAAGCGCCGAACTTTTTGGTAAGTTCGTTTACCCGAATGATATCTTCAAACTGCATTTATGTTCCTTTCATAATAGAGATAGATATCTTCAAGGGTGGGGCTTACTTTTTTAACCTCTTTTGCCGGGATTCTGTCAATAAATCCGGCTGTTCCACTTTGCATATATTTAATATAGCGTCCCCGGATATATACATTGTCTGTTATCTCGTCGTCTGCCCGGATAGATTCGATTGCTTTAAAGATATTTCCCTCTGGCAATATTCTGAACAGCCGGGCCGGAAAGTTTTCTTTAAGAGATTGGATAGAACCCTGTTTGATGATCTTTCCATTTTTTATAAAAACTATGTCATCTCCCTTTTCTGCCTCATCAAGATAAGGAGTGGATACTATAATTGTTTTTCCTTCCTCTTTAAGCTCTTCGATGATATTGAAAAATTCGATACGCGAGAGAGGGTCAACTCCGGTTGTAGGCTCATCGAGGATGATGATATCAGGCGAGGAAAGAAGAATTGTAGATAGAGCCAGCTTCTGTTTCATCCCCCCGGATAGAGCACCGGCCCGCCTTTTTTTAAAGGGAAGCATGCCGGTTTTTTCCAGGAGCCGCTGTTTTAAATCCTCCCTCCGGCGGCGGGGAACCTCTTGGATATCTGAAAAAAAATTCATGTTCTCCTCGACACTCAGGTCTGTATAAAGCGAAAATCGCTCGGGCATATAACCTGTGATCGAGGTTATTTTAGAAAAATCACTGCCTATCGGTTTCTGGTCAAGATAAATTTTGCCCCTATCTTTTTTTACAAGGCCTAATATAATCTTAAGTAGAGTGGATTTACCGGCACCATCTGCTCCTGCCAGAACAGTAAGCGATTCCGGAGCAATGGATAAAGAGATATTGTCCACAGCTTTTATGCTGTCATATGATTTGCAGAGGCCATCAAGCTCTAGCATTTTATCTATTTTTTGATCTGCACTGTAACCGGCATGCCGATCTTGAAGAACTCACGGTCTTTATCGATCCTTATCTTTACCTGATAAAGAAGTGATCTGCGTTCTTTTTCAGAAATTATGTATTTTGGGGAAAATTCCGCTTTCCGGCCGAAATAGGAGATCCGGCCGGAAAAGACCTTCTCCCCCATACCGTCGAGAAGAATAGATATCTCCTGGCCGAGTTCTAATTGCGAAATTTCTTCACCTTCGATAAAAGCTTCTACATAGAGGCTATCTTTGTCCAGGATGTCGGCAACTGCTCCCCCTGGAAAGACGACTTCTCCTTCTGAGAGGAATTTCTCCAAGACAACCCCTGAAACAGGGGAGGTGATGACATGGTCTTCAAGTAGAAGCTTCAGATGCTGCTCCTGATTGCTGATGTTTTCAGATTGGATGGAAAGAGAAGATAAAGATTGCTGAGCGTCAAAAAGCGAAGTCTCCACTTCCTCGAGTTGTAACTCTGCTTTTTCCAGCTTGTCTCCTGAGATTGATTCTTTTTCCCTAAGCCGTTGGAAGCGTTCAACTTGCTGCTTCCAGTATTTAAGCTTGGATTTTAAAAGCTTGATTTTATTGTTGATTTTCTTTCTATTCACCTTGATCTCTTTTTTGCGGATAGAAAGCCCTTCAAGCTGGTTTAAAAGTTTATCGTTGTTTACCTCTACCAGGACATCGCCCTTTTTTACAGGGAGGCCTTCTTCTATATGCAGTGCTTCAATTTCTCCTGCTACAGCAGCTTTAACAGTAATAATATCTCCATCTACAATCCCAGCAGCTTTGGTGTAATCCGTTTGTTCTTTGGTACAGCTAAATACTAGAACAAGGGCACAAAACAATATCACATATTTTCTCTTCATTGTTCCTCCTTAGCCTTATTCAGGCTAATAAGCGTATTTATCTTTACCTTTACCTGCTCGAGCTGGATCAGGAGTTCTTGTTTCATCAGCGGGTATTTCTCTGCGGATGATAGGGCTGTCAGTAAATCGATGTTAGGGATTTGTTTTTCCTGATATAAGCCGGCTTTAAGTTCAGCATCTTCTCTGGAATAATCGATCAGCTGGGCAATGTTGCTAAGTTTGTTTTTAATACTTTCCCGGGCAGCGTATAATTGCTCAAGATTCTTGCTTGCTGCTTTTATTATGTCTTTTTGCTGGTTGTCCAGCTTGCGGATCTGGATATCCAGGACCTTTTTGTCTCCCTTTAATCTGTTCCAGTTGAAAACCGGCAGGTTTAGAGTGATCCCGCCCTGAAAATAAAAGGACCATTCTTTTTTAAAAAAATCAATACCCGGTTTTCCGTAATGGAGCTCTGCGAAACTGTTTACCTGGGGAAGATATTTTCCGGCAAGAATTTTTTGCTTAAGAGTAAGCATTTCTATCTGATTCTGAAGGGTTTTTAGGATAGGGTGGTAGTGTTTAAAATAGGATAATGATTCCTCTCTGCTTCCGGTTTTTTCGGTATAGCTTTTATCTATTTCTTCAGGATCATAGCTGCAAAGATTTATGAAATGGATTCTCTCGCTTTCTATGGCCTGCTCTATATCCGCAATGTTGAGGTTTAATTCTTCGTATCTGGAAAGGGTCTCCAAAATGTCTGATTTTTTGACCAAGCCTTCCCCAAAAAGGTTTTTTAGTTTCCGCTGGTGAAGATTTAAGGTTTTTTGCAGGGCAGCCAGAGATTCTTTTTTACGTATAAGATAAAGGTAGTTGAAAAAGGAAGTTTTTATTCTAGCGGCAATTTCATTTTGTTTAAGTTTGCTGCGATTTGCTTCCACTGCTTTGCGGAGCTCCTCTGTTTTTACTGTGTTAGATAGGATACCGCCTGTGAACAGGGGTTGAACAGCTGATAACTTCATATCATAATTGTGTTTCAGACCTGCTTCGATCTGTTGGCCTGCGAGAGTGCCCATTCCCGGAATATAAAAAGAGGGTGTATCTATGACCATAGTTTCTGACCTGAAAAGATAATTTGCGTTAAAATCAACGTGGAAAAGCTTTTGTTTTTCCGATCTCTGCCTTTGCAGCTCTGCTGTTTGTTCATTCAATAAATTGTTTTTAAATTCATAGCTTAATCTAATCCCGTCTGTGATGGCTTTTTCAAGAGGAATTTTATCAGATGCATGGATATAAGATAGGGAACACAAGAGCATAAGAAAGATAGCACAGAATTTTTTCATTTTAACATCCCCCGTTTTAAGAGATTTGATATGCTATTGATGCGGTTATCAATAAAGTCTCCACTGTTTTTTATTTTAATATCTAATATTGCTTCTACCAGAGGCGTCCCCAAAATAGAAAAAATACAGAGCGGGAGTATGTTTAAGATTAGATGAACTGGGTCAGGTTCTGAGATAAGCCCTTTTTTATACCAGATAGAAATTTTGTTTTTTAAAAGCCCAGGCGGGGATTCAGGGATATTGGAGAATATATCTCTTACAACAGAAGTTATATTATCGGGATCCTGGATTAGCTCGAATCCGATCATTTTGATCACTTCCTGTTTTTGGGAAAAATAGTGGATATAGACCTTTGGTAGGTTATCAAAGAACTGTTCGGGGCTTTTTGAAACTACTATAGTCTCTTGGATCTTGGGGATAAGTTCAAGCAGCGATTTTTTTATAATAACTCGGTATAGGTTTTGTTTGGAGGAATAATAGTAGAAGATCATGGCTTTATTGACTCCTGCTTGCCTGGCGATCCTTTCTACCCGGGCTCCTCCTAAGCCGTAAGCGGCAAATTCTTTTAAAGCAACCCTGAGAATTTTCTGTTTAGAGCTTTGCTTTTTTTTCACGAGATTAACCAACCAGTTAGTTTAACCGTATGGTTAATATATGGCAAAGTACCGCCATTGTCAAGTCTCTATTTACCATTTACTATTTATCTCTTACTTAGTATTATTTGTAGCTATATTTTTTATAAATAGATATTAATAAGAGCATATGAAAATAAAAACAGTTGGGACCTTATATGTTGTTGCAGCTTATATTTCCTGGGGATTACTCCCGATCTACTGGAAAATGCTTAATCAAGTCCCTGCTGCTCAGATCATCGCCCACAGGATCCTCTGGTCTTTTGTTTTTGTGATTTTGCTGCTTTGGCGGCAAAATCGCTGGCCTGAGTTTAAAAAAACTTTTTCAGTTGGAAAAAACAGAAGCCTTTGTATCTTGACCGCTTTTATTATCGGAGCTAACTGGTTTACCTATATCTGGGCTGTAAATGCAGAACGTATCCTTGATGCTAGTCTGGGATATTTTATAAACCCTCTCTTAAGTGTTCTCCTGGGTGTTATATTTCTCAAAGAGCGCCTCAATTTTTGGCAGAAAGCGGCTTTGATCCTGGCATTTATTGGAGTAATATACAAGACGCTGCAATATGGAAAAATTCCCTGGGTTGCCCTTACTCTGGCATTTACTTTTGGCGTGTATGGTCTCTTACGGAAAAAAGCTAAGATTGAATCTTTAGTGGGCCTTTCTGCTGAGATGATTTTACTTTCACCTATAGTCTTTACCTTCCTGGTGGTGGCAGAAATAAAAGGTACGGGAGTTACCGGGCATGCTGCGTTTTCTATCCATTTACTGCTTTTAGGTACTGGAATTGTTACTGCTGCTCCTTTGTTATGGTTTACTTATGGAGTCAGGAAAATACCTCTTTCTACAGCCGGATTCCTCCAATATATAGCCCCCAGCCTTCAGTTATTTTTAGGAGTAGTTGTATATAAGGAGCTTTTTACACCAAGTCACCTGATAAGCTTTTCTTTTATCTGGGTTGCACTTATCCTTTATTCTATCTCCAACTCTCGAATACTAAAAAGGCAGAAAGAAAATGAAAAGTGAAGATGAAATTCGGGTGTGGCTTGTGCTCGTTCAGATTTTTAACGCATCAGAAAAAGAATATTTTACGCTGAGGACGCTGTGGACATGGATTAAAGCGATAAAGCATTAGACGCGGATGGACGCGGATAAAACCAAGATGCTTTTTCTTTTTTGGTTTGCATCCAAAAAACAAAAAGCTATTTCCAATTTTGGGCAAGACCCAAAATGTAACCCTTTAATTCAACTTACTTCGCGGAGCGAAGTGATGAAGGGTTGATTTGTTTTACCAATGAATTGGTAAAACAAATCAACGTTATGGTTTTATCCGCGTCCTCAGTGTCCTCAGCGTAAAATTATGCTTTTCTGGGTTTTTTCTCGATATCAACTGACTTGATTCTTGCTTATGGCTCAGAAGCTTTGAAAAAATGGGGAGACTCCTGAAATTGAAAATAGTTTGACATAGGAAAATATTATTGATAATAAATAAAACTAAGAAGTTAACATGTAAATTTTAAAGGAGAATTTTAATGAATAAAAACAGTCCCTATTTCTGGTTTAAGCGATTTATGTTGTTGTTTCTATCTTTTATTTTTATTTCATTTATTATTTTTGCAGATGTCCCTGAAGAGGAGACCGTATGGCCGGATGCATGTACCAGTATTATGGTCGGCCGCCTGGCGACTATGGATGGTTCGGTCATAACAGCTCACAGCTGTGATGGGAATTACCGGACCTGGGTGAGGATAAATCCTCCCCAAAAGTATCCCAAGGGAGCTAAGGCTAAAATTTATACTGGATTGCTTCATAATGAAACCCCCTGGGACATGAGAAGAGTAAGGGAAAAGGGGGAAATCCCTCAAGTTGAAAAAACCTATGCTTTTTTAAATACCGCCTATCCTTGTATGAATGAAAAGCAGCTTGCTATTGGGGAGACCACAATCGGTGGACGCAGGGAGTTGAGAAATACGGAAGGAATGTTTTACATTGAAGAGATCCAGCGCATTACCCTGGAAAGATGTACGACCGCCCGGGAAGCGATCAAACTTGCCGGAGAGTTAATAAAAAAATACGGGTATTGTGATTTTGGCGAATGCCTTACTTTTGCTGACCCTAAGGAAGTCTGGCATTTTGAGGTTTTTGGGGCCGGACCGCTTGTTATCGGCGGAGTCTGGGCTGCAGTGCGCATACCGGATGATCATGTGGGTGTCTCTGCCAATATTCCCAGAATTGCTAAACTGAACCTGGATGACCCTGATAATTATATGGCATCAGAAAATGTTTTTTCTGTAGCAGAAGAGATGGGCTGGTGGGACCCTAACAGCGGTGAGGAATTTAAATTCTGGAAGGCTTACAGCGGGAGAAAGGCATTTTCTACTCGGGAATATTTTGTTTTAAGCTCTGTTGCTCCTTCTCTTAATCTGGACAGAAATGCAGACGAGCTCCCTTTCTCTGTAAAACCTGAGAAAAAACTTTCTGTGCGGGATGTTATGGCTTTTTATCGCCAGACATATGCCGGAACTGAATTAGATATGACAAAGAATCTCATGGTAAAAAAGCGGAGAAGTGAGGAAATGATGAAAAGCCCCGTTGCCAATCCCTGGATGTCCTCTTATTTAAGAAATCTGCTTAACACCTTAAAGCCCGGAGTAGTTGAGCGTCAGCGTACTATCGCTATTTCTGCCTGCTCATATTCCGAAGTTCTCCAATGCCGGGATTGGCTGCCTGATGAGATAGGCGGTATTGCCTGGTTTGCCTTTGATAATCCTGCTCAGAGTCCCCGCATACCAATTTTTGCAGGTGTCAGTGAACTTCCGGCAAGTTTTGAGATTTGCGGCCAGCATAGGTTCCGTACGGATTCTGCCTGTTGGTGGTTTAGGAGAGCCAATAGATTGGCAACGGTTCGCTGGGGAGACACTAAAGAATATATTGAAGGGGCTTTAAATGGATTTGAAGATAAAGTTTTTACTGAGCTTCCTGTGATAGAGGAAAAAATACTGGAGCTTTACAAAAACGGAAAATCCGCTGAAAGTGTTAAAAAAGTAAAGAAATATCTGACCAAATATACAAATGATTTTGCCCGCGCGGCAATGCATAAATACTGGGAACTTGGTGATATGTTTTGGGGTATGTTCTCCAGAGGATTTTAACTAAAAGACGGAAGGTTAACAATGACTGATAGATATGAAGCATGTGGACGCCTCCTGGTAAGTCTGGAAGATGCCATAAGTATTCTGGAAAAAGGAAAAGAAGCGTGTGAGCTTGATGATTGGGAAGTATTTCCCATAGAAGAGGTTGAGGAAATAATAGAGCAGCTAAGAGCTATGGTTGAGACATTAAATATTGAAATTGCTGAGATGGAAGATGCGGATGAGGTTGAATAGGTCATGACTAGCACAGAATACAAAATTGACAACTATTCTATCGAGATTTATGCAAATGATCTAAAAGGCGGAAGAACCCGCTGGGGGCAGAAGCTGATCCGCCTGTTTTCAGAAGGTAGAGAAGTTGCCCAAGCCGTATTTGCGAGAGATGGCAAGGAAGTGCCAGAGCCTTATCTATCAGGAGATAAGATATTTTACTTTGCACCGGAAAATTATTATAGTAATGTTTTAGACCTTTTGCGAAATGAAAAGCCTGTTTATATTGCTTGGATGCCGGTTTCTGATCCCAAGGAGCCAGGGGATGGGGATGCCTATT
Organism: Candidatus Aminicenantota bacterium; assembly: GCA_030612445.1. GTDB lineage: Bacteria > Acidobacteriota > Aminicenantia > Aminicenantales > Aminicenantaceae > JAUVXM01. The sequence goes on from JAUWNW010000010.1 coordinate 13,090, forward strand.
TTTACACAAAAGAAAAATGAAAGATAAATCAGAAGTTCAGTTATTCCATTTTACTATGGATAAAGCCCCTGAGGCTGTACTCTGGATCGACAAAAAGGGAAAGTTTGTCTATGCAAATGAAAAAGCCTGCGAATCTTTAGGTTATTCCCAGGCAGAACTTTTGAACCTGGAAGTATATGATATAGATGAAAATTATAATAGAAAAGAGTGGATGACCCGCTGGGCAAATCTTAAAGAAAAAAAGGCTTTAACAGTGGAATCTCTTCACCGCACTAAAGGGGGAAAAGTCTTCCCGGTAGAACTGAAAGTAAATCATATAAACCATAAAGGCAAAGAGTACATCTGTGCTTTTGTCCAGGATATATCCGAAAGAAAAAGAGCAGCAAAAATACAGAATGCGGTTTATAGAATTTCAGAAGCTGCTAATTCCGCAGGAAATCTGCAGGAGCTATTCCACGCTATCCATAAAGTCATAACCGAGCTTATGCCTGCCAAAGACAATTTTTACATAGCTCTCTATGATGAAAAGAAAAAAATGTTAAGTTTTCCTTATTTTATCGATGAATTTGAGGAACCGCCGGCCCCTGAGAAACTTGGGAAAGGGCTGACCGAGTATGTTTTACGGACAGGAAAACCGCTGCTGGCATCTCCTGATGTATTTGCTGAACTTGTGGAGCAGGGAGAAGTCGTATCTATAGGTCCTCCTTCTGTAGACTGGCTGGGTGTGCCGCTTAAAGATAAAGGAAAAATCATGGGGGTACTTGTAGTCCAGAGCTATACGGAAGGTCTACGCTATAGCGAAGAAGAAAAGGCTGTCTTAACATTTATTTCTGAGCAGGTGGCTCTGGAAATAATCCACCAGCAAACTGAGGAGGCTCTCAAGGAAAATGAGGAATTATTCCGTTCAGTGGTGGAAAATTCTCATAATGGTATTTTTATTGTTGATGATCAATATCGGTTTACCTATATTAACGAAAAGTTTACCGGAACCTTTGGTTACACTCAAAAAGATCTGATAGGAAATGATTTCCGGACATTTCTTGATGGGGAGAGTAAAAGACTTGTTGCCAAACGCTATCTCCGCCGGCAGGAAGGAAAAATAATCCCCTCGATATATGAGTTTAATCTTGTCCGGAAAGATGGACAGAAAAGGCGGGTTGAGATTAGTTCTACTGTAATTAGGGATTCAAAAAAAAGAATGAAGACAGTCGCCCATCTCCGGGATATTACGGAACGCAAAATATTTGAGGACCGGATCAAGTCCTCCCTCCATGAAAAAGAAGTACTTTTACGTGAGATCCATCACCGGGTCAAAAACAACCTGCAGATTATCTCCAGCCTGCTTAACCTTCAATCCGGGCATATTAAAGATAAGAAGTTATTGGGAATCTTCCAGGAAAGCCGCCGCCGAGTCAGGTCTATGGCTATAGTGCATGAAAAATTATACCAGAGTGATAATCTCTCCAGAATTGATTTTAGTGAATACTTGAAAAGTCTAACGCGTAGTTTATTCCAAATGTATGGAGTTAATCCAGGTATGGTCCGTCTGAAAATCGATGTAAAGGATGTGTTTTTTGATATTAATACTGCTGTTCCCTGCGGCCTGCTGGTAAGTGAGCTGGTGTCTAATGCATTAAAACATGCATTCCCCAAAGGGAGAAAAGGCGAGTTAAATATAGAAATGTCGCCTTATGAGGAAGACAGAATAAAATTGATAGTAAAGGATACAGGTGTTGGTTTACAAAAAGACCTGGACTTTAAGAATATCGAGTCATTCGGACTTCAATTGGTCGATATGCTGACCCAGCAACTTCAGGGGGAAATGGAAGTAAAAAATGAAGGAGGGACAAGCTTTATTATGCTTTTTAAAAAGTTGAGATATCCAAACAAAGAATAACGCAGGATAGTCCATGGATGGAAAAAAGCGGTTATATATTTCTTTATTGGTTTTTTTTGTTGTGTTCTTTGTCGGAGTTTTCGGATTCAAAGTTATCGGGGGAGATGAGTGGTCTCTGCTTGATAGTCTTTATATGACGGTCATTACATTGTCCACAGTTGGATATTCAGAGACGATCGACCTTAGTGCTAATCCTGCGGCCCGTGTGTTTGTTGTTGTTTTTATTATTTTTTGTCTTGGAACCATTGCTTTTGCAGTCTCTTCCATTACTTCTTTTATTGTGGAAGGGGAACTAAAGGATATTCTCGGGAGAAAGAAAATGAATAAGAAAGTCTCCAGATTAAAAGATCACTTTATTGTTTGTGGTTCTGGTGAAACGGCACTCACAGTCATCCAGGAGCTTTTGCTTACTAAAAAGCAATTTGTAGTGGTAGAACCTTCAGAAGAGAGGATTGAAAAACTTATGCCTCTGGGGGAAGTGCTCTTTATTCAAGGTGACCCATCTGAAGATGAAGTGCTGGTCTCTGCGGGAATAAAAAAGGCCCGGGGAATCCTTCTTTCTCTGCCCACAGACGAAGCCAATCTTTTTGTATCTATTACTGCCCGCAGCCTTAATCCTGATATCCGCATCGTAACCAAAGGCATAGATATCAAATCACACAAAAAGATGCATAAAGCCGGCTCTGATTCAGTTATTTCACCCGCATATATCGGGGGAATGCGAATGGTATCGGAGATGATACGGCCATCAGTCGTTTCTTTTCTTGATATGATGCTGCGTGACCGTGACCAAGTATTAAGGTTCGATGAAGTTGTGGTCAAGGAAGGTTCACATCTGGTAGGAAAAAAGATCTGTGAATCCAAGGTCAAAGAAAAGACCGGTGCTTTGATTGTAGCGATCAAAAGGGCAGCGACCGGAGAGTTTGAATACAATCCGGCCAGAGAGGCAGAAATCTTTGCGAATGATGTTCTTATAGTTATTGCCACTCCGTATATGCATCAGGAGCTGGAAAAGATAACAAGCTAGTCAGGCAGTTTTTTTGCTTCTTCTCCTCCGATCTGGTCGAGTTTACCGGTAAATTTCTCCAAACGTTTTTCTGCATTGTCATATTTTGTCTTGGCGTTTCCAAGGTGGGTCCCGATCAAGTTGAAGTCATGCTTGAACCGGATCAAGTCACCCTGCAGTTGAGACAGGGATTGGAAGATAGTCTTGGCTGATTTTTCGATCTGTAATCCTTTAAGCCCCAATACTATAACCTGTAAATAAGCAAAAAAAGAATTGGGGGAAACCGGAATCACTCTTTTCTTTGTAGCATAGGAGAATATACTTCGCTCTTCACTTATATTTTCATCCTTAAGTATAGTCTCGTAGTAAATATTTTCTGCTGGAATATACATCAGGGCAAAATCGTAGGTCCCTTCATCCGGGAGGATATATTTATCAGCTATGGTCTGGATATGTTTTTTTACATCGGAGATAAATTTTTTCTGGATGTCTTTTTTTAGTTTTTCATCTTCTTCGCTTAAATATTTTTTAAAGTTTTCAAGAGGGAATTTTGCGTCTATGGGGACTGTATTGCTGCCGATCTTGACGATAGCATCTACGATCTCTCCACTTTTAAATTTGTATTGCATGCTGTAATGGGCAGGAGGGAGGATCTGGGCCAGCAGGTCGCCTAGAAAGAGCTCACCCAGGCCTCCTCGAAATTTCGGGGCGCGCAAAAGGTTTTCCAGGTTCGAGATGCTTTTTGCTTTATCAAGGACTTCCTTGGTGACAGTCTCCATCTTTCCTAAGTCTTTTTTAACATCACCCAGAGTGCTGCCGATATGACCTGTTGTTTCCCGGAACTGCCCGCTCATGTTATGAAGCTGCTGATTGACGCTTTTGGTAAGGTGGCCGATCTGTTGCTGCATCAATTCCAGGGATTTATTTTCTGTTTGAGATTTTTTCAACTCTTCGATCTGGGAGGAAGTGTTTTTTAAGGTGTTTTTTAAAGAATAGATCAGAAAAAGCAAAGAAAGAAGTACAAGCCCTGCTAGAATGACCAGAAATAAGTTTAAACTCATGTTATTCTCGCTTTTATCCATTATATATGAAATATTTCAAAACTCAAAAAAATTTTCGTAGCTTAACCTGGATTATTTGACAAGAGATGCATGGTCGTCTAAAATATTGAAGTTTTTAGGGCCCGTTAGCTCAATTGGCAGAGCAGCTGACTCTTAATCAGCAGGTTGAAGGTTCGATTCCTTCACGGGTCATTCCTTAATTAATATCCGAGCTGGAATTTTGGAGTGATTTTTTAATTTGTTCGATAAAAAAGTTCTTAACGCTTTTCCAGGAATATTTTACCAGCATGTTTAATTCAGGATCCCTTTCAGCATCTTCAAAATAGACAAGGCTTTTATAGATATGATATATATTGTAGTTTTCTTTGCCATACTTTTCTTCGAAATATTTAAATAAACTTTCTAATCCGGGAGCGAAATTTTTTAAGATAAAATAAAGATCTACAAAGTCTCGTTTACTCCCTCTCGAGGAAATTGCATCTATTTTCATGCAGCCGAGATCTTCTAGCGATGAAATATTTAAATTAATAAAGGGATAGGTTTTTCTTATCAAGGGATATTTATATTGAAAAAAGCTTATTTTTGTTTTATTGAATCTTCCTATTAAAGTTTTTGAATCAGAATAATCGATAAGGAAATGACCGTTACTTTGCAATGAATTTTGAACTATAAAATGGGAGAAATCTTCCTTAGAAAAAAAATCAAGGTCGTTTGATATGCGATGGCCAAGGTGAATAGCACAGGCTGTCCCTCCTGCAAGATAGAAAGATTTTAGGAAATCTTGTTGAGTAAGTATTCCAATATTATTTATTGTAGCTTTTTCCAAAACAGATTTATACATTTGGTCTATTCTTTAGAAATATTTTCCAGAAATTTATGCTTTTTTTTGAGAGGCGCCTGCTTTTATTGATTGTTGTTGAAATCTCTGTAAGAGAGAAATTAGAGAAAAGCCATTGGACTGCATTGCTATCTCCCAGTTCCAGAATTCTTTCAATAATATACTCTCTATTTTTTTCTAAATTTATTTTAGATAGATCAGTTTCCCAAAAATATTTTTGAAGATGTTCTGCTAAAGATTTCACTCTTTCTATTATAACATACCTTAACTGGAATTATTCAATGAAATACCATCAATAGAAGATCCTGTTGAGGTGTTTACTTGAAGTGCTTTTTATCCTCCGCTTATAGTGATCATTACCGGTTCCTCTGCTTCTTCATACATAATTTTTTGTTTTTCCTGGAGAAAAATTTTCTTATATAGACGAATTCCTATAATCAAGATTAAAATGACAAATAAAAAGAAGGTAAAATTTTCCGTTTTAGTTAATAAGATTTTCTCCAGCCAGGTCATGAAATAAATATAGCCTAAGAACAGAATGATATACAAAAGCCAGAATATTTGGATCTTCTCCTGGCCGGGCATATAAGAGCAGGTAAAAGGGATTTTATTGTTTTTTATTAAGAGAACTTCCATTAAAAGTGTAGAAATTGCAAGTCCAAAAAAACAGTGTAAAAGGGCTGTTATTCCGCTCCAGAGAAAAGCATAAAATATGAAGAGAAGAATAAATAAGGGTACCAGCGTCAGAAAAAAAACGCCTTTTCTCAATCCGGAAAAGTAATGGTGTCTTTTTTTCACTTCAGTTAATTGAAAGATCCAGTTTGCCTCAAGGGATATGGGAACTTTTACTATGCCTTTTACTCCGATAAGAAGAAAAAAAGAGAGGATCAAAGGAATCGCTAACAGGGTAGGGTTCAAGCTGGTCTCATTTCGTAAATTTTGGGCCTGGGGGGCTAGAATAACCAGCACCATCCCTACGGCAACTGCTAAAAATGAGGCCAAGCGCATCTTGTGAAACATACTTCTCCTTATAGTGCTGCTGAAAAAATAAAAAACAGCACGCTGGACCGGGTTTCTTAAAAATATTTTATTAAAGGTAGTAGAAAAAAAATCCTTTACCTTAATAAAATAGGGTTTTCTTCCTCTTGTTGTACCCATTTTTTTGAGGTAACGTTTGTATCCGAGGCCGGCTGTTAGGAAAAATGCGGCAATAGATGCTAAAAGGGAGAATACAGCCAGATAGGATAATCCGTGGAAAAAGGGGTCTTCATTTCCTATCAGTGTTTCATATAAGCCGGTAAACCACATGGGAGGAAACAGATATAGATAGTTTGAGTTGCTGGCTTTTAATTCAAGAAAAGAGCTGAAACTCGGGGCAGCATATAAAGAATCAGTTAGGAATGATATTAAAAGAACTAGAAAAGCCGTCATTAATACGGCCCTCAGATAGATGGAAATGCGGCTGAAGATTTTGTACCCCAGAATATTCATAAGGATAGCGATCAGGAGTAAAGAAACAAAGAACATAAAAAATATAGCAGCAAAAGAGCTGATAAGATGAACCAGCATAAATCGCCATCCGTAAAGCAGGCTTGAAGATCTCCATTTTGGTAAATAAAAAAAGAAGGCCAGAACGGCTACTGCATTCATGGCCAGGGTAAACATCCCTACAAACAGGAAAAGACTTGCGAATTTGGCAGCAAAGAGGGTCCGTACTTTAACCGGTAGAGGCATAAGATTTGTATAATCCCGGGAGTCGGGAAAAATGACCTCCCATTCCAGAATAGCAATAAACCCCATAAGCACCATAAAAAAAGCGAGGATATAACTTTTTTCAACCCAGGAGGTGCCCCTATCCTCCATTAAAGAATATTTAAATAGAACTGTATTAGCCAGATGTCCGCTGAGGATGGCAAATAGCGCAAGTACCCCGATGACCCTTTCCCGCATCTGGTCTTCAAAAGCAATAGCGTCATTCTGAAAGAGACGGAGAAAAAAATGCCGGGTCAGAACCAGGAACTGTTTAAAGCCGCCTTTTGAAAATGTAAGAATCTTATCGAATCTATCCATAACTCTTTCAGGATTTAATTTTTATTGTATCCGCAATTCCCCGGGCTCTTGCTTTGGTATCTTCTTTAACAACAAGCTGGCTGAAAATCTCTTCAAGTGAGGGAAGTTTCATCAAGCTTCTTAAGTTATCTATAGAATCATCGGCAAGTATCCTGCCTTTGTGAATAATGATCACTCTGGAACAGACTTTTTCCACAACTTCCAGGATGTGGGAGGAATATATGATAAGTTTGCCTTTAGCAGCCAGCATTGCCAATGTATCTTTGATGATAAGTGATGTAGTCACATCCAAGCCTGAAAGAGGTTCATCCAGGAGTAAGATATCAGGGTCGTGAAGCAGGGCAGAGGAAATTAAGACTTTCTGGATCATGCCTTTGGAAAAAGACGATATTGCCATATCCATCTCCATGGATAGATCAAAAAGCTCGAGCAGCTTTCTTATCTTAGCTTTTAAGGTTTTTTCAGGGATCAGGCGCAGCCGGCCGACCATTAATAAATATTCATAGGCGCTTAAATGGGGGTAGATCTCTGATTGTTCGGGAACATATCCAAGTCTTTTTTTATAAGAATAAAGGTCGTTCTTTATTTTTTTCCCCTGGAAATATATCTTTCCTCCGGTAGGCTCCAGCAGGCCAGCCAGCATTTTGATAGTCGTGGTTTTTCCGGCCCCGTTTGGACCCAGGTAGCCTACGATCTCAGAAGGTTTTACTGTAAAGCTGACTTTATCGACAGCAGGGAAGACAGTATATTTTTTAGTGACTTCTTTTAACTCAAGCATAACCTGGCCTATTCATAAGAAATGTCGATATGTTGAATAGTTCTTTTTAAGCCAACATTTTACATTGATTGCTGCCGATAGGCAATTAATTATTTCGTTTTCGATGTGATCTCTATTTATAATCGACATTTCTTACCTTTCAGGCAAGCCGATCTCACCGCATCTACTTTGTTGCAGCGGATTCGCGGTGAAGGACCACAGCTTCATCCCCTGCGCCTCGTATCTGCGGCAACCTCGACTCGTGAATAATCCAGGTTAACTCTGCGAAGTGATGAAGGGTTGGTTTGCTTTGCCGGTTTATCGGGAAAAGAAATCAACGTTTTAGTCTTATCCGTGTCCACAGCGTAATCAGCGTAAAATTTTCAGAGTGTAATAATCTTTTTTTTTATGTATAATCCAGGCTAGATTGAGGATGGAAAAAAATGAAGATTAAAGGATTTCTGGTAATTTTAATTTTAGGGGTTGTCATTGTCTATTTTGTCTTTATGGTAAAATCGGGGGGTCAGGCAAATATCAAGCAAGAAATTGACGCATTCAGCAGGGCTAAAGCAAAGCTGACAAGAACTAATATGAGGACTCTTCAGAGAGCTATTAGTTCATATATCGCAAGCCATGATCAGGCTCCTGACAATCTGGCTGAAGTTAGTTTGTCATATCCTATAACAACAGGTAAGCTGGATGCTTGGGGAAAGGAAATCAAGTATGAAGGACTGTCGAGTGACAAATTCCGCCTGACTTCGGCAGGTGGGGATAAACAATTTAATACTGAAGATGATATAGTAATGGAATATTAAGGTTATTTTTCCCGGGGATGAAATATTTTTTTTAGCTGCTGCCATAGACTTTGTTTTATCTCTCCGTCTTCTATGATTAATTTTTCAGTAGAGTTTCTGAAATAAGCGTTTTCGCAGTTTCCGCTTTTCTTCTTAAGGATCATAATGTCATATTTTTTTCTTTTTCTGATATTGCCCAGAATTTTATATGCTTCTTCAATTTTCTCTATCATAGATTGCCTTTCCTCTTCATCTGCCAGGCCGTACAGAGCCATAGATCCATGAATGTAAGAGGATTTTCCAATCCTGTAAGCTTTATCGATTTGCTGCTGGGAGGCACTTAGGCCTACATTTAGAATTTTATAATAGTTTGTGTCTTCAGTCTTTTTAGGTGCCATTTTGGATGTTTTTAAGCTTTTTAGCAATAGATTTTATTGAGGCAGAAACATTCGAGTGGTTGTAATGATTAAAATAAGGTTCGAAGTTTATTAGGCTGGAATGGACTTGTTCATCAAAGGGGATAACGCCTAAAAAACTCAAATTTATAACCAAATATTTCTGGACAACATTGACGATGGATTGACCTAAAAGATAATCTTTTTCATCTCTGGCTTTGTTTATTACAAGAACGGGAGTGAATTTGGTCAAAGCACGGTAGAGAAGGTTAGCATAGAATTTGTCATGGGAGATTACTTCGTTAAAAAAACTATAAATTGATTTTGATGTATCCTGAATTTGATCTGCTACTTTTTTCATTAGATCTTGGATCTTATACTGTTCTACATGTAATTTCAGGAGCCTGATAATACAGGATTTTAAAAAATAATAGGCATTTTCGATGGAAGTTGGTTCGGGGTTTATCACCAGAATACCTGGGTTGGAAAGTAAGAAGAGATCGATACAGTTATATGACGAACCGGTTCCTATGTCTATTATTACTCTTTTTGTGTTAAATGCTTTGATGTGCCTGATAAGCTTAAGCTTTTTAAAATAATTTAAATTTGAAGTAAAGAGGACATTTTCTGTGCCTTTTATCAGGTTTAATCTTTCATAGGGAGTGGGAATTTGGGTGTCTTTCAGGTCTTTGATTTTATTGGTAATAAAATGACCTAAATCAACATTAGTTTCTTTTATGCCCAGAAATGTATGAAGATTTGGCCCTCCAAGATCTGCGTCTATTAATAAGACTTCATCTCCTGATTGGGAAAGATGAATGCCCAAATTGGCTGAAAAAAAGCTTTTTCCTGTCCCTCCCTTTCCTCCTCCAATAGCCCATATAGTCCTGTTGATATCCTTAGGTTCGGAGAGCAGAGCAGAATTGCCATTTATTTCCATTTTTATGTTCAACTTTACTACTCAAAAAAACATTTTAGCACAGCATAAACAACAAGGAAATAAAAACTTAAAATTTGCATCGGTGGCACTAATCCTTGAACTATTTAATCCTTGAACTATTTAGTGATTTCTGGTATTTTAGTTGTTTATTATTAAAATGGGAGAAAACTTTTGTTGAAAAATATTACTGCGATAGACAGCAAATTCCGGTTTGTTATTGTAGCCTCAAAAAGAGCCAAACAATTATTAAAGGGGGCTAAACCAAAGATAAAGATGAAAACCAAAAACTCAATTCTCATAGCTCAAGAAGAAGTCGAAAAAGAGCTGATAGAATATAATCTGATAACAGAACAGGAAGAAGACGGGCATGAAATCGGGGACGATATTTTTATTGGCGAAAAAGTAAAAGAGGAAAAATCCTAATCCTTCCTGTTTCCTTTCTTCAAAAGTTGGATATAGTCGGTTTTAATAAAACATTTTTTTGAGAATCCTATTGCTTGAGCAAATCTTACGATATCGCTTCTTTGGCCTTCGAGCTCAATAAAATTTCCGACAGAGGTTTCATCCAGGCATATTTCAAGATTTTTATATCTGTAGACTGTTCTATATTTCTCGTATTTATAGACAGGGGAAAATCTTAAGGATTTAAGTATCTTCTTCATATCTTTTCTGTTTTTGACCTCGGATTCATATTCTTCCCGTATTTTAAACTTTCTTGACTTGCGAGGTTTTCCTTTATAGGTTAGGAAAGTCTTTTTATTGATAGTTCTAAGCCGGAGGGCTTGTTTATTTTTATATAGTTTTCCAGAAGGAAGATCATATAGAGTATTATCTTCAAAATATCTATCTTTGACTAGCCGGGCCCCCTGGGCAAGGATTTTGTCTTTCAGGGCTTTAAAATCATCAACTTTAATTTTTACTTCGATTTCCACTATTTTTTGGCTTTATCGGTTGCGGTAAAGAATATATTCGGGAATAAGATGTAATGATATCCGGTAGTTTGATTCAGGGAGTTTTTTTAGAATTTCCTGGGATTTATTGGAAAAATCGACAGCCCTTTGATATGTGTAGTCCAGAGCTCCATTTGATTTAATGATATTTAGGATTTCTTTAGATGAATTTCCCCTATTTCCCTTCTTTTTATAGAGTTTCATGATTTGTTTTCTGTCGGATTCTCCTGCATTGTTTAATGTATATATCAGGGGCAGGGTGATGCGTCCTTCATTTAGATCTGCGAGTATGGGTTTTCCCAGGTTTTTTTTGTCCCCGGTGTAATCAAGCAGGTCATCGATTATCTGGAAAGAAATACCTAAATTAGTGCCATATTCTGCCAGGAGAGCTCTTTCTTCTTTGGATGCGTTCCCGAGTATCCCTCCGATTCTGCATGAAGCAGCGAAAAGGGTTGCAGTTTTTTGGTTAAGAATATCCAGGTAAACATTTTCTTTTATATCCAGGTTGTTGCTTAAAGAGTACTCGTTCAATTCACCGTCTATCATAGCAGTGGATACATCTATAAAAATTTTGATTATTTCTCTGTGTTTGCTTGTAAGGGATAATCCGATAGTTTTTATATAGAGGTAGTCTCCGAGCAGAACGGTTATATTTGAGCCCCAGCGTGAATGCACTGTGGGTTTTCCTCTGCGGGTGTTGGAATTATCGATGATATCATCGTGGATCAGGCTGGCGGTATGAATGGTCTCAACCAAAGCTGACATTAATATATGCTCTTGTTCTTTATAGCCGAAAAGTTTTGCACAGAGTATCACTAAGGCTGGTCTGATTCTTTTTCCTGCATTTTGGAAGAGATATGAGCTTATTTCTGAGATTATTTTATTTGATGAGCTGGAAAATAATTTTAGTTTTTCTTCGACTTTATCCAGATCAGCCTGGATTTCTTTGTACAGCTTTTTTAAAGACGGATGTTTTATTGCCTGGTCTTTAAGGAATTTCTGCCCGGTTTTTTCCATTATTTTTACACAACAGCTTTATAATGCCTGTATACGACAATTATTTTAACATCAAATATTTGTTATTTCAATCCAAAACAGGTTTTAAAATTTCGAGAGGTTACAGCTGCTACTTCTTCAAAGGAAATATTTTTAAGCTCTGCTAAAAACTTCGCTATTTCCTTGACATAGACAGGCTCATTCCTTTTTATTTTTCCACGATATGGGACCGGTGTCAAAAAAGGAGAATCGGTTTCGACTAAAAGTTTATTGAGCGTGATTTTACGGGCAGCCTCTCTTATGGAGTGGGCTCTGGGAAAAGTTAATATTCCGGAAAATGAGATATAAAAGCCGAGTTTAAGTACTTGCCGGGCAAATTCCCAGGCTTCCGTAAAGCAGTGGACGACTCCCCCGCAGGTAAATTTTTCTGCCTTAATTGCTGAGATGACCTCTTTGCTTGCTGACCGGCTGTGGATGACAACGGGAAGCTTTAGTTTCTGGGCGATATTAAGCTGTTTTCTGAAGGCTTTGATCTGCTGTTTTGAAGAAGAGTGATTGTAAAAAAAATCCAGCCCGATCTCTCCTACGGCGTGAATCTGTTTTGTTTCTGCCAGTGTTTTGATATGAGCAGCAGTTAACGGGGTGAACTTTTCGGCATGATGGGGATGCGTACCTGCGGCAGCAATGATATTGCTGTATTTTTTGGTAAGTACAAAAGTAGTATTAAGGTTTTGCTTATCTGTGATCTCGGCCGGGCAGAGGATTGCCCTGACTCCGGCTTTGAAAGCTTTTTCAATGACTTCATCCCGGTCATTATCAAAGTCTTCCATATTCAGGTGAGCGTGGGAATCTACTAAATAGTCTGTTTGCTTACCGCTCAAAGAACGATCCCTTTAAATGCAATATTTCGTTTATCTAAGAATAAAATTATTCTTCTATCTTCTGTTTCAGGTAGCGGAGAGGAAGCATGCCATAGCTGAGGACTTTAGCCAGAAATTCTTTCTGGCTGTAGGAGTCGCCGGCCTTCTGTTTATAGTTTTTTTCCATGTCCAGTAATTCTTGATAACCGACATAAGCATAGGTTGCATCAAGTGGATTGAGGATAATACGGTTCCAGTTTTTTTCTGCTTCCGCTGTTGTTTGAAAACCTGTAATAGTCATCAATCTGACAGCTTGTTCTTTTGTAAGCCCACCCTGGTGAATATTTAAATCCAAGCTGAAATCAATAACTGCTTTTAACTTCAGCTTGAGCTGGTTTAACCTTAGCTTAAGGTCGTAATTTCCATATCCGGCTTTAATGATCATCTCTTCAATAAAAATCGGCCAACCTTTAATAAGAGGCAGATTGGGACGGAATTTTTTCAATAGGGAAGAGTCTTTATTGAGGTAAAAGTAAGGAATAAATTCGCCCGGATAAATTTTCCTGATTGTATAGAACGGGAGAAAATAATTATTATATTCTTCCAGTAGTGATTGAATTTTTTCCTCGCTTAGGTCATCTTCCAGGGGAGATATCTGGAGAAGGAAATCGTTGCCGGTTTCATAGAGGGGAGGGCATAATAAGCGGGTCCAGGTAATACCTTGAGCTTCAAGGGGCATTTCAGTAATGTTAAGGTTGTTTTCGGGAATATCGATTAGTTGGTTTTCCTGAATAAATTTTTTGATGTCAGTTTTGATGTTTTTTATTTTTTCAATAAACTGATCGCTGGATACATGGTCGCTCTTGATCTTGTCAAATACACCCTTGATGGCAATGTTCCATACTTGCTCTTCTCCGCGTTGGGTAGTGAGCTGTTCCAGGTTTATCTCAGAGTACATTATCCGGTAGTAAGGAATGCAATTCAGGAACATTTCGCGGCGGATATTGTGCATATCCGCTTTTGTTCTGGCGATGAGTTCCTGAACCGGTAGCTCGTTCTGGAAATTTGCCCGTAATAGTCTGGTATGAGCGGTAGAAAGCCGGAAATTTCCTGTGGATTTAGGCAGAAGTTCATTGGAAAGATAATTATTATAATCTTCCAGAGCAGGGATGACTTCAGCCAGATTTTTTTGAAGTTTGGTTTTTTGGTCTGCCGGGGCTTCTTCGATCAGCTGAGGTAGTTCGTTTTTGTAAAAATTCAGAACAGCAGGAAACTGCTTGATAGCGGTTTCGGTGAAGAGTTGGGGAGGAGTTTCAAGATTCTCTTTTGCTTGCTTTATAAGCTTGGCAAGGTCATTGAGTCTGCCTACTGCATTTTTTGTTCTTTCTTCTGCTGATCCGAAAGTGCCGGTCATCAAGCTGCGAACACTGTTAAGAAAAATATCATTGTAAAAAAGGGGATTGTAGGCCCAGGGTAAGGTCATTTCGTGCTTGGTAAGCTCCAGAGAGAGGCTATTAAGTACTATCTCATGTTCGATCTGGACTTCCGGGCTGAGAGCTGACTTGTCGATATCAGCTACAAATGCCTGGTTTAAGGCATCAAGTTCTTCGTGACGTTTTTCTATATTTTTTTTGTCCAGCTTCTCCAGTTTTTTATCATATTCATGAAAGCCAGCCATAGTTGCAGCAGTAGGGTAGAACTTCCACAGGGCATCAAAGTATTTATCCAGGGTTTTCTGGAATTTTTGATCTTCTTTGTTTTGCTGAGCGGAAAGTAGTCCCATGCTTCCAAGCGTAAAGACTAGGATGCATAGCAGAGAGAGTATTTTCTTCATGACATCTCCTCAATATAAGAATTTTTAAAGCAAAATATTATCATATATATATTATAAATAGCAATAATCCTTATATTATTACCAGCGGATAACAGCAGATGCCCAGGTGAAACCTGAACCAAAGGCTGTGAGAACAATAATATCACCTTTTTTTATGCGGCCTTCCAGCAAGGCTTCATCTAAAGCTATGGGAATAGAGGCAGCGGTAGTATTACCGAAACGGCTAATGTTTCTTATTACTTTTGGGACCGGGATTCCCAGTTTCTGGGCGACCATGAGACTGATCCTATCGTTTGCCTGGTGAGGAATAAGGTGATCGACATCATCGATAGTGAGGTTGTTATGTTTGAGAGCTGCCCATACGGCTTCCGGCATTTTTTCCACAGCCTTGATAAAAACATGCCGGCCATTCATTTTGGGATAACATCTTTTACTGTCTATCATATCGTATGAGAAGGTCGGTTTTTCTTTTGGAGTGGGTGTTTCCATCCATAATTTTTTGACATTGCTACCGTCACTAAATAGATGAGTTGAAAGGATGCTCCGGTCTGAGTCTATTCCCGGCTCAAGTATGACGGCCCCACCTCCGTCTCCGAATAGCGTAGCCATATCTCTTCCTTCGTCGGAGAAGTCGAGGTTGGATGATTGGACTTCTGCCGCAACCAGGAGGATTTTTTTATAGGTCCCGGTTTTAATGTACTGGTCTGCAACTGAAAGTGCATATATAAATCCGCTGCACTGGTTCCTGATATCGAGAGCACCGATGTTGGACAATGCTAGTTTAGCTTGGACCTGAACCCCGATGCCGGGGAAATAATGGTCGGGAGAAAGAGTGGCGGCAATAATGAATTCGATCTCTGTTTTGTCGATTCCTGCGGATTCTATTGCTTTAAGGGAAGCTTCGTAGGCAAGGTCAGAAGAGCCTGTCCCGGGTTCAGCGTAGTGCCTTTCTTTTATTCCTGTCCGCTGTTGAATCCATTCGTCTGAGGTATCAAAAAGTTTTTCCAGGTCGAAGTTGGTAACAGTCTTTGGGGGGATAAAATGTCCGGTTCCTGAAATAACAGTTTTAATGCTCATCAAGTTTATCGATTAATAATAAATGATTATTAAAAAAAAATAAAGAGATTTATTTGAGATTTATTTGTTTTGCACTTTTTGCTCAGATGCTTTAGTATTTTAGTCTGGATGGAGAGATGAAAAAGCTGTTTATTTTTATAATTGCTGTTTTTGCACTTATCCAGGTACCTTCAGCCCTAGATTATGAGCTCCTGCAGATAAAGGCTTCCTTAAGCCCAAGAAGGCTTTCTCGAGGCCAGGAGGGAGAGATTGTTCTTAAGTTTACTATTAAGGAAGGTATAGTTATTAATTCTCTGCCGAATTTTATTATAGAATTAGACCCTTTAGAAGAACTTGTTTTTCCCAAAGATTTTTTTTCAGCCTCGGACCTTGAAATTAAGGTCATTGAAGAAAATGGAAAGGAGTTCCTTGACCTAAATGAACCAGTGAATATCCCTTTTACAGTTAAATTGAGTGCTAAGCGCGGGAATCATACAGTCACAGGGAAAGTCAAGTATTTTGCCTGTTCAAAGAAAGAAGCTTGGTGTTTGAAGGATAAAACTACATTTTCCGCTTCATTTTACACCAGCAATAGAATTGTCCAAAAAAAACGCTGAGGCATAGTCCCGTAGGTTAAAGCCATTCCTGTTCTATATACCAGTCAAGTGTTTCCTGTAAGGCAGCCTCGAGAGAATAATCAGGCTGGAAATCAAGTTTTTCTGTGGCTTTAGCAGTATCTGTAACCCAAGCTTCCTGCTTCATTTCTTTTAATTTGTGCCGATTTATAATTGTGGGCTTATTTATTAGTTTCCCTGTTAACTCTGATAGGAGGGCGAAAAGATATATCATAGGCAGGGGGATTTTAATTCTGGTCAATTTTTTACCTAAGAGGTGTGCGGCTGTGCGGCCTAACTCGTCCCAAGTGTAAGGCCTGGGGTCTGCAATGTGGAATATTTCTCCGCTTTTTAGGTCTTTATCGAGACAAAGCTTAAGAGATTTGACCAGGTCTTTTACATAACAGACACTCATCCTACTTTTTATGGAGCCGAAGGAGGGAAGAATGCCTTTGTTTATCAGTTTGAAATATGAAATAAAATCCCGGTCACGTGGTCCGAATACGGGCCCTACTCTTATTATGGTTATAGGGAATTTATCCTTAAATTTAAATGCCTCAATTTCTCCCTGCAGTTTGCTTTCACCATAGGGGGTAACAGGGCAGGGAATACTGGCTTCATCGACCTGATTGCCCTGCCGGCTGGGGCCAACTGCAGCTAGGCTGCTCAGATAAATGACTCTTTTGGGGGAGAGGTTTTGGGATAGGAGGGCCTGAAAAAGGCTTGCTGTTCCTTCCTGATTTGCTGTATAATAGTCAGCCGGTTTACTGGCTTTGGTAAATCCGGCATTATGAAAAATATAATCTATATCAGCTGGAAGAGATGGCATAGTTTGAAGATCTCCTTTCAAAGGATGGATGGGGAGTCCTTTCAGCCATTTTAAGTTATTAAGGTCACGAATCAGAGCGTATATTTTGATATTATGTTTTAATAAGGAATCAATAAGATGACTTCCGATAAAGCCTGTTCCGCCGGTTACGAATATTTTCACATGTCAAATTGTAAACAAATTGTTATATCAGGTCAATTATTTAAACCAGGGATTATTGGAAAAAAATGTCGATATTGATTATAACTCTTGAAAAAAAAGTAAAATAACATAGAATATTGCCTAACCTGGATTATTCACGCGTCGACATTTTTTATGAATAGTTCAGGCCTAATCAGGTCTAATAGGAGGATACTGTGGCAATTTTTGATAAATGCTATAAGTTTACAAGAGCTGAGGAAATACAGGAACAGGGGATGTATCCCTATTTTACTCCGATTCAAGAAGTTAATGGCAACAAAGTTTTAGTCAACGGCAAAGAGATGATTATGGTCGGCTCCAACAATTACCTTGGCTTGCTGGATCATCCCAAAGTCATGCAAGCTGCAAAGGATGCTATTGATAGGTATGGAGTGGCAACCTGTGGGTCAAGGTTTCTCAATGGGACTCTGGATATTCATGTCGAGCTGGAAGAAAGATTGGCTAAATTTATGAAAACTGAAGCAGCTTTAACATTCAGTACTGGTTTTCAAACCAACCAGGGGATCATATCCACAATTGTTGGCAGGGGAGAAGCTGTAATAACCGACCGTATGGACCATGCCAGTATTATTGATGCCTGTCGTCTTTCCTATGGAGAGATTTATAAATATAAACATAATAACATGGAAGATCTGGAAAGAATTCTGTCTATTTTAGATGATAAAGTCAATAAAATGATTATAGTTGATGGTGTATTCAGTATGGAAGGCGACCTCACTGACTTGCCGGGAGTAGTAAAGCTGGCAAAGAAATACAAAGCTCAGCTTATGGTCGATGATGCCCATGGTATTGGAGTAATGGGAGAGAACGGGAGAGGGACAGCCGAGCATTTTGGAGTTGAAGAGGATGTTGATCTAGTCATGGGGACTTTCAGTAAAGCTTTTGCATCCCTGGGAGGTTTTGTTGTCGGCGATAAGAAAGTAATCTCATATATAAAACATCACGCCCGGGCTTTGATCTTTAGTGCCAGTATCACTCCGGCTTCTGTTGCCACTGTTCTGGCTACACTTGATATCTTTGAGAAAGAACCTGAGCGGAGAAAAAGACTTTGGGAGATCACCGCTAAAATGCGAAATGGTTTCCAGGCTATGGGGTATGATACCGGGCCGACTGAGACTCCGGTTATTCCTGTTATCATTGGAGATGACGAGAGGGCCTTTATGATGTGGAAGATGTTAAGGGAGTTTGGAATTTTTACAAACCCCGTGATATATCCAGCAGTTCCTCATGGTCAGGCGCTTATTAGAACAAGCTATTCAGCCTCTCATTCTGATGAAGAACTTGATGCTGTACTTACCGCTTTTGAAAAATGTGGGGAAATGTTGGGGGTATTAAAGTAAATGGAACAATTCGCCGGAATTTCAGTTATATAAAGTACTATGGCGTGGAGAATCAGAATGATATTTCAAATGAGAAAGACATTTGTAGCCTTTTTTCTAATTATCAGCTGTTTCAGCCAATTGTCGGCAGTACAGAGCATTCTTCCCGTCGAACAAGTCAAAGCTGGAATGATTGGCAAGGGAAAGACTGTTTTTAAAGGCACTAAAATCGAAGAATTTGATGTAGAAATATTGGGTGTATTACGAAATGATCTCAGTCATGGGCCAAAAAAAAGTATGATTCTGGCTAAGCTGTCAGGCGGCGACCTGGAAAAAACCGGTGTTTCTGAGGGAATGAGCGGCAGCCCGGTTTATATTAAGGGAAAATTGATCGGAGCTATCGCTTATGGTTTCCCCAATTCAAAAGAAGCCATAGCCGGAATAACACCTATAGGGGAAATGCTGGCGATAGAAAAATCGAAAGCTCCCCAGTCTTTTTACTCAAGTTCCTTCCCTGTACGAAAATACATAAGTATGGAGGAGTTGTTAAATATTCATAAGGATGTCTTTCTTTCTTTTGGGGTGGATTATTATGAGGGAAGAGCTTTTGTTCCTTTAAGAATCCCGCTTGTTTTTAAGGGGTTTTCATCTCTTGCTTTTGAAAAGTCAAAGTCTTGCTTTTCCAGGCTGGGTTTTAGCCCTATACTGGGTGTATCTCGAGAGCAGTCGCAAGAACTGATCGATTTACCAGACCTTTCCTTGAAGGCTGGAGATCCAGTGGGCGTACAGCTTATCACCGGAGATATTAATCTTTCTGCTACCGGAACGGTTACATATGTGGATGGCAATAAAGTACTCGCTTTCGGCCACCCCCTGTATAATTTAGGTCCTGTTGAATACGCAATGGCTAAGGCCAGGGTTATTACGGTTATTCCAAGCATGACTACTTCCTTTAAAATTACGGCTACTGATTATCTGGTAGGCCGTTTTGTACAGGACCGCTCAACCGGAGTATTGGGAGAGCTGGGGAAAATGCCACGGCTGATTCCGGTCAATATCAGTCTTCAAAATGCCGAGGGTGAAAAACAGAATTTTAAGGTCAAGATAATCAATAACAAGATCTTGACCCCCTTTTTATTAAACACTACTGTTTCAAGCATTATGCTGTCTGAGGAACGGTCTATCGGAGATCTTTCCCTTGCTTTGAAAGGAAATATTTTTCTTCAGGATGGAACTAGTATCCAGCTTGAAGATCTTTTTTCCGGAAATTTTGACACCGCGGTTGCTAATATGGCAAACCTGGTCACTGCTGTGACTTTCTTTTTGTCCAACAATGAGTTTAAAGATCTCGGGATCTTCCGAATTGATTTAGATTTTAAGGCGACTGAGGATATTAGGATATCTCACCTCGAGAAAGTTTGGCTGGATAAATATGATGTATCTCCGGGAGAGATCATTCGTGTTAAGGTCTTTACCCGGGGCTATAGGGGAGAACGGATTGTGCAGGATGGCGCCATTCCAGCGCCGAATCTCCCGTCTGGTTCAGAGTTCTATCTGGTTGTCGCAGATACTCAATCTCTCCAGCAGATTGAAAGGCTTCAATACCGGAGCCAGGCTTTTGTTCCTCGCAGTTTAGATCAATTGATAAGGGTTTTGAGTAACCAAAGGAAAAACAACCGGATCTATTTTAAAGTGCTGGCAGAGAAACCAGGTTTATTTTTAAAAGGGGAGGAAATGCCAAATCTGCCCCCTTCGATGAAATCTATGTTTTCTTCTCCCCGAGTAGCGACTTCAGCTCCTACCGAGCTTACTCAGTCAACCCTTGTAAATTATCAGCTGCCGGTGCCTTTTGTATTCCAAGGGATGGCTGTTATCCCGGTTAGGATAAAATAGCCTGTTTGAGAGATTTTATGGAGATAAGGTAATGAAAAAAGTTGCATCCCTGCTTATTGCTGTTGTGTTCTTAATAATAAATACAGCTCATGGTGTTTCTGCCCAAAAATGGGAGCTGCGCAGACTGGAACAATTCCTTAAAGGGGATTTTAAAAGCATATCTGTTTCATTTGAGGGAGTACTTTCTTTGGCTCCCAAGGAAAAAAAATTAGAAAGCCCCTCAGAGGAATTCTTCCTTTCTTTGCTTTTAGCGCCGGATGAAACAATGTTTCTGGGAACAGGCCATGCCGGAAAGATATTCAAGGTCTCAAAGAGCGGAGAAATAGAGCTTTATTTTCAAGTTCCGGAAATGGATATATATTGCCTTATCCGCGATGCTCAAGGCAATATATTTGCCGGAACTTCCCCGAACGGAAAAATATATAAAATTACCGAAAAAGGAAAAGGGGAGGTCTTTTTTGATCCCAAGGAAAAGTATATCTGGGATTTAATGTTTACAGGAGAGGGCTCTCTTTTGGCTGCTGTGGGCGAGACAGGCGGAATTTATGAGATCACCAGTCAGGGGCAGGGAATAAAATTCCTTGAAGTGACGGAAAACCATATTCTGTGTATGAAGAGAGCAGCAAATGGTGACCTGATAGCTGGGAGCGGAGGAAAGGGGCGGCTCTATCGCTTATCTGCAAACAAGAAAGTGTCGATTCAGTATGAATCTTCCTATGAGGAAATAAGAGATATAGCTCTGGATGGAAAAGGTAATATATATGTTGCTGCCGGAGGGGCTGTTATAAAACCTAAACTGCCGGAATCTTCCGGAAGTATTGTAAAAAGCACTGCTGATGTGACTGTTACAGCAAATTCAAGCGGAACAGTGGTTTCAAGTTCGGCAGCTTCAGGAAAAAAACAGCCAGGTGCTCTATTAAGGGTAAATTCAGAGGGAATTGCTAAAAAATTATGGAGTTCGGAAGAGGAATTTGTCTATTCACTTGTCTGGAATAAAGATAAAAAAAATGTTATTTTTGGCACAGGAAACAGGGGGAGGATATTTTCTATCGATGGAAATGATAAGCTATCACTTCTTGTCCAAAAAGATTCCGAACAGATATATTACCTTTTTCTCCGTGGCTCAAAGATCTATATGTTGACCAATAACTCTGCCGGCCTCTTCATTTTATATGAGGAACAGTCTTACAGCGGAGAATACATAAGCCGGGTTTTTGATGCAAATATCCTTTCATCCTGGGGAAGAGTTGCGTGGGAACCGGAAGTTCCAACCGGGACGATCCTACGTGTGCAGACTCGGAGTGGAAATTCTGGCGAGCCCAGTCAGACTTGGAGCGACTGGTCGCCTCTGTATAAGGAAGCTTCCGGAGAGCAGATTTTAAACCCAGCCGCCCGGTATCTTCAATTTAAAATACTCTTTAAAACCGACTCCGGTAAGGTTTCTCCTAAATTAAAAAAGATCATGTTTTTTTATCAGCAGACCAATATTGCTCCTGAAATAAGTTTACTTAAAGTTCTTCCGCCTAATATTGTTTTTCTGGAACCAGCGGGGCAGAATGATAAAATCTGGGGATTTGAACCTAGTGCCAAACAAAAAGCAGTATCTCAAGATAATTCAAAATCGCTGGTAGTTGCTAAACAAAAGGAACGAAAAGGGTACCGGACTGTAGTCTGGAGCGCGGAAGACGAAAACGGCGACAACCTTATTTGTTCTCTCTACATCCGCAATCAAAGAGAAAGCAAATGGCGCCTGTTGAAGGAAAAATGGGTGGATAAGATTTTTGTATTTGAGACATTATCATTTCCAGATGGAGAATATTTCCTTAAAATCGATGTAAATGACTCTCCCTCAAATCCTCTAGGCAGAGAAGCGAAATCAGAAAAAATCAGCCGGGCCTTTGTTATTGACAATTCGCTGCCGGTTATTCGGAATTTTCAAGCGAAGAGAAGCGGGAGTGTCTTAAAGCTGAGTTTTTCAGCGGATGATGGATTTTCCCAGATAAAAGAGGTTAAATTTCTCATCCGGCCGGATGAATGGCATTCAATTGTTCCAGAAGATGGGATTTGTGATTCAAATCAGGAAAAGTTTAATCTAACGATCACTCTTCCCGAAAAATTTGACAATATGATAACTGTTAAAGTCATTGATGAGCAGGGGAACATCGGTGTTCACCGGGCATCCTTTTAACCTGAATCATTTATCAAATCCTCAGAATATCATGCGGAGTATATAATTTACTGTAATATCAAGAGCCTAAAATGAAAAAATTGATAATTCGCATAACCATAGTCTTTCTGTCTATTATGGTTACTTTTTTCATGCTGGAACTTGGGGTCAGATTAATATACAAATTTAAGTTCCGGCCAAAGGGAATAGCCCATATACCAGCTCCAAAGACATATAGAATGTCTCAAAACAAAGAACTACTTTATGAATTGGTCCCGGGATCTAAGGCTCATATAAAGGGAATAACATATAAAATAAATGCATTCGGTTTCAGGGATAAACAGTACAGAGAGAGAAAAGCCCAGAAAAAAAGAATTATATTTGTGGGAGATTCCCTGACATACGGCTGGCTTTTACTATTGAATGATACCTACCATAAGCAGCTTGAGAAATTAATGACCTTAAAAGGACGCAGCATAGATGTTTGGGGAATGGGTGTTGTTGGATATAATACTATTCAGGAATACCACGTGATTAAAGAAAATGCGGCCCGGTTTAATCCGGACATGGTCATTATTCAGATGTGCCCGAATGATTTTGAAAGAAAGTTGGGTGTTAGAAAAAAACCAGACGATAAAAATTTTGTTCTTACTCCTTACCATGATTTTTCTATCCCATACGTCTTTAAAAAAGGCGGGATTACTGAGTTTTTGATGCAAAACTCGCATCTCTTCAGGTTTATGAACTTGAAAATATTCTGGCTGAAGAAAAAACGAAATGAGA
Source organism: Candidatus Aminicenantota bacterium (assembly GCA_030612445.1). Classification (GTDB taxonomy): domain Bacteria; phylum Acidobacteriota; class Aminicenantia; order Aminicenantales; family Aminicenantaceae; genus JAUVXM01. The sequence continues at coordinate 36,350 of JAUWNW010000010.1, forward strand.
ATTACACCCCAGAAGATGTTTATCTGTTGGGAGAAGAAAAGTCTTTTCAGTATTTGGAAAAGATTAAAAATTATCTTGATAATAAAGAAATTCCTTTCTCGATTGTAATATTTGCCTTTAGAAAAATTAAAGATGATTATATTTATGCTTCCCTGCATAAAAGAATTCATGAGAAACTTGACGAAATGAAGGTCCCCTACCTTGATTTGTATGAGGAATTTAATCTCAAAAACAGAGGTAATAATATTTGGCTTGATAGACTTCATCCGAACGCAAGGGGATATCATATTGCAGCCCAAAAATTGTCTGAATTTTTAAGCCCCCTGCTTTATGATAGTACCAACTGACACAGTCTTCTGAAGAGTGAGTGGAGAAAAGCGAAATTTTACACTGAGGACGCTGGGGACACGGATTTTCGCGGATAATACTAAGATGCTTTTTCTTTTTCGGCTTTCATCCAAAAAACAAAAAGCACTTTTCAATTGTGTGCTGGAGCATAAAATGAAAATCCTTCACTCCCATTTTTCGTTCTTTACTTCGCAGAGCGAAGTGATGAAGGATTGATTTATTTTGCCGATTTATCGGGAAAAGAAATCAATGTCTTAGTCTTATCCGTGTCATCAGTGTCCTCAGCGTAAAAAAATTCTTTAATAAATAGTTCAGGTTAAAAAAGCGTATATATAAAAGGAGCAATAGCGGAACCCTGGGTTAGAATCAGGAGCAGCCCAAATAAAACAAGAACAATTATCATAGGTATCATCCACCACAACTTCCTCTTCCAGAGAAACAAAAGAAGCTCTCCGAAAATTCCCAGTTTCGCTGTTAACCTTTTTAATGCACCCATTCCTACCTCTTTCTTTAATTTAGAATCTCTATTTTCTAATCATAAAATTTTCCATCACCAGGACATCTATACCGCTGTTTATGAAAGTGTTGTGAGCATTGGCGGGAGTATTTACAATCGGTTCTCCTCGTAGATTAAATGAAGTGTTAAGAAGGACCGGTATGCCCGTAGCCTCTTTAAAACTCTTAATAATTTTATAATATCTCGGATTCCATTCCTCCCGGATCGTCTGAAGTCTGCCGGTTCCCATATGGTTTACTGCACTTATGGTCTCGGCCTTGTTCTCTTTAAAGGGCAGGACAAAAAGCATATATCGGGCGGGAAATTGACGCGCTACTTTTCCCCCTTCAAAATATTCATCCGTTTCCTCTTCCAATATTACGGGCGCAAAAGGCCTAAAAGGTTCGCGGAATTTTATTTTAATATTAACTGTGTCTTTCATTTTTTCAGATCTTGGATCTGCCAGTATACTCCGGTTTCCCAATGCCCTTGGGCCCCATTCAAACCTTCCCTGAAACAATCCGACCACTCTTCCGTTTACCAGGTCGTCAGTGATCCTGGTCAGGAGATCCTTTTCTTCCTTATAGTATTCATAGGGGATATTATTGTCATCCAGAAATGTTTTTATCTCTTTTTCAGAATATGCCTTCCCCCAAAATGCATGTTCCAAAACAAAATTTCTTGGCTTACCCATGAGGCCGTGATAGACATGTAGAGCAGCACCCAAGGCACCTCCTCCATCTCCGGCTGCCGGCTGGATGAATATTTCTTCAAAGGGAGTCTCCCGCATAATCCTTCCGTTGGCAACCGAATTCAAGGCGACTCCGCCAGCAAGGCAAAGTTTTTTCAATCCGGTCTCCTTATGCAAAGAGTTGATAAGTTTCAGCAAGATTTCCTCTGTAACCTTTTGAATGCTTGCTGCAATGTCCGCGTAATGTTCATTCTCGCGGCAGAGTTCCTGAAAATTTGCAGGTTTATCGCCAAAATAAGAAGGGTATCTTGTTCCTGATGTAAAAAAAGAAGATTCCCGTTCTCTGGGTTTTCCAAACAGGTCCACAAACCTGGAATTGAATGTCTTTTCATCAGAATAATGATAAGAAAAATAGTCCATATTGATCCGAAAAGAGCCATCCTCGGCAAGCCTCACAAGATTATTATAAATCTCATCAATATATTTTGGTTTTCCATAGGGAGCCATTCCCATGACTTTATATTCACCGTTATTTACCCTGAAACCCAGGAAAGCTGTAAAAGCGCTGTAAAGAAGCCCCAGAGAGTGGGGGAATTTTATTTCCTTTTGTATTTTGATCTCAGTATTTCTGCCGATTCCCATGGTTGTTGTGGCCCACTCACCGACTCCATCAACAGTAAGAAAGGCTGCTTCCTTAAAGGGAGAGGGATAAAAAGCACTGGCTGCATGGGATAGATGGTGTTCTCCAAAAAGAATCCTGTTGGCTTGGATCCCGACTTTATCTTTGATAATACTTTTTACCCAGAGCTTTTCCCCTAACCAGGCCATCATCGCTTCCCGAAAAACCTTCCAGGATCTCGGGAACATCTGCATAGAACTCATCAGGATGCGCTCAAACTTATGAAATGGTTTTTCATAAAAAACAGTGTACTCGAGGTCTTTCTCAGATATTCCGGCATGTTCAAGGCAGAAACGGATAGCTTTGCTGGGAAAATTAAAATCGTGTTTTATCCTGGAAAACCTCTCTTCCTCTGCTGCTGCAACCAGCTTTCCATCTTTGATGAGGGCAGCGGCTGAGTCGTGGTAGAAACAGGAGATTCCCAGAATATACATTAGAATTGTCTCTTAAATTCTTCGAGGTCAGCACTTGTTTCCTGCTTGGAAACCCAGAGAGAACCGATTTGCTTCTCTTTCAGTTTTAAGGGATCGGCAAAGATTTTTGTTATAAGAGAAAACGGGGCGGTAATTATGAAAAAAAACAGGGAAAGCACTATCCTGCTCTGAAAACTCCCCATCCTCATGCTAAAGTCTTTCCATTTAGACCAGATATTCTTTTTTTTTGGAGATTCTTCACCCTGTTCTCTGCGGAGAGGAAGTTTCCCTAATACTTTTGCAGGCAGTACTGATAATATGCCGAAAATGCATCCCGCAACCATCCAGCCTAAGATCAAAAGCCATTTATTCAGGTCAAAAGCAAAGCGGGAGTAGAGAGCTGTTCCCCATATGAGGAGGATCAAACCTAGGTCGAGTATACGTGGTTTGGGTTCGTAAGCCTTGCCGGCAAAGCCGGTTGCTCCTCCCGAATATCCGACAAGGGATAAAAGAATTAGGGCGATATATGATATAATTTCCATTTTAGGGGATTAAGTATACAATAATTCATAACATATACTCAACCTGAATTATTCATAAAAATTGCTGTTTACCCTGGGGGATGTCCTTACCTCTGGGAGACAACAGTCCTAAGTATACCGCAAAACTACGACGACCGCCATCTGCGGTAATTTATCCGTAATGGCAAAAATGAGAAAAATGAGAAGAGGAGGCTCCAAAAAAGCCTCCTTCTTTATTGGAGGATGAAAATAAAATTAATTTAAGGAAAAAGAAATGCAAACTAAACACCAAATTAAAGCTATCTTCATAACAGAAGATGGAGAAAATTTTTTGTGCATCCGTCAACTCTATGTGAATGACCTTTGCACAGGCAAACTCCTTGATGGGAAAATCTATCAAGGAAGAAAATTCAAATTAGTAAAGGAAGAGGAAAAGGAATGAAAAGTGAAAAACAGAATCAAGAGATATACGATTTTACACAGGATATTCAGAAAATGATAGTCGCTTGGCTTCTTACTGAAAATCAGGCATTAAAGGAAAATATCGGACTTGTAAGACCAGAGTATTTCGACAATCCAGTTTTGAGAGATCTAACGACTCTCATAATTGACTTTTTTAACAAGTATTCCAGACATCCAACAGAAGATGAACTGTTACAAAAGTTAGATTCCTTTCTGAGCAAAAACAAGAGATTACCTAGCGACGAATATCTGAATGTCTTTGAAAATCTGATAAAACTAACAAGAAACAGCAATTTCGATTACATTAGAGACGCTGTTGTAGACTTTGGCCGTCACCAATCTTTTATAAAAGCTCTTCTGGAATCGGGTAATTATCTAAAAAAAGGTGACTATGATGGGCTTGTGAACTCCATAAATCAGGCAGCCAGTGTAGGTGTTAAAGATGGAGGATTAAGGGCTCTCTCTGATATAGAGGCGGAGGAAGTAGAATGGCTCTGGAAGTATCATATACCTTTAGGTGAACTCACTCTTTTGATAGGCGACCCAGGAATAGGTAAAAGTTATTTCTCTTATTTCCTCAGTGCTCAAGTCTCCAAAGGCGGATCGTGGCCTGATGCGCCAACTGAACTTATTAAAAATGGGAAAGTCTTAATTCTCAGTACGGATGAAGACCCGAATTATGCAATCCGTCCTAGGTCAGAGGCCGCAGGTGCTGATGTCTCCAAAATCTATGTATTAGAAGGAAGTCGTGATGCGGAGGGAAGGATAAAAATTCTTAATCTCACTAAGGATATTCATCGCCTGGAAGACATTCTGGAAAAAGATAACGATTATCGTTTGATATTGATTGACCCACTCTCGGATTATATAGGCCATGTGGATACTCATAAGTACAGCGATGTACGTTGGGCATTGAATCCGATTAATGCAGTAGCACGGAAATACCATGTCGCTATAGTGGGCATCATGCACTGTAATAAGAATACCTCCCTTCAAGTACTTTATCGCATCATGGGGAGCATGGGTTTCCCCTCTGTAGCCAGGAGTATTTGGCTAATCGCAAAGGACAGGGAAGATGAAGAAAATAAAAGAAGATATTTCTCTCCACTGAAAAATAACCTCGCTCCTGAACAAAAAACGCTTGCTTTCTGTCTAAAGAATCTAGGAAAAATAGCCAAAGTGATATTTGAAAGTGAACCTGTTCCTGACGACTTCGACATTGAGGAGGAACTTGTTCCTGTGGAAAGAGTAGGTGAAACTAAGCGAGCTAAACATTTCCTCCGTGAGACTTTAAAAGACGGTGCTTTACCTACGAAAGAAATAAAAAGTGCTGCGAGAGATGAAGCTATTACATGGGGAACTTTGAGAAGAGCCAAAGATAAAATGGGCTGTATCATAGCTTTTAAAGAAGGTGGAGTGCGTGGAAAATGGTCTTGGAAATTGAATGAGTTTAATAGAAAAATGGCTTTATTAGAATCAGATGCTGAAAAGAGAAAAGAAGAAGAGAAACTGGGAAAATAAGGAAAAAACGTAAAATTGAAACTGAGAAAAAATAATTGAAACTCGAGAAAACTGGAAAAATAAGGAAACTGAATATAATATATATATATGGTTCATCTCCCATTTAGTTGAGGGATTGTAATAAATGTTATTGATTTTAAAGAAAAATGGACATCAGGTATTTCTCCTGGGTAAAATAGGTTTTTCCCAAAAAAACCAGCCAAAGGAGGCCACCGATGTCCGTTTTGAGT
>JAUWNW010000206.1 GCA_030612445.1 Candidatus Aminicenantota bacterium
GTAAAATCATTCGCTCTCGGAAGATCCCGGATGGCCTTTTTGTACTTGATGCCGGATGTTATTATAAAGCCGACAGGGCTGATATAGATGACCTGGTATATATGACTGTTACTGAGAAAAAACTCAGCTTGTATCCCCTTCGTGTGGTCCTCTTTCCGGTTAGAGGCCCTAATATTGTTCAGGTTGGGATATCTCTGGAAGAAACAACAAATGCTTTAAGAGAGTTGTTGTTTATCCTGATCATCGGAGGACCATTGCTGCTGTTATTTTCCTCATTAGGAGGTAGTTTTATTATCAGGAAAGCATTACAGCCGGTTAAGAGTGTAGTCAAAACCGCAAATGAGATATCAGCGGACGACCTTTCCCTGCGGATAGATTCCAGAAACCGTGAAGATGAAATCGGTGCCCTGGTGGACACTTTTAATGAGATGATCGCACGTCTGGAAAAGTCAGTTAAGAAAATACGGCAGTTTTCCGGAGATGTCTCGCATGAACTGAGAACTCCTTTGACTATTATCCGCGGTGAAATCGAAGTTCTCCTGCGAAAAGAGAGAAAAAAAGAAGAGTATAAAGATATTCTAAAAAGTGTACTGGAAGAAACCCTCCAGATGGAAAAGATAATCGACGAGCTGCTTTTCCTTTCCCGGATTGAAACAGCAGATAAAAGGAAGTTAGATGCTGATCTCCACCTGGATGATGTCTTGCTTAAAGTCTTCGAGAGCCGAGAGCAGACGGCTGTAAGAAAGAAATTGGAGTTTACTATTAAAGAGGTTACACCAGTATCAATTAAAGGAGACAAAGCTCTCCTGAAAAGGCTTATATCCAATATTATTGATAATGCTATTCGCTATACTCCCCCCAAAGGCAAAGTTGAGGTCAGGCTGGAGAAAAAAGAGGGATATGCTCAGATCTGTATTCAGGACACTGGGATCGGAATTCCTGAAGAGTCGCTGCCTTTTATATTTGACCGTTTCTATGTTGTAGATAAATCCCGCAGCAAGGAAAGCGGGGGCTTTGGATTAGGACTTTCCATAGCAAAATGGGTAGCTGACATACACAGTGCCTCGATAGATGTGCAGAGTAAAATTAATCAGGGAACTATAATAAAAATCCGTTTTCCCCTTTAATATATATTTAACCATCCGCCCTAAAAAGGCCTCTTATTAGTAGGCCTTTCTTTTTGTAGGATTTGATATTTCTCTTTCTGTTTTTCGGTCAGGATTTCTTGTATAGCTTGGTCTATTTCTTTGATAAAAGTCCCAGGCGTCTGATCCCTGAGCCTATTCTCGCCTCGTTTAGGATTTTGCTCCGGGGAGTACTTTCCCAGGATTTGTTTGACCTGTTCAAACTGAACTTCAGTCAAAGACAATTCTTTTTTTAGAAAGCTAAGCCGGCTCTGGATAAAATTATTCTTTTGAGGAAGATTCCTTAACCTTTCTCCCCGCCTGAGAAATTGCCAGCGGTTAAAGGGTCCTCTATTGAGGCGACTTTTTTGGGCCGGGGTTAAAAGGGGATCGAGTTTTGTTTTGAAGGATTCATTGGCAGCCAGCATTTCCTCCTGGTAATTGTCCCGGATTTTAGAAATTGTCAAGGCGTGTTTCTTTAGGATGGATCTTATTTTTTGAGTCTGTTCTACATTTGGGTCCAGTATTCTTTCATAAAAAATTGGAAGGCGGTCAGGATTTCGAGAGGAGAAAGTCCTTTTAATACGGTGCTGTATGAGAGCCCGGTTGAGCATCGCTCCGATCGCAATCCCTATTATCAGGGTGACTATTATGATGAAAGTTGTTTTAGTTTTTATATTCATGCTACTTTCTCCCTTTAAAACAAAGGCAGTTGTTGTAATTCTTCATAGGTTACATCTGAGGCATAAAAAGCTTCCTCCTGAGAGAAATTATCCCCGATGCCAAGATTATAAGTGACCAAAATCAGCATAACGATGGCCCCGATGACAGCAAATCGTCGGAATACGTACTTAATCGCTTCGTAAAAAGCTTCCAAGCCGTTTTCTCTTTCTTTTTGGGATGTAATCTGCTTGATTACCCGCTCTGCAAAGAAGGGCTTGAAAGACTGCCCTCCAGTATCGGAAAGAGCTTTACGTTGACTTGTTAGCAGCTCTCTTTCTCGGCGAAGTTGAGGTGATTTTTTCAGAGCTATGTTTAGCTGGTTTTTCTCTTTTTCATTTAGCTTGCTGTCAAAAGAGCGGTAAAGCAATTTTAAAATATTTTTATTCATCTCCATCCCCTTTTTGTTCGTCCTTTTTCCATAAAAGCGGAGTCAGGATTATTTTAAGCTTCGCCTGTCCCCGTGCCAGTCGAGATAGTACAGTTCCGAGGGGAAGGTCTAATATCTCAGCAGTTTCTCTGCTTGTATATCCATTTATCGTGCGTAAAACAAGGACTGTGCGAAACTTAGGCTTCAATTTTTGTAGGCCCCATCGTACTAATTTAGTTAATTCATTGTGGTTGTTTGATCCTTTTGGGTCAGGCAAATTCAATATCTTTTCTTCCGATTTTGAATAAAATAATTTTCTGTGGCGTTGGCGGCGTTTAAGTTCATTCAAACTCAGGTTGACCGCGATCCGGGTCAGATATGTGCCGGGGCTTGATTCACCCCGGAATTTATCCAGGGCTTTATAGAAACGGATAAATGTTTCCTGTCCCACATCTTCTGCTTCAGGACCGTATCCTAACATACTGATCACTGTAGCTGCCACCTGGTTTTCATATTTTTTAATAAGCTTTTTAAAAGCATCATGATCGCCTTTACGGGCATCTATTAGTAATTGTTTTTCTTTCAGTTTAAGCCTCTTGTTTAGGCGTATACTTGTATCATAGATTAGACAAACAGTCTTATCTTTTTATTCCA
>JAUWNW010000162.1 GCA_030612445.1 Candidatus Aminicenantota bacterium
GCTCTATCTACGGCTTTTATGGTTATGACTACAGAGAAGGTTAAAGAATACTGCAGCCAGAATCCTGCTGTCTGGGCTCTGGTTGTAAAAGATGTCGGGAAATGTAAAATATATAACCGTAAAGCAGAGAATAGAAATTGGTAAAAGAAAATGGAGAAAGGCGGAAAATAGTAAATAGAAAATAAATTAGAGAAAAATAGATAAGGAGCCTTATATGATAAAAAAAACATCAATATTATTAGTTATTGTCCTGGGTGTGGCAATCTCTGCTCATGGAGCCGGAATAGATATGCGGGCTGAGTCACAAGAAAAAGTAGTGCTAAAACTCGAACTGCCCAAGCCTATGTTTATCGGCACACCTCGCAATATCCGCTCATCTAACCTGGAAAAAGTACCCGGGAAAAAGAGAGGGGATTTTTATGTACCGGAAGGAACAGAGCTTTTGTCTCTGGGAAAACCGGTTTCCGCAAGCGATATGGAACCGATAATAGGTGAAGTAGATTTTGTTACTGATGGAGAAAAGTCGGGCGAGGATGGTTGTTATGTGGAATTCGGCCCGGGAGTCCAGTATATACAATTAGACCTGGAACAGGCCTGTACCCTGCATGCGATTATTATCTGGCATTATCACAGCCAGGCTCGAGTCTATCGGGATGTTATTGTCCAGGTGTCTGATGACGCGGACTTTATCACCGGAGTTCAAACTGTGTTTAATAATGACCATGATAATTCTGCCGGGCTGGGAATCGGCAGGGATAAAGAATATATTGAGACTAATGAGGGACGATTGATCGATCCACGGGGTATTAAGGCCAGGTATATGCGTTTGTACTCAAACGGAAACACTTCAAATGATGTAAATCATTATGTTGAAGTTGAAATTTACGGCATGAAGGAAAAATGAATAATAAGGCCTTTAAGGCCCTGTTTGTTTTAATAGTTTTTGGGGCCCTGGTTTTTCGTCTGGCCCAGCTAAACCTCCGGCCTCTGCATCATGATGAAGCCAACCAAGCAGTAAAATTCGGCGATCTACTGGAAAAGGGCGAATACAGCTATGACCGCTATGCCCACCATGTACCTAGTCTATATTATCTTACTCTCCCTTTTGCCTGGATTTTTTCAGGCAAGGACTTTGCTTCTTTGCATGAAAAGACCTTGCGGTATGTGCCTGCGATTTTCGGTGCCGGATTGATCCTGTTTTTTCTCTTGTTTAAAGGGGGGATGAGTCGTTGGACAATCATATTATCCGGTTTATTTATGGCTGTATCTCCGGTAATGGTCTTTTTCAGCCGCTTTTATATCCAGGAAATATTCTTGCTTTTTTTTATTGCAGGGACAATCGGGGCGGGCTGGCGTTACTCCCAAAATCCATCTACCGGCTGGGCCCTGGCAGCAGGACTAAGTGCAGGAATGATGTATGCTACCAAGGAGACCTGTATAATAGCATTTGGGGCATTAGCCTTTGCCCTGGTTTTGACTAAACTTTTCCGAAGAAGAGGTGAATTTCCGAAAGAATCATCTAACCCTCCCCGGTTGAGTCATTTATTTATCGGTATAGGAGCTGCCCTGCTGATTTCCGGGCTGTTTTATTCTTCATTTTTTAGAAACCTTAGCGGCCCTTTGGATTCTCTTGTGGCATTCGGGTCTTATTTCAGCCGGGCAGGGGAGGCCGGGATGCACGTCCATCCCTGGTATTACTATATTAAGATGTTGGCTTATTCTCGATACGGGCCCGGGCCGGTCTGGAGTGAAGCGCTTATTTTAATCCTGGCGGTTGGCGGATGTTTCTCTGCTTTTAGAACCAGGAGAGAAAATGGTTCAGGTTATGTATTTATGCGGTTTGTTTTTTTCTATACGCTGCTGTCTACTATAATATTTTCCCTGATAGCATATAAAACCCCTTGGAATATTCTTCCTTTCTATATAGGAATGATCCTTCTGGCAGGTGAAGGGGTGGTTTTTATAATCAGGAAAACACATAAAATCTGGACACGAGGAGTGGTTTTATTGCTGTTGGGCCTGGGGATATTCAATCTTGGAGCTCAGAGTTACAGGGCCAATTTTAAATACTTTGCAGACCCCCGCAATCCGTATGTATATGCCCATACCTCTACTGACTTTTTAAATCTTGTCCAACGTATTGAGGATATAGCTCTTCTGCATCCGGACCATAAGCAGATGCTTATTAAAGTGATAACCGGCCCGTATGAAACCTGGCCTTTACCCTGGTACATGCGGAAATTCACTAGAGTAGGGTACTGGCAGGAGGTTGATGCTGCCGGTGAAATACCTGGTGTTCCGATAATAATATCTTCTATTGATAAAATGGATAAATTGCAGATTCTTTTGGGGGATGATTATCAATCTGAGTTTTATGGCCTGAGGCCCGAAGTGCTACTGGCTATACATATCCGCCAGGATTTGTGGAATAAATTTTTACAGAAACAGGCAGAACGCTAATGGATATTTCAATCGTAATCCCGGCCTTAAATGAGGCTCACAAGATCGGACGTGATGTGGAAGCTGCTGCTTCATTTTTCTGCGAGGTGGGCTTTAAAGGAGAGGTTATTGTAGTTGATGACGGCAGCACGGATAATACGGCTGAGATGGCGAGAAACACTCCTGTCCCTCAGACTGCAGAGTGCAGGGTTATCCGCTTGGAGAGAAATTCAGGCAAGGGATTTGCTCTCAAAAAAGGAGTTGAAGCTTCCCGGGGTGAGGTAGTATTGTTTGCAGACAGTGGCACCTGTATTCCCTACGGAAATGCTTTGCCTTCTATCAGACGTATCCGTACCGGGAAACTGGATATTGCTCTGGCTTCACGGCGGCTGAAAAAGACTGTAATCTGCAGGAACCGCCCTTTGAAGCGGCGGATATTATCCTGGTTTTTTCACAAGGCTGCAGTGTGGGTGGTAGGGCTTCCCAGGCAGGTCACTGATTCTCAGTGCGGGTTTAAAATCTTTAGAGGAGAAATTGCTAGAAAACTGTTTGCTGAATGTGAAACTATAGGTTTTCTGTTTGACATAGAGATTCTCATGCGGGCCCTGCATAATGGTTATAGTATTGAGGAATTTCCGGTGGAATGGAGCTGTGACCTGGATACCAGGATGCGTCCGGGTTCGGATGCTCCCAGAATGCTGGGAGGATTATTCAGGGTAAGAAGGATTATTAAAAAATTTTAATCTTAATTTAATCTTAATTTAATACTTTTCTGCTATAATTCCTGAATAGAAAAATTGAAAGGAGAAATTGAATGAAGAAAAACTTCTTGTTCTATGTTGTTATGCTGACACTTGGCTGTTTTATTTGGAGTCCAAATATTTATTCAGAAAATAATGAAACAAACATCAATAAGTTAAAAGAAAATGCCCCCAAGGTATTTATTGATTGCTGGCGTTGTGACAGAGACTATATCCGGACAGAGATTACCTATGTCAATTATGTAAGAGACAGAAAGGATGCAGATATTCACCTTCTGGTAACAGACCAGGGGACAGGAAGCGGCGGCCGCGAATATACCCTGGCGTTTATCGGTCTTAAAGAGTTTGACGGTATGGAAAGCACATTAGTCTATGTTTCCTACAAAACCGATACCAGGGATGAGATTCGTGAAGGAATGATTGAAGTTATAAAAAAAGGGCTGTTCCCATTTATTATGAAAACACCGATCGCAGAACATATTTCCATCCAATTTAAACAAAAGAAGATGGAATCTACAGCTGTGAAGGATAATTGGAATTTTTGGGTCTTTAACATCGGCATGGATGGAGAATTAGGAGGGGAATCAAGCAGGACATCCCGTGACATTGGTTTGGATTTTTCCGCTAATAAAGTAACTCCTGATTTAAAAATTCAATTAGGTTCTTCCTTGGATTATGATGAGAGAAAATATGATTATGAGGATTATTCCATCACCAGTATTTCCAAGAGTAAAAATGTGAGGGGATTAGTAGTAAAAAGCATAAACGAGCACTGGTCTGCCGGAGGTTGGCTCGAGGCTTCTTCCTCGACTTACAGTAATATAAAATCCCTGTATTCTTTTTCTCCGGCCCTTGAGTATAATTTTTTCCCCTATTCTCAATCTACCAGGAGACAATTGCGCTGTCTTTATAAGATTGGGTTTAATGCTGTAAATTATATAGAAGAGACCATCTATGAAAAAAAATCAGATAAACTATATAATGAATCTCTTAGCATAAGTCTGGGAATTAGGGAGCCCTGGGGAAGTGTATCTACTTCGCTGGAAGGATCGCATTTTTTTCATGACCTTCAAAAGAATCGGATTAGGTTGAATGGTTATCTTTCAGTCAGAATATTTAAAGGCCTATCCTGGAATGTTAGGGGCAGATTTGAAAGGGTACACGACCAGCTTTCGCTTCCCATGGGAGAAACTTCTCTGGATGAGGTTTTGTTAAAAAGAAAGGAGCTTGCCACAGAGTATGATTATGAAATCTCCATGGGGCTGAGTTATACTTTCGGCTCTGTTTTTAGCAATGTTGTAAACCCGCGTTTTGGAGGTTCCAGGCAGGGAAGGTATAGATAAAAGGCATATGAGGATTTTAGTAGTCGAGGATGATAAAAAAGTAGGGCGCTTTTTAGAAAAAGGCCTGCAGGAAGAACAATATGCTGTTGATTTATGCAGAGATGGAGCAGATGCACTTTATTTTGCTCAGACAAATACGTATGACGTTATTATCCTTGATATCATGCTGCCGGGAAAGGACGGTTTTACAATCTGCCGGGAGATGAGGGAAAATTCTATTCTGACTCCGGTCATTATGCTTACAGCAAAAGATGCTGTAGAAGATAAAATAAGCGGCCTTTCCGAGGGTGCTGACGACTATCTGACCAAACCGTTCTCTTTTGAAGAACTTCTTGCCCGTATTAGGGCGCTTTTCCGCAGAAACCAGGATTATAAGACCAAAGTGTTAAAAGCCGGTGACTTGGAAATGGATCCTCTCCGGAGGCTTGTTACCAGGGCCGGCAAAAAGATTATTCTGACCGGAAAAGAATATGCCTTACTGGAATACTTACTGCGGAATAAGGGAAGAATTGTTACTCCGGTTATGATCCTTGGGCATGTCTGGGATATGGACTACGATGGCACCAGTAATATTGTAAATGTTTATATCAATCACTTGAGAAATAAAATCGATAAATATTCAAGTGTAAAACTGATAAAAACAATTAGAGGCCTCGGGTATCAGATCGATGAAAATCAAGAAATTTAGATCCCTCAGTTTTAAACTTACCATATGGTATGTGATGATACTGGGGATTATTATTGGAATTGCAGGAGTTTTCCTCTATGAAACCTTTAAAGAAAGACTCATGGATGAGCTGGAACAGACATTGCTTGAGATCGCTAATGATGTAAATGATAAATGGTACTCTAGACGTGGAGTTACCTGGGAAGATGCCATCAAGCGCATGGAAGACGAGTTTGGCGGCTATGATCCCTTTATTCAGATAGTAGAGATCAAAGAACGAAAAGACAAGGATTCTGATATCAGAGGTATTGAGAAAATCATCCGTTCCAAAAAGATCCCGGATGGACTTTTTTTGCTTGATACCGGATATTATTATAAAGCTGACAGAGCTGATATAGATGACCTGGTATATGTGACTGTTACTGAGAAAAAATTCAGCTCCTATCCCCTACGTGTGATTCTGTTTCCGGTTAGAGGCCCTAATATTATTCAGGTGGGGATATCTCTGAAAGAAACAATAAATGCTTTAAAAGAGTTGTTGTTTATCCTGATCATGGGAGGACCGTTGCTGGTTCTATTTTCTTCATTAGGGGGTAGCTTTATTATCAGGAAGGCATTGCAGCCGGTTAAGAATGTAGTCAAAACCGCAAATGAGATATCAGCGGACGATCT
>JAUWNW010000051.1 GCA_030612445.1 Candidatus Aminicenantota bacterium
ATATGAGAAAGGATTGATGAATCCTTCAAGCGATGTTTTGATTTGCTTAGCCGATACATTAGAAGTAAGGCCAGAGTATTTCTTTAGAAAAAATACAATAGAACTTGCCGGAATGCAATTTCGAAAAAGAGCAAATCTACCAGTCAAAATAATAGAATCTCTCAAACAGAGAACTATTGACTTTTTAGAACGTTACATTGAACTCGAGAGTATATTGGGAGTACAGGAAAAATTCTCCAATCCTTTGATAGATTTTAATATTAAAACCATTCAAGATGTTGAGAAAGCAGCTCTAAAATTAAGAGCTGCATGGAAATTAGGACTTGCGCCCCTCTCGAATCTACTTGAGCGTCTTGAAGAAAACGGCATAAGAGTCCATGAAGTTCAGAATATTGATGATTTTGACGGCCTCTCAGCCCGTGTGGGCGATTTTCATGTCATAGTCATCAATAATACTTTATCTACCGACCGTATCCGTTTTACAGCGGCTCACGAACTGGCCCATATTCTTTGTGAATTTCCAAAAAATTATCAAAAAGAAAAACTCTGTCACGCCTTCGCAGGAGCTTTCCTTCTGCCTAAAGCCATCCTGGAAAGGGAATTGATGAAAAAGAGAGAGCAAATATCTCTTTGGGAATTGGAAGAGATAAAACAATTATATGGAATTTCAATACAGGCAATTGTAAAACGAGCTCATATGCTGGGAATTGTCTCAGATTTCTTTTATAGGAATTTCCAAGTAATGTTGAATCGGAAAGGGTGGAAGAAAAAGGAACCTTTTGAATACAAGGGTAGGGAAGAGGCAATACGTTTTAAACAGCTTCTCCATTATGGCGTGAGTGAAGAGATTATTACGCTCAGCCGGGGGGCAGAACTGGCCAATATGGGCCTATCAGAATTTATGGAAAATGTCCGGGCTGCTGTATGAAAATTGTAGTGAATGATGCAAGGGGAAATTCAAGCCAAAAAATCTTAGGAAAGAGGTAATATGGTTATCAGTCTATTTTTAATTGACCTTTCATAATCAACATTTTTTTGTAATTTTCTTTAGAAAATGGGCATTCCAGGAAATCGATGAATTGATTTTTATTTTCAAAATGTAATGTTTTATAGATGCGATTCACTAACGAATCTCCCAATGTTTTATATTTCTGTCGGCTATGACCGCCAACCTTTGACCTTACAGGCGTCATAATTTCTCCGTCAATATAAAACCTACAATAAATGTCCGATTTCCCTTCTTTCTCGATTTTAAAACCTTTTTTTGTTAGTCCTTTATGGACATATCTTAGATCAAGGCTCATTATGTAATAATAATAGATTTATATTTTTTTAGTTCTTGCCTTGCAAAATAATCCATTTTATTTTCTGGGGTATTTAAATATGATTTTAAATCATATAAAAAGAAATCTTTAAAGCTATTTATTGCCTGATCGAGGGAATCTCCCTCTCCCCAGAGATTGAATTCTCGATTCTCTACAAAAAACATCC
Organism: Candidatus Aminicenantota bacterium; assembly: GCA_030612445.1. Classification (GTDB taxonomy): domain Bacteria; phylum Acidobacteriota; class Aminicenantia; order Aminicenantales; family Aminicenantaceae; genus JAUVXM01. The sequence goes on from JAUWNW010000051.1 coordinate 1,492, forward strand.
CATCTTCATAATTAACATCCAGAAACAAATAACGATTAAGGCTGTACTTTCCAATACTTTTAATAATACATATATCAGGAGAAGCAATATTATGTGGTAAATTTGTAAATTTTGATACGCTGCTCAATGATTGCCCCGGAAGCGCAAATATTGAAGAAGGACAGCTTAGTTTGGACAATTGAAATTCATATTTTTGTATTTCTTCATTTTTCATCTTTTATTGCTCCACTTTTTTTTAAACCATCAACAGCCTTATCAATTTCATTTTTCAATCTAATTATTTCATCGTGATCCAATGAATATCTTGCAAGAGTCTTAATCTCAGTAATTTTTTCATTTTTAACGTTCTTTGATGTTTTTTTATCTTTAGGTAAAATATCTTCAGGATCTACTAATCCAAAATACAAAACCGAAGATGTTGGTGTATATATAACTCGAAAAACATTTGATTTTAATATAACAGGAGAGTCTCTCTTCCACTTAGCCTTTAATTTGACGGTGATTGCTTCTTTATTATTGGACATAATTACCTCCATATAATGATATATACTAAGAACATTTCATTGTGAAGTCAATTTATTATGTAGATTTAGTTACGACCGATATATCTCAAAAATAAAAATTTTTTTCCCACAATTGCACAAAATTAGGGCAAAAAGATATCCACAGGCTGAGTAAAAATCTATATGGTTGATTCTAAATGAGATATGTATTACCTAAATATTGTGTCGCATAAGGTATATTATGTAAACTAATAAATAAATATAATAAAAAACTCATTCTTTCAATTAATATTTAAACTTTTATTTTTAAAAAAAAGGTCAGCTTTTCATCAATTTCTCAATTGCTTCCTTAAGAATACTTATTATTTCTTTTTTATTTACTTTCTGCTTTTTAAATTCAATTCTAATCCTGCAGTTTTTTTCTACAGTTGGCACAAAATTATACACATATCGTTTTATTTTTGGGTAATCTTTACCTTTTATTTTCTTTGAGAGTATCCTAGTGTCTTCACGTTTTAAATCTCTTTCGCTTATTGCACTAACTAGCTCAAGCATATCATTTTTAATTTTTTGTTTTGATATTTCTATTAGTGTTGTTCGGCTATCAATACTATTTTTTCTACATAAATCTCTTATATCTATGGGAATTTTTGCTATATTTATTATTTCTGTAATAGTAGATCTAGCTTTTCCTATTTTTTCTGCAATTTGACTGTGATTATAACCATACATATCAGCTAGTGCACTTAGTCCATCTGCTTCTTCAAAAACATCTAGATCTTTTCTCTGCAAATTTTCAATAAGAGATATTTCCATAGCTTCGTTGTCTTCAATATTCATCTCTATACATGGCATTTCGCTTAATTCAGCAGTTTTTGCTGCTATATAACGTCTTTCTCCTGCTATTATCTCGTATTTCCCATCTTTAGGTCTTACTAAAATAGGCTCCAGAACTCCTTTTTCCTTAATAGAAGCCACTAATTCCTTAATATTCCCAAGCTCATTTCGTGCCTGATGAGGATTCGGTTTAATTTTTACAACTTCTATCATTCTTATGCTTGGTCCGTTAGTTCTTTTAGATAAAATTTCTACAAAATGGCCATCATGACGCATGTTAACCGAACCGGGCAAACCACTTTTTTTAGTTCTTTGCACGTTCCAATATCTCCTCAACTACATTTTGATATTGTTTTGCACCTACTGAACTTGGAGCAAAAGTGAATATTGATTCTTTATAAGCAGGGCTTTCTTCAAGTTTTACACTTTTTGATATTACACTAGAAAAAACTTTCTTTCCAAAAACAGATTTAATTCTTTCTACTACATCTTTAGATATATTTGTACGCTTATCATGCAAAGTTATCAATACTCCTATTATGATTAATTTTTTATTTGCTACTTTTTTAACCTTTTCAATGGTTTCCAGAAGATCATCAGTCCCTTCCAAGCATAAATAAGATGACTGAATAGGAATTAGTACAGCATCAGCAGCTACCAAGGAATTTAAAGTTATAAGGCCTAATGTAGGTGCCGTATCTATTATAATAAAGTCATATTTGTTCTTTATCTTTCCAAGAGCCTCTTTCATTCTGTAATGCCCATCAATATCACCTAAAAGTGCTGGCTCTAATTTTGCCATTGATATCCTAGAAATTGCTATATCTAAGCCAGGAATAGTAGATTTCACAATAATTTCTTTTAGATTACCATTACTATTGCTTAAAACGTCATAAAGTGATCTTTCATATTTATAAGGATCTTTTACAAATGATAGAGTGCTGTTTGCCTGAGGGTCAGTATCAACAAGAAGGGTATTTTTTCCCATAAAAGCTAGCGCAGCAGATACGTTTAATGCTGTCGTGGTCTTCCCTACTCCGCCTTTCTGATTTGCAATAGCTATTATCAAATAAGTTCTCCAATTTGCTGTAAGCTAAATTCAATTTATCGAAAATAAATTTAAATAGCAAGAGAAAAAGAAAAAATCCTAAATATAATAATAAATTGTCGGCATGCCGACATTTAAAACATAAATTAGGCAAGCCCCATTTTAAAGTTTAAAAACATTGTGATTCGATTTAAATTATGATTTAGCTTGAACCGAGCACCACACATGGTCAGTTATTTCTGATAAATATCGTTTATACGTCATTACAGGCTGTTTTTTTGCGATATTTTGTCAATTTCAACAAGTTTTAAACTAAAATTTACAATAAATGTCTCTTCCATTCAATCCCGTGTCCATAAGTATTAGTTATGAGTCCCCTATCGCCATTGGTATTATCTGTATGTTATTGATATTAAATAGATTATGGAATATTAAGCCCCTTATGAATCTTTTCGGCTTATACTTACCCATTTATTTATAGAAGTGAAATAGATCCCGGCTTCTTTTACTTTTTGTCCTGTTATTTTTTCCCAGTATTTTGCATATTCTTTTATCTGAGAGGAATAATACTCTATAAACTCTTCAAGATCCCCTTTTATCACATCTGTTTTATAATCTGCAATAACCCATCCATCTCCCTCATAAAACACAAGGTCAATAGCACCTGTCAGGATAAAAGGAGTATTATTTTTGCCATTATCCACTTTTACAGAAAAAGGTACTTCAAAATACTTCTTATCTGACTTCATGACCCTGCTCCAGAAATTAGATCTCCTAATCGACTCGATAAGAGCCAGTAATCTGGCCTTTTCTCTTATATCTATTTCCGCTGATTTAAGAGCATTTTCCGCTCTTAAGGCCAGATTATCCGTTTCTCCTTTCCCAATCGCTTCCAACATTTGATGGACAATGTTTCCCCAGCTAAATCCCCCGCCTCCACTTTCCTGCCAACCGGGACGCTTTCTGCCTGCTTTTGCGACATTTGTTACACTATCGACTGCATAACTATGTTTATGTAGAGCATTAATGCGCTTTTTAATTTCTTTTTTTGCATCTTTCCATTCCCCTTTTTCTAAAATCAGCTTTTCAGCTGGAGAGGAAATGTCCGTTTTCGTAAGAAGGAGAGTTCCCATTAACCTTGGGATAGGCTCCTTTGCTTTAGCAAGATAAATAGTCCCTTCAGCCATAAGCACAGGCTTCTCAACCTCTGGTAAAGCTCCTTTACAAACTTTAACTTTACCTAAAAAGCTATCTAAAAAATCCCATGCCTTCTTATCCCCTAAATCCTCAGAATATGTGCTTATGATAAGACAGTTTTTTGCCCGGGTTGCCGCAACATAGTTTAAACGGTCTTTTTCAGCTGCTTCATATTTTTTTTCATCTTCTGCAAATTTAGCCCAGCCTGTAGGTTGGGAAATAATTTTATTATAATATTCATTAATTTTTTTGCTTAAAACAAAATAACCTTCAGATTTTTTTCCAGTCCTTTTAATATGTTTGTCCGGCTCATGCTTCCTTATACCTTTTGGATTTGCTAGAAAAACAACAGGAGCTTCCAACCCCTTTGCTTTGTGAAGGTTCATAAGATGCACCGCATTTTTCCTTCCTGGAGTAAGGCTCAGTTCCTCTATCTCATGGATAGAGGTGAGTTCTTCCAAATAATCAGAAAGCCCGGCCAGAGATGTTACCCCTTCTGTTTCCTTTTCACGCAAAAGTTCAAGCAGTTTAAAGGCGTTACCTGCTTTGCTTTTTCCCATCTCAGTAGAGGCTATGTAATTTATTACACCGGAATCTTCAAATATTTTCTCAAGAGCTACACTGACTGGGTCCTTATGCATCCAATACCACCACTTATTAAGGGTAAAAAGCGCCTCAGCCGCTCTTTTTCCATCTTTTCCGTGTTCTCTTTTCTGCAAGCCTAGAAAATAAAACCGTCCCCCGCTTTGTTTAAAATTAAACAGCTTATCATCGCTTACCCCAAAAAAGAGCCCTCTCAGCACAGCTACTGTATATATCTCATTATCAGGTGAATTTAGAGCCTTTACCAAATTTACGATCTCACGAATATCTTCAGATTCTGAAAAAGCATCACCTCCTGTTATTTCAAAAGGCAGGCCTTTTTTCTCAAGTGCCCGGGCATAAAAGCTCATTTTTTTCCTGTATCTTAGCAGGATAAGAAAATCAGACGGCTGCGCTTTTTCATCCAGCCCTTCTTCTCTTTCTTTCCTGGTACGGTCAAGTTTAATATTTCCATTACACGCCCAGGATATAAACTCTGCAATCCTTTCAGAATCAATGTCTACAATAATATCTTCTTTATTTCCCTTCTGTTTGGGGATGGTTATTTTATAGACTCCCTTAAATTTTTCATCTCCTGATCTTAAAGTCTCTAAAGGCGCAAAAGCTGCCTGAAAATCATTTGAATTTTCAGGAAAAACACTGAGCATTACCGGATTAACCCAATCGCGCAGCGAATGCAAAGAGCGGAAATTGGTGTTAAGGAAAAGAACATCCCCTCCGCTTTTTATTATCTGTTTTTTTACCAGATTGTAGGTGTCTATATCTGCCCGTCTGAAACGGAAGATAGACTGTTTCGGGTCTCCTACCAGAAAAAGCGAGCCCGCCCGCGGCATTAACTTTTTCCAGTCACGCTCTTTTATATTTTTTCCGGTTAGATATAAAAGCATTTCTGCTTGAATAGGATCTGTATCCTGAAATTCATCCACGAGGATGTGCGTAAATTTAAGGCTGAAATATTCCCTGACCTCAGGGTTATCACGGAGAAGTCGGGATGTAAAAAGAAGCTGGTCCTGAAAATTTAACTTAGCATGAGTCAGCCTTTTCTTTTCAAAAAATTCAAGGGCGGGTTTTAAAAATAAAAAGACCTTTGTATGGCGGTATTCGCGCCACTCTCTTACTGCTTCCTTTACCTTACTATCTCGAAATGCTTCAAATATCTCTTTAAAATCTTTTCCTTGCTCAGCTGTGGGCCAGCGGTTTTGGGTTAAAACCGCTTTTTTGTCCAGCAGTTCATAGGTTTCCATAAAAATTCTATGGTCTTTAAAACCGAGATTTTTCTGCCGTAAAAAACAGCTGTGCATAAGGCTTTGTAAGCCATCATATCCATTTTCAGGACGATATTTTGGAACTATATCCTGAGCCTGTTCTAAAAAAGATTCTAAATTTTTCCGGAGGCTTTTATAATCAGGCTGTTTTTCGCTTCCTGGTTTGAATTCTACCTCAGGATATTCAGAAAGCGTTTTAAAACAGTTTTTGAGCTCGTGAGGAGAAAGCCCTACATCTTCGAGCTCCTTTTCCAAAAGGCTGCCTTCCGCTTTTTCTTTATCCAGGAAATCATGCCAGCATTTCTCTCTAAAAACACTGTTTTCAATTTCTTCCATCTCTTCAAAATCAGGGTCAAGAGCTATCTCGATGGGACGTTCCCTGAGCAGCTTGGCACAGAAAGAATGTATGGTTCCAATGAAGCTCTGCTCTAAGAAATGCAATGCCTGGGCCAACCTCTCTCTGGTTTCTGATTTTTGCATCCCGACTACAGTTCTTTCCAGCTCTGTTTGGAAACGGCCCCTGAGTTCGGCGGCAGCTTTACGAGTAAAAGTAACAGCTGCAATATTGTGTATCCGGCATTCACCAGCAGCTAAAAGGGCCAGCATCCGGTCCACCAAGCTTTTGGTCTTTCCAGAACCTGCGCCTGCTTCCACCAGAAAAGTAGTGTTCAGGTCAGTTTTAATTTTACGCCTGGCATCAGCATCAGGTAATTTCAGCTTATTCATCCTTTTCTCATTTATAATTTTTCAATTTATTAAGATGCGCGAATTCATCAGGGTTTTTCTGCCTTTTGTCCTTTGCCCTTTTAACAGCTTCCGGACCACAGATGTCTGCATAATCACAGAAATCACATTTTGCTTCAGGATTTACTACAAACCGGCCGGCAAACAATATCTTTACAATCTCATCTATAATTGCTTTAAAATCCTTACGGTTAAACTCTTTGAAAATAACTTCATTGCCCTCGCCCCTGGGAGTGGGGAAAGAGTAACCGCTTTCTATTACCTGGGGGGCTTTGTCCACATCTTTGTCTTCGAGTATCTTTTCAGCTGCGAGAGCATAAAGAGCGTGCTGGAGGACCTGGCCGCCCCCGAAATATTTAATATTTTCGAAATTAGAATATCTGCCGGTCTTATAATCTATAACCCGGTAGAGGCCTTTTCCCACCCGGTCGATCCGGTCGATTCTGCCGCGCAACTGTAAAGGAAAATCAGAAAAATTATCTGGAGTAATTCCCTCAAAAAATACCTCGAACATTAAAGGCTCGACTTCATCCTTGCGTTTTTCCTCAACCGCCATAAAAACATCAATTGCCTGGAAAATTTCGTTTTTTTCGGCTTTAAAAATCCCTTCTGAAGGAGGGGGAATCTCGTCTTTAAAGCGTAAGATAATTTCTTCTCCAATTTTTTGGATAAGAGGCCTATGAGAATCTGCTGAAAATCTCTCCCTTCTTTTTACAATCTCTCTCATAAAATCACAGAATATTTTGTGTATAAGTTCCCCTCTCTGCCAGGGCTCAAGCCACCGGCCCGGGTCATACTCCAGTTCATCAGGTACTCTGACCTTGAGCACATAGTGCAGGAAATATTTAAAGGGGCAATAAGTAAGAGTTTCTAAACGGGAAGCTGATACCTGCATGTTTTCAAAGATGAGGGGATGGTTCTTGTCGACCTTAAAATCAAGTATGCCCTCAAATTCGCTTAGACGGTCGCCCTCCCTTTTCTGACGGGCAAATATGCCTCTAGCAAGAGACGGGAAAGTATGCTGCACAGCTTCAAGTCCGTTTAAAAAATGTTTACCGCCGCCAATTTTTGCGATCCACCAGTCGATCTCATCTAAGGCCCTATCTGTTTTCTTTATCAAAAAACCAACCGGTTCTGCAAGATAGGAATGAAGGGCTGAATAATCAAGCTGAGAATCCCCCTTAAGCAGCCTGTAAGCCTGTAAGAGAAGCGAGGAAGGAAAGGAAGAGCGTTCTGCCTGTAAATCATAGCTTGAGTAGCTTAGAGAGGTTCTGCCGCGGAGAGAAGCCAGCATCGCTGCCATAGAATAGATGTTTTCCAACAGAGATTCTTCTGCAGTCTCTAAAAACGGGGATATTTTTTCTTTTTCATCATCTAAAAGCACAGGCTGTTGCAAGCCTGAGCCAGGAAAACTGCCCTGGTCAAGCCCGACAATAAAGGTGTTTTCCCTGCCGGAATAACCGCCTGTTTGATAAGTCGAGAGATGAAGGTGACCGGGTTCAGGTTTTGAAGCTCCAACTTTAATCCCTGAAGCCTGGCTGCGCAGTCTCTTAACAGCCTCTTCCCTTATAAGAGGGGGAGGCTGCATTGCAGCTGTCTCATCAAGGGCGGAAGTAAGTAATGCATAAGCTGTACCATCAATTTTGCTGCGGACTGCGGAAAAAGTTTTTAAAAAGCTTGAGGCTCCGGTACAGAGTGCTTCAAAATCAATTTCTTTATCATCCTTGTCTTCAAACCGGGGTAAAAAAGATAACATCTTCTTAATAAGCTTGCTTATTTTTTTGAGGTTTTTTATATCGGTTTTAAGCTGCTGCAGTTTATCTTCTTCTTTTTTTTCTTGTGCCTTTAGAAAGTTATTTTTTATTCTATTTGCTAAGTTTTTAAGGCAGGTGATATACCTATCTTTTCCCCAGCCAATTCCTGCTTTTTTGAGATAGCCGCTTATTTTTTGAAGCTTAGGGACGTCTTTTTCCCCTGTATGAAAAAGCTTCAGATTTCCACTTTCAATCATACGGCAAAGGTCAGATACCTTAAACCCGCCTTCAAACCAATCTAAAAGTCCTGAGAAAACCTTTCCAGGAGTAGTAAACCCAACTCCGATTCCTGTGCTGCAAGTAATCTGAAGGCCAGTTTTTGCAGCCAGCAGGAAGAATATGTCAGCATAACTGCTTGCTGAAGGATAGATAACTTCCACTTCATCCCATGCGGTTTGTTCTGCGCATATCTTCCGCATTATCTCCCGACATTCATTTACTTTTCCCACAGCGCGGAAAAGCTCTATCGTATTGTCATTAAATGGCTTAGGAGCTTTATAAGGAGCAAAAAGCCAGGGCATGCGCTCCAGATCAGAGGATATTTCCTGAGGATCTTTAAAAGAAGGTACCTTAATTTTTTCTTTTCCCTCCTTCCATAGATGCTGCGGCCGTCTTACTCCGTAAAATTTATCCTGAGGTATCAAGACAAGCCTCTCCCCTGCTATTTTTGTAATAAAAGTTTTTTCCAACTGAGATAGGGGCAAGTCCTTAAAACAGAGAAAATACTTTTTAGCATATATTTTTTTTTCTATTTGATTTACTGCCAAAGAAAAAAGCCCGGGAAGGTCAATTAGTTTTTTCTTTTTAAGCTCCCCCTCATATGCCTTTAAAAGCTGTTTTACTTCATTCCCTTTCTTGGGGTTATTAAAAAACTCAGGCTTAAGCTCTTCACTTTTAATTCCCACCATGCGCAGAGAATAAACAGCCCTGTAAACAGCATTTATCACGCCCAAAGAAGGGGTAATCTCACCAAAATATTCCAGCTTCCCGGCATCCTGTAATCTGCGAAAAATCTTATTAACCAGGATTGTAGATAAAGTCGCAGTTATCTGTTTTACGCCGCTCCGGGAAAGCTCATATCCGACAACTTGTTGGGCAAGAGACGCAGAAGTAACAAAGCGCAGATTGATCCAGGAGTAACCTGCTTTACCCAAGCACTCCCCTATCTGATGGCCGACCTGAAAGGATGGAACTATAAAGATCTTTTCATCCAGGAGATGACGGCCGCAAAATTTTGCCAGAAAGGCATCACTAACATTTAAGCCCATCAAATCTTCCAGACTTGCCTGATTGTTTCCCCCCGCTCCTGCTTTTGAGTCTTTAAGACAATTTTTTGGAGTTCTATAAGTATTTTAATTTTTTCTTCAATCGGCAGTTTAGCCTGTTCTTTATGGAAGTCCTTTTTTGCTTTAAATATTTTAGCAGCATAATCTGCAGCCGATTCTTTTATTTTATTTGGTTTCTTTTTCATAATATTTCTTTTTAAAATCATTATAAGCTGTCAGCAATCCATGTGCAGTCAATATTTTATTTAAAAGATCAGCCGATATTTCAGCTTCATCGCTCATTTTTACAATTCTTTCCCTGTCTTTTGCCCTGTTAGTATCCAGCATAATAGCCATCAGATATTCAGGCTTCAGTACAAATGTGCTTATACCTTCGTATTTTTTTCTTACAGCTTTAAGCACAGCTTCTTTTACCAGCTCATTGTAAACAGGGATGAATTGGACAGGAATACCTTCAATAACTATGTGCTCCTTGACTAATTTGCATTTCTTTTCCCTCAGCCAATCATATAAAGGAGAGAGACTTAATAAGACTTCCTCACTTTTAGGTAGAATAACAAAGATATCAAGATCAAAGGTTGCTATTGGCTCAATATAGAATAAAGATGCGATTCCACCCCCAATAGCATATTTCTTAAACAGGCCTTCCTTATGCATTCGGTCGATGATCTGCAGTGTCTTTCTCATCTTAATTTAGGATTTATGATTTAATTCTACAACATCTAATTGGTCAATGCGAGAAAGGAATAATGTTTCCTGCGCCTGCTTGATTGGGCTGATTCTTTGCTTACATAATCCCCGGATTTATACCATGTAAAATAATTTAGTCACCCCCCATTATCGATTGATTCAATTATTCACTAAAAATCCATCAGAGGATAGAAATCCAATTTTCCGTTGTGGCTTTTTTATCGGAAAACTTATCCCTTACTTGAGTAACAATCTTATACTTACCCGGCTCCAGTCCAGAAATTGTGTAAGTAAAAGTCAGAGTGATTTCTGTATTAAAATTCCAGGATTTAAAATCTAGTTTTGCAAAATCTTTTTGTCCTCCGAGAACTTTCCCGTCTTTACCCTCTATAGTAAAATCAGCGAAAAACCCAAATTCATATAAACTTTTTGGATTTTCTTTAATTGTATATCCGATAGGTTCAATATAAAGATAGAGAGGCTCATCTATTCTAAAACTGTCACCTTCCCTAGGCTCATAAATACCAAAAGTATTATCGTCACTTTTTACAAATTGTACATTATTGAGAAGAAGCGGGGTTTTTTCCCAGAATAATCTCAGGGAAGAATGCAGCGACATGAAAGCTTTTAAATACTCTTCCTCATCCAAAGAGCTTCTGAATTGGGAAAAAGTTTTTTCAAAAGGGTCAGAAGCTTCTGCAGAAACAGAGACCTCCGTTTCCTCAGGTTCCTTATTTCCACATGCGGAAAATAATAATAATAAGCTTAAGCTTAAAACCATAATTACTTTCATTTATTCCTCCTATTTTGCTATGAGCCGAATCATGGCCCCTTTTTGCCGAAACTGCGATTGCATGTAACCGCTGCTGGGTAAATCGATTTGAATATGTAGGTAAGATTTTCTTCCATCCGACTCAACAGCATATCCGATCAGTCTATGTTTTATTGATTTGCCCTCCACAGTTACATCAGAAATGCTTATTTTTTTGATTATATCCCAGCCATCCGGTAAGCCAAAAACTAAAAGAGCCCGGTCATTAAACTGCCGTGTTTTCGACATATCAGATTGATATGTGTCGGTATAATATGATTTAAGAATTGGATTTACAAGAGTTGTCACAATCTCCAGTTCTTCCTCTTTGATCCTGATTTTGACATCAAATGGGGGGTTTGAAAATGCCTTGACCGGCACATAAGCAGGGTCTCCAAAAAGCACCCGAGATGCTGTTCCCTTTAACATAATTTCTTTCGGGCTCCAGTTTAAGATCATCCCGTCAACAAGAGTCTCAAAATAAGGCAGCGCTCCGCCATTTCCAAGGACTACTCCGTCATAGGTGTGCTTAATAATCTCACCCAAAGAAGCGCCATAAGTTGCCATATATTCCATTTCCTGATAAACAGGGATACCGTGGTCAGGATGTAAGGAAGCAAAATAGGCAATTACATTATTGGTTAAGACACCCAGGCAAAAAGATTTACTTGCATCCACTTTTTCTTCCTTCAGCTTTCCTGCTCTCATATTAAACCAAGTTGAAGTAACTCCTGTATAACAGGCACCATTAAAAGCAATGCAGGGAGAAAGCTTTAGCTTTTGCACAAAGGGACCATTCAAACTGTCAACCACGCGATCAGGGTATCCATGCCCTCCCCAGTGGATAATACCAGCCCCATCCATACTGCTGAGGCGTTCTTTTGTAAAACCCTGCCTGCCATGAGAGATAGTCTCCAGGGAGAACCTTTCGGAAAAAACGGGTATCATAAAGCTGCCACGATTCTGATAAAAAGCAGAGGGCTGGGCCTGTGTATTAGGCCCGAGATTATCAATCATCTTCCCGGCAAGTTTTAGTTTTCCTGAGGCTGCAGCCTTGATTCTTTTCATAAAAGCGGTTGCAGCTTCAGCATTTCTCCCGGTGATAAATCCATAACAAAAATCAACGAAAGGGTCATTATCAATTTCGGAAGCCATTTTCAGCCATTTCCAAGCAAAGTTAACATCAATTTCCTCAGGAGTCATAAATAGCAAGGCATAACGGGGCTGCAGTTTCTTTAATTTTGCTTTCACATCCTTAAGATTGGTTGGAGAAAATACCAGCTTATCCGCTCCAGGATGTATCTCTTTTGAAATGGCAATTGCCTGGGTATATACATCGTCAGCTTTTCTGGATACGATGATAATATAAACGCCAGAAGTATCCATTGTGCTATTTTCCAGCTCTAAAGGAGCACTATGTCTTATCAAAGGGATTATTCCGAAGATAATTGCTGCAGCAATACCGGCAGCCCCGCCGCATACACCCATAATCAAACCGATTTTAGATCTCATTACTAAAATCCTAATCTGGGGACATCATACTTATTTATTATTTGTAATTTTTTTATCCTTAAACTGGAGGACTTCAATATTTGTCAGTTCATCTTTTCCATCACGACCTTCAACAGAGTCAGTTACTGTATATTTGTTTTCAGTTTTTTCAACTTTATATTCCGCATAATCTCCCCTAAATACTGCAGCATCAGTTCCTTCTCCACCATTTAGTGTGTCATTTCCCTCACCGCCGGTAATAATATTATCCCCATCATTTCCAGTCAGCTTGTTAGCCTGGGAGTTGCCTAAAACATTTGTATTTTTATTTCCGGTTAAGGTTATATTGACAAGGTATTGTGATTTAAAAGTATATTCATTCTCTTTATCAAGCACTGTTGAAAATGTACCTTCAAAGGATGGATCAATATAGGCATTATAAGTTAAATATTTTGGCCACCATTTTTCAACAAGATCATAAAGAAGAGGATCGCCTTCTTTCATCTCCACCTTTGTGTGAAAAGGATATTCTTCTCCAAAAGATTTCCCGTCACCCTGAGGATCATGATCCCATAAGCCAAAATATATATCAAAACCTGTAATAATGTATTCATGCGGCGAGGGACGGCCGTAAAAATATCTTTTTCCCTCAACAGCAGCCTTTTCAGCTTCTGCAATTTCTTTATGATAGGCAGGAACTACATGCTGCATCCCTTTGCCATGGACAAGGTGAAATATTTCCTCATAGGAAGCATCTCTAGTGAATCTCTCCCCGGGCTTTCCTTTATTATTTATATATTCATAAGAACCTTCAACCGGAGATTCTGTAGCATAAAGGTCCTGAGTGGCCAATTTTGTTTTATCAATAATATCATATAATGCAAATGCCTTTAGCTCTGTATCTGTGTAACAGAGGGTTGCTCTTACATCACCCATTCTATTAGCAACCCCGGATTTATCTTCACCATACTGAGTACCAGGAGCATCTGTTAGATGATATTTTAAGATCTCTCTTGCTCTTGCAACCTGCAGATCACTTACACCTGATTGGCCAAAAATATGAATGGGTTTGCCATTAGGGGCAACTACCTTTGTATACTTGGAAAACAGGCCATTTAATGTCTTACCAAGATCTTCAGGCAGAGTAACGACCCCGAATTCTGAGTTTGAGATATCAATATTATCCAGAACATCATAATTAACATCAGGCTCATCAGGGACATCATATTTTATCTTGGCAAGTTCCTTTTTCATTTCCGCTTCTCTCTCGGATTGTTCGTCCTGTGTTGCACAAGATAGGGAAAATAAGACAAATATAACGGTTAAAATTACTACTAATTTTTTCATACTATCTCCTTTTTTTCTTAGTCATATTTAATTAGCATATCAAAACTACTTTATATTCTAAAGGAATTTTATTTGGAATCCCCTTTTTTCAAAGCCAGAGGAACTTTTTTCCTCGCGAATGCGTATTAAATATGTAATGGAAAAAATCTGAGGTGAATTATGAAAAAATGGATTTGGAGAATTTTAGCTGTTGTATTTGTGGGAATTTTCTTCTTTTTGCTCTTATCAGGCAAAAAAAATGAAGAAACCTTAAATTTCGTGGAAGTAAAAAAGGGAACCATCAGTGAAAAGGCCTTGGCTGTGGGAACGATCGAGCCGGAACAGGAGATTAAGGTCAAATCGACCATTTCAGGCATAGTCTCAGAAGTTATGTTTAAAGTCGGAGACTCAGTCCAGCAAGGAAAAACGTTATTTAAAATCTCCCCTAACCCAACCCCGGTAGAGTACGTCGATACGAGACGTAACATGGAAATGGCTCAAATTTCTTTGAATAAACTCCGGGCAGACCGGGATAGGAATCTTAAGCTTTTTAAGGAATCGCTCATATCCCGTTCTGATATGGAAGCCAGTGAATCGACTTACAATGAAGGCAGCTTAAGATTTAAAATCGCCCAGGATAAATTTACGCTTATGGAAAAAGGCCGCATTCAGCTAAGCAACCGCAGTATTGATTCCACCGTGAAATCCCCTATCAATGGTATGATCCTTTCTCAGAATGTTTTCCAAGGAGACCCGGTTGTTCCCCTGACCAATTTCCAACCGGGAACTGAACTCTGTTCTTTAGCTGATATGGGAATGCTGCTTTTTAAGGGCACAGTGGATGAAATCGATGTCGGAAAAATCCGGGTCGGTATGGATGCGGATATTCAAATAGGAGCTTTGCCTGAGAGCAGTATCCTGGGCAAGGTGGAAAGGATATATCCCAAGGCAAAAAAAGATGGCAATGCCACTCTCTTTGACATTGAAATCCTCCTCTCCGATGACAGCGGTCAGCTGCTTCGGGCAGGCTACTCTGCCACAGCCACAATTACTGTCCAGGCCAGAGAAAACATCTTGATAATTCCGGAACGCCTGGTGCTATTTGAAAACGGCAAGAAATTTGTAGAAGTGGAAAAGGGCGAAGAGATAGAAAAAAAAGAGGTTCAGACCGGTCTTTCTGACGGGTTGAACATAGAAATCACCAGCGGCTTGATAGAAGGTGAAAAGGTTGTAGAAAGACCTCCTCGCGAAATCACATGATCGCTATCTTCTTTCGAAACCTTGCCCGCGACTTGATGCGCCAGCCTATGCGGACCATTCTGACTCTTTCCGGGGTTATTTGGGGAACTTTTTCAGTCATCCTTATGATCGCCTTTGGTGAATCAGTGGGAAAAGCCCAAGTAAAGCGCTTTCACGGCATGGGTGAAGGAATCGTGCTTATGTTCCCCTCACGAACCACCCTTCCCTATAAAGGATTTCAGAAAGGCAAACCTGTCCGGATAACTCCTGAGCAGGTGGAAGACTTATCCGATAAAGTTTCAGAAATTGAAAGTATAAGCCCGGAATTTGTGAGAAGCTCTAGGATGCGGTATGAAAGACAGGAGTATCTTAACACTGTGAGGGGAATCAACCCTTCTTTCGCGCGGATGCGCAACATTATCCCGGCAAAAGGACGCTTTATAAATCCCTTAGACATGAAAGAGAAAAGACGGGTATGCCTTATCGGTGATGTCTTAGCTATAGATCTTTTTGCTACCAGTGATCCCCTGGGGAAAAATATCTTTATCGAAGGAGTCCCCTTCACCGTGATCGGGGTCATGGCGAAAAAACTGCAAACCTCGAATTACAATGGTAATCGAGACGAAAGATGTGCCTTTATCCCCTGGACAACTTACAGCACTATTTATGGCACTAAATATGTTTCTAACATCATTTTCCGCCCTTTGGATTATAACCGGAGTGCGGAAGTGACCCAGCAAATTAAAAATCACCTGTCCAAGCTGATCGGGTTCGATCCACAGGATCCGGATGCGATCGGTGTTTGGGATACGCTTGAGATGGAAAAAAGTTTCCAGATTTTTTTTCTGGCCTTCAATATATTCCTGGGGGTTATCGGCTCCTTTACCCTGCTTGTAGGAGGCGTAGGCGTCGCATCTATCATGATGGTCGTAGTAGAAGAACGAGGCCGGGAGATCGGCGTCAAACTGGCTGTGGGTGCTCGCCGGCGCACAATTCTGTTTCAATTTTTCAGCGAGTCACTCACTATTATGCTAATTGGCGGACTTATCGGCTTTGCTTTTTCCGGAGTTGTAGTAAGGTTAGTTCAAGCATTGCCGGAGGCTGTCACCGAGTTTTTAGGAACTCCCCAAATCAGTCCCTTGGTTGCTATCTCATCTATATCCATTCTTCTGCTTATCGGGACTATTTCAGGTTTTATTCCTGCCAGAAATGCTGCCTCGACAAATCCGATCGCCGCCCTGAGGAAATAAAATGAATCTTACATTGCTGCGCTTCTTTTCGCATGAATTCAAGAAACGACGCAAGAAGTCTGCTCTGATCACATTTGCTCTTTTCTGGGGCTCTCTCTCAATTCTTTTGCTTCTTGCCTTTGGTAAGGGAATGTCTGCCCAGTTCCGCATCAGTTTCAGCGGTTTGGGACAAGATCTGATCATGATCTCCGGAGGCCAAACCTCAAAACTTTATCAAGGGCTTCCTAAAGGAAGGCGAATTCGGCTCTACCCAGGTGACATCCAGTATCTAAAGGAAAGAATTCCCGAAATAGCCTTGATCGCTCCCGAATCTTATAACAATTGGCCTGTATCGGCAAACCGCAAAGAGATCAACCGGACGATTCATGGAACAACCGTAGAGTTTGCTCAGATGCGGACTCAGATCCCTCAAATGGGAGGCCGTTTTCTTAATGCTTCAGATGTAAAGGATGGCCGCAAAGTGGCTTTTATCGGTTGGAAAGTAGGAACCGACCTCTTTGGCACTGAGAATCCTGTGGGGCAAAAAATCGTTATAAACCGCATCCCATTTACGGTTATTGGTGTGCTGAAAAAAAAGCTCCAGGATTCCATGTATCAGGGGCCGGACGCAGATCAGATCTACCTCCCCTACTCGGCCTTCACCCAGATCGACAGCCAGCTCCATATTGACCGCATCCACATCCAGCCCAGGGAGACCCGGTTATCTATGTTTATCGAGGAACGAGTGCAGACTCTACTTGGTAAAAAATACCGTTTTGACCCCACGGATCGTTATGCTCTCAGTATCTGGAATACGATCGATAATGCTAAAGAAGCCGGCGCAATTTTCATGGGCATAGAGGTATTCCTTGGCATAATGGGTGCTTTGACCCTGCTTATCGGAGCTGTAGGTGTCACTAATTTGATGTATGCTGTCATTAAAGAAAGGAAACAGGAAATCGGCATTAAGATGGCTCTCGGCGCTAAACGCCGGGTGATTATCCAACAATTTATTCTGGAAACTTTGTTTATTTTTGTGAAAGGAACTTTTTGGGGTCTTGTAACAGCTTTCAACATCATTCATTTGGTTCAGCTTGTCCCGATAAATTATGATGGATTTGGCATTGAAGGATATCTCCTGCGTCCGGTTTTTTCATTCAATACATTCCTAATTTTTCTTGTCATTGTGGGGACATTGGTATTTATGTCAGGCATTTTCCCGGCTGTGCGTGCTTCCCGGCTCAATCCCATTGATTCTCTGAGGTATGAATAAAGGTGATACTATTATCAAATTCAATAAAATCAAAAAGATTTATCATATGGGTACGCAAACGCTTGAAGCGCTCAGCGGAGTATCCTTGCAAATTGCTGCCGGAGAATTTGTAACCTTCATGGGTCCTTCAGGCTCTGGAAAGTCGACGCTTATGAATATTATCGGCTGTCTGGATACCCCGACCGAAGGGGAGTATTTCCTGGAAGGTAAAAACGTAGCAGGCCTTACTTTTGATCAACTTGCCTCTATCCGTAACAAAATGATGGGTTTTGTCTTCCAGAATTTCAACCTCCTCCCCTATGCCACTGCCTGGGAGAATATAGAGCTCCCCATGCTCTTTAACGGAAAAAATACAAAAAAGCGAAAAGAACGTATTACTGAATTATTAAACGAAGTAGGACTTTTAAAGTGGAAAGAACACCGGCCCTCAGAGCTTTCCGGAGGCCAGCAGCAGCGCATCGCTTTGGCCCGGGCCTTAGCCAATGATCCTCCCATTATCCTGGCTGATGAACCCACCGGAAACCTGGATTCAAAAAGCGGCATAGAGATAATGGAACTCCTCAGCAGGCTTTGGAAGAAAGGACATACTATCATTATGGTTACCCACGACGACCGCTTAGCCAGCCATTCCCAGCGCATCATCCATCTCTTCGACGGCCGCGAAGCAGATGCTTAAATTTAAGAGTCGCTTGCCCACAACATCCCCCTTTTTGTAATTTCCAGAGCTTCAGGTACATCAAAATCTCCCGCACTATGTCCCAAAGAGGAATAAAATACTCTTCCTTTTCCATACATTTTTTTCCAAACAACCGGCATAACAACACCTTTGATCCAAGGAGCATGCTCGCCACTATAAGTAGTTGTTGCTAAAACTTCATTTATAGGATCAACATGCAGGTAATATTGCTCGGAACGCATTTTAAAATCCGAAAGTCCCTTGGTGATCGGATCAGTTTGGTCAATAATATTAACTTTATAGTCTACTTCACCCCCGGGATGAGCTACCCACTGTCCCCCGACCATAAACTGATATTCAGGACTATTTCTAAATGAATCAGCCAGACCTCCGTGCCAGCCGGCAAGACCAACCCCGTTTTTCACAGCCTTATAGAGGCCTCTTAGCCGCGGGCTCCCTTCTTTCTCTGGGCTCATAGTGACTACTTGCACAATAAGATCCTTTGAATTTAGGTTTTTTTCATCAAGATAGGAGTCTAATGTGTTGGATATTTCCACATCAAAGCCCTGTTCTTCCAGCCAGGGAGCAAAAATATCTACACATTGTTTGGGTTCATGGCCCTCCCATCCGCCCCATACCATTAGTACTGATTTTTTGGATTTTTTTTTCGTATTAGCAAATAGACCCTTACCGGCAAAAGGCAAAGCCGCTCCTGCTAAAACCGATTTCTTAATAAAATCACGCCTGCTAAATTTATCCATTTCCATCTTGTTCTCCTTCTTTTTTATAATAAATTAAGATCTAAAATAAAACAAGTGGAAAACAAACTGGAGTTCACTTTCAATTTAAGACATGGATAGTGGTAAGTCCCTCGTATTATGTTATCTTTTTTTTAC
>JAUWNW010000073.1 GCA_030612445.1 Candidatus Aminicenantota bacterium
GAGACATAAATAAGGACTTCTGGTTTAAGCTCATTTAAATGCTTCACGGTTTTAGGGTGCATCCCGCTGCGGGGAGGGTCGAGGATGATGCATAGGGGCCCGGATAGATCCATATCCTTTAAATTGCGGGCATCCAGGGAAACAGTTCGAGCGTTCTCTATTTTGTTTTCAGTAATATTTTTCTCTGCAGCCAGGACTGCTGGTTCAAAGTTTTCTGCGATTATGACTTCTTTAAACTGAGGGGAATTAATAATACCAAAGGTACCTACTCCGCCATAAAGGTCAAGCAGCTGGGCGTTTCTGAAATCAGGAGAAGAGAGAAGTTTCTGGCAGTAAATATGTACTTTTTTTGCAACCTTTTGATTTACCTGGAAAAATCCCTGTACAGGAAAATAGAAGCTATACTCGAGGTATTCGCTTCTGAGCATATCGCTGCCCTTGATGACCTCATATTCAGAAGAGGTACTCACATTTCGGTTATGCGGGATATAGGTTACGATTACATTATTGATGGAAGTGATTTTGGCAAACTCTTTAATAAATTCTCTGGCTTCGTCTATTTTTTTTGATTTTTTATTAAGTACAAGAGAAACAGAAGAATCGTGGGCAGGAGTACGGATGACTGCATAGCAGTAAGTGCCGAACTGTTTTTTTACATCAAAATAAAAAACGTCTTTAAAAAACTCTCTGACCTCGGTCAGGATCTCATTTAATCTGTTATTGGAGATGGGGCAATGTTCGATATTGACCATTTTGTGCCAGGAGCCTCTTTCCCGAAAGCCCAGCCCCCCGGCATGGAATACAAAATCCATGCGGTTACGGTAATTATATTCCTGGTCAGAAAATATCTGGATGTTATTAAAACGGATCGCTTCAGACAAGCGTCTTTTTTTATCCTCCAACTGCTCTGAGTAATCAATGTCCTGAAAGGAACATCCTCCACAGCTGCCAAAATTTAGGCATAATGGTTCCGTCATTTTTTATTCTTGAATTATTTTATTTATTTCAGAAAGCGTTTTTATCTTAAAATCAGGTTCTATTTTTTCTTTATAGTTGCCTGAAATATGCTCGGAATGATAGTGGGTAAGATATCTTCCGGATTCGCAAAAAATTGTTTTTAAGCCCAATCGAAGAGCAGGCCGGATGTCCTGCACTGGGTTGTCTCCCACAGAATATGAGCAGTCAGAAGAGCTCCCAAATTTATTAAATCCAAGCTTAAAATGTTTACCCTCAGATTTTAGAGCTCCGGCATCACTACTGGCTATGACTAAATCAAAAAGTTTCTGCAAATCGGCATGTTCCACTCGCAATTGGATAACTTTTTTTACAGCATTAGTGGCAAGGATATTTTTGTAGCCTTTTTGCCGGCAAAATTTAAGGATATCTTCTGCTCCAGCTATAATTTTAAGTTTGCTTAGGTTCTGCTTTTGGCATTTTTCCCAATCAATTCCCAATTCCTGTCCGTGGCTGACATAATCATGCCACCGCCAGGTATTTTCCAGTTTTGTTAAATGTGAATTATATTTAACAGCTGCCTGTTTAAAGGAAATAGCATTTTTTTTTGGCCAATTCTTCTTCCATAGATGTACATACTGCTTTATCAAGCTCAGACTCATCAGCCAGAGTCCCAGTCCAGTCCCAAAATATTAATCTATTCATAAGATTAGTATTCTACAATGATTATCTAATAGATACAATCAGGGGACTGTCCCCCTTAAATATATATTGCATCAAACCAGCGAAAATGTTAAAAATAAGCCTGTGCCGGAGTGGCGAAATAGGCAGACGCGCTGGACTCAAAATCCATACTCCGCCAGTAAACCATTATTGCTTATTTCCCCCTAAAAACAACCTTAAATGCTTTATTGTCAGATAATTAAGTTGTCTTAGGTATATCCCTTAATTCTTAGGTATTTCCGGTCAAGGACGTCACTAAAGACGTCAATTTTATTTGAAGTAATTGTAGCAATTCTAAAAATAAAGATTTGACAAAAATGTCAACTTCTTATATATATATATATAGGTATTAAAAAGGAAGTTAGAGGTGATGTAAATGAGAGTTAAACAATATATCCAATTGACTTTTAAATTTAAAAAAGAAGGAGAAAATTGGACTGCATATTGTGAAGAATTAGGAACTGCAACTTATGCAAAAAAAATTGAGGAAGCAAAAGAAAGGATAAGAGAGGCTGCATTATTGCATTTAAATACATTAGAAGAAGTTGGAGAGAGGGAAAGATTTTTTAAAGAAAATAACATTAAATTATTGAATTATACAGATAAGAAAAAAGATTTATATATTTCAGGTCCTTTTGACCAAAATACATACATCATGCCTTATATCCATTCCATAAAAAGAAAACATTTAAGTCTTTGAGTAAGATACCGTCCATATCTGGAAACCAACTAATAAAACTGTTAAAAAAAGACGGTTGGATTGAAGGAAAAAAGGCCAAACATGGGTTACCTTTAAAAAAAAAATACATCAAGAGAACCCGAGTAACTATCATCCCAACTAAGAATGATGATCTCCCAAATGGAACTTTGTCAGCTATATTGGGACCACAACAAACTAAAATAGGACGGAAAGGATTTGAGGAACTGATTAACAAATACGGAATATGAAATCAATAATGAAAGACTGATCATAAGGCTTATAATTTAAAAAGCTTAGAATAATATAAAATTTTCAGAAAGGAGGGAAAGATGGCAGAATTTAAAGAGGGAGATGTTGTCATGTTAAAATCAGGTGGACCTTCTATGACAATCAATAAATATTTAGAAGATGATGACCTGTATGAATGTGTCTGGTTTGTTGATAATAAAGCTACATATCGTACATTTAAGGCCACAACTATTGAAAAACTTGAATCATCAAGTTTTTAAGAGAAAAGGATTTTTAATAACAATTGAAGTCAAAGCCTCACAATATCCAGCTTCCCGTTTTTGATAATATTAATAAAAGTAAACGACCTGATTTTTTTGCTTCCCATTTATTTTTTGCTTGATCCCAAGAATCGACAGAACAAGATTTACCTTTGATTTTAATTTTAGCAAAAATAATTTTGTTGACAAAAACATAAAATTTGTTATAATATGTGTTGAATTGTGACTGACAGATGCCTTTAGCATGCCGTTCAGAGGTGACAAATTGTCACGCTGGTCAAGCAAAAGCTTGACCTCACCGATTTGAAACGGAGAGGTTAAGATTAGCATGCTAAAGGTTTTTTTATTTCCCGCCTTTAAAAATCCCACCTATCTTTTCTCTCCCGCAAGGAGACATTCAAATGAAAAACAGGATTAGAGAACTGCGTTTTAAAAACGGTTTGACTATGGACGATGTTTTTGTTTTAACAAAAATCTGGCCAGCAAAATTAAGCCGAATTGAGCGCGATATCTTCAAGCCCAGCCCACGAGAAAAAAAGTTAATTTCAAAAGCTCTGAGAGCCCCAATAAAAGAAGTTTTTCCAGAACGATGATGGGATGGGTTCTCAAAAAAAGTGGCTGACTGTAAGCGAAGCTGCGGATTATTTTTCACTTAGCAGAAAAACTCTTTATGCCTTGGCGGCACGTGGTCGACTGCCGGAAGGATCAGTTTTGCGATTGGGCAGGCAAATCCGGATCAATGTAAAAGTCATTGAGGCTGAATCAAATGAGCAAGCAACGTAAAAGAAAAGGTGGGGGCCTTCAGCACGTGGGGCTTGAACGCCGGACATTGAAAGAAAAAGAATTTCAAGAGTTAAGTCCTGCAGCTAAAATTTTTTACATATATTTGAAAGGAAGATATAACGGCGCTAACAATGGTTCGATTAAGCTCCCTTACAGCGCAATGAAAAATGTTAAAGGCTGCTGCTGTCGTTATGCAATATCAAAAGCGATTAAGGAATTAGAAACTAAAGGCTGGATCACAAGGAAGAAAAAAGGCGGACTCTATCGCTATGATAACCTTTTTAAATTGACCTTCAAATTTGACTTTTATGGATGCGGTTCATGATTAGATGTCAAGTATTGATTTCAGACAGTCACAGTATTGATTTCAGACAGTCAGCACAAAATAGTCAAAAATGGGCTTATAGAGGTGACGGTATTGATTTCAGACAGTCAGGGCTAAATCTGACAGTATTGATTTCAGACACTATATATATCTACGCCATAGGGTATAGCAAAGCCTTACTTAATGAAAGAGATATGAGGTTAATAACTACTGCATCAGGAAGGCTTTGGGAAGAGGTCGATACTCCTGATAATAAGGAAAGACTTACTGGACTGATAGTCCATGATATTCCTCAAGAGAAAGTAAATATTGACGTGATTATTGACGTCTTTGGAATTGTCAAAAAATGCTAACTAATAGTAAATAAAGGACTTATAAATGAGCAAAAATAAAGGAAAAAAGAGAAAAAAAGACAATAGAGGCCGGCCCCGGAAACATGGCGGATATAGCTTGCAAATTAAAGATAAGCTGTTACAAGCCAGCCCCAGGGTTAAACAATATCTCAAGGAAACGAGGGAAGGCCTGATCAGGGATGTTGCCGGATCCGAGGAGAACCTATCAGAGCAGCAGCGAATCTTGATTGACCGGATTATAAGCAAGCTATTGATATTAAGAATTATCGAGCTGTGGATTGAGCAGGGGGGGGTCTGGGATCGTAGCAAGCTATTAGCAAAGCCTTCCGTCTTGAGCCTTGAGCCTGCACTTGGTCAAAACTATTTAGCATACAGCAATAGCGTAGATCGGGCATTAAAAGCGTTGGGTCTGGAAAGGAAGGCTGCTGATCTTACCGATCCATTGGAATATATGGACAGCCTGGGCGATAAAGATGATAAGGCCTAAGGAATTGCTATTTACAAAGCAAGATCATTGCTTACAGGGGCTTAGAACGATTTGAAGGAAAAATAACATGAACATAATCAAATTTATCGAAGATCCAAAGCTAATAAACGATCAGAGCCTATCAGCAGCACAAAAAGTTTCATTAAAGGCTGTATATGGGCTTGAGCTTGACCGGGGAGAAAAAGCAATCTTCCGGAAGATCACAGGCAGGAGAAAATACACTCCCGGGACTGAATATCCAGAGGCAACCTTCATACTGGGAAGGCGATCCGGCAAATCGGATAAAATAGCTTCGAACATCGCACTTTTTGAGGCTTGCAGCAGGAAACATAAACTTTCAACCGGAGTTATCGGGGTTGTGATGTTAGTTGCTTCTGAAATGGCCAGGCAGAGTCAGATTTTATACAATTATTGTCTTGAGAAATTACAGCAATCTCCTGAACTGAAAAAGCTGATTCAGAATGTAACAGCAAATGAGATTCAGCTTCGAAATCACATAGTAATCCAGGTTTATCCTGCACACCTGGCCAGGATTCGGGGCCATTCTTTGATTTGTTTTATAGGTGACGAGGTTTCTTTTTGGCGAGTTTCCGGGGTCAATATTGATACTGATGTTATAGACGCTGCCAGGCCAGGGCTTGATTTTCCGTATAGCAAAATGGTAAAAATCAGCACTCCGTATTGGATGAAGGGGGAAATTTTCAATGACAGCAAACGGTATTGGGCCAAGCCTTCAAGCGATATGATCGTATTCAAAGGCCCAACACAGCTATTTAATCCCACGTATTCAAAAAAGAAGATAGAGCTGTTGAAAAAGAGAAATCCGGTTGCTTATAGAACTGAAATTTTAGGCGAGTTTAGGAAAGATATCTCTTCAATGTTTGATACGGAACTTATTGACAAGTCAATTAATTTTGACAGGCCGGTAGAACTCCCATATAGGAGTGATTTTGATTATACCTCATTTGTGGATGTCGCGGGAGGAGGCGGCCGGGACTCATACGCTGTCTGTATTGGCCATAAAGAAAATGACAGGATAGTCGTTGACGTTGTGAGATCGAGGCAGCCGAAATTTAACCCGGAAGATGTTACCCTGCAATATTCGGAGCTGTTAAAAGAATATAAAATTGATGAGGTAACCGGTGATAAATTTTCCGGAGATTTTGCTTCAAATATTTGGGAAAAGTTTGGTATCTCTTATAAAAAATCAGCTAAGACAAAAGCTGAGTTATATCTTGAATCCGAGTCTGCTTTTAATACCGAAAGAGTCGAATTGCCAAACAAAAAGCTGGCAGCCATGCAATTTAAAATGTTGGTTAGAAAAACAAGATCAGGCGGCCGGGATTCTGTTGATACTCCAAGCGGAGAGCCGGAAGATGAATCAAATGTAATATCCGGCGTGATTGTTGCAGTACAGGGCAAATTATGCCACGCAAAGCCGGGAACGGTTAGCTGGGTCGGGAAACCGGCAGATCCTATTGAACCGCCAAAAACTGACAAAGAAAAAGAGCAGCTCGAAAGAGAATATACGGAAGGCTGGGTATTATCGGGAGGTTCGGATGTCCCTATGATTTACGGCGGCCAGTTTGGAGACCCTGAATGGAACGATGAAGATGAAGATTAATTCCTGACATATTCCAAGGCCTTGGAGAATCTTTTAATAATTGCTTTTTTCCAATGGCTGGAAATCTTTCACCCGGTGGGTCATTTGTCCCATCATGGAAATTGGTCAATCGAGTTGACGAATTATAAAGTTTTGTTGATTTCAAGAAATTTCTTAGAATCAACAAAATTTTTGTAAAATTATCTGACATCGCAAAAAATAAACCTTGACATTTATCGCCTACCGGTTTATATTAATTCAGAGGTCAAAATCATGAATGAGATAAAAGAATTAGAAAACAAAATGCGACTTACCACAACAAGGCGACTGCAGGATATAGTTGAAGATTATGGCGTTTCCCCGGAAACGATAGGCAAGCTGACAGGCTTTTCAACAAAACATATTTATCGTTGGTTAAGCGATATGTTGGTTATCCCGTTTGAACACACAAAGAAATTTTCTGATGTGATTATCGCTATTGAAAATATGAGAAACTTGATTACGGATAGGGTAACATCCTGGCCGGTTCAAAACAATATCAGCACAGAAGCTAAGGTTTTTAATTTAGTGTTTCATGACCGAAAAATGTTGAGAATCTTTAACCTGAAAAATAAAGATATGGGTTGGAAAATTCAGCGACTTCTAAACATCGTTCTAAAAGCATGGGCTGAAGAGCTGGGGGAATAAAATGGAAATACTAAAATCAGATCCGACTACTCATGAAATTGTTGCTTGCGTATATTGCTCAAATGGGGAAAAAGATAGTCAGGGAGATTTTTTGGAAGATCGTAATGTTTTAGAAGCAGCCGAAAAATCCTTCCTTGAAAATCCTGTCTTTAATATTGATCATGATTCCGGCCAGCAACTTGAAGGCCTTGAAATTCTGGAATCATATATAAGCGATACTCCGGAAAAAATAGGAGCAAAGGTTATTCCTGAAAATTGCTGGATAATTAAAATATCAATACCACCGGCCATATACAGCGATTTGGAAAAAGGAAATGGAATTTCCCTTGCGGGAGACGCTCAGTTTGAGGAGGAGTAAATGCGAAAAATTAAAAAATTAAATGTAACTTCGATTGCTTTTTGTGTGCATTCCCAGCCAGCAAATATGATCAATTACCTGTTGAACAAATCTGATAAATCCGATGAGCTTGATCCGGGAGATAAAATGTTTCTCCTGGATTATACAGCAGACAAATTGACGGTAGGAATCCATAAAAACATTGATCCGGATGATAGAGCAAAGATTGAAAATGCTACTACCGAGCTTGGAGAGTTCATTGACGTTATGCCGCCAGCTTTAAGCCAGGCGATTCTAAGGCTTATCAAAATGGCTTCTGCTGGAAATGCTCATCTTCTAAAATCAGATGACAGCTCACGGCTGGACGCTCTGGAAGCACTTATCGTTGAAAAGTTTGGGAAATCCAAAAAAGATGAGTATAGCTTTCCTGATAAATTTTTGCCGCCAGTTTTACAGGAAAAAATAGCAAAGAAAAGAATCGAGGATTTGCAAAAAGCGATTGACGATAATCCGAATCCTGAGCCTAAGAAAAAAAAGCCCCAAAAAAAAAGCATAGATGGTTACAATCAAAATGATGATGATGATGACGATGATCCGGATGAGCTTGAGGGTATGCCTACTCTATCGGGATTTTTAAACTACCATCACCCAAAAGGCGTTGAAGGCTGACATGTATCATCCATTAACCAAGCGTCAAGCGGAAGATCATCACCGCAGAGAAAGCCTGAGGCTTAGGAGTTTGGATGTCAGGGATTGGATCGAAGATAATACTATGGGCATGACTCCAAAGCCGGAAGATATGAGCCTTGAGTTTATTGAACGATACGAAAAGTTAATGAAAGATCAAAAGAAAGTTGAGGGAAAATAATGAGTTTTGAACTTTCTTATTTTTTCCCTCTAAGAATTTTCCATCGGGGCTGGTTTTTTTCTATTCTCAAAGCCGGCCCCAAAAACCAGGAGTTGAATAATGTTAAGCATGAGCCTTGAAAACCAGGAAAGATTTATTGTAAACAACAAAGTAGCCCCAGGCGATTTATGCCGGCACGTTTCCGAAAAAGGAATAAAACCATTCATGCCAAGCGATCTCACCATTGAACAAATCCAGGAAACAATGAATGATCTTGGAATCCCGGTTATCACCCAAATCGTTGAAGTTGCTCTGCGGCTGGCTGAATATAAAAAAACAAAAGAGCGCATCCCGACTGCCAATGAAAGAGTGTTGGAGTGGCGGGAATTCTACCGCATGGAGCCGAAAGCTAAAACGGAGCTAGAAATGCAAATCCTTATAAAGGATTTTGCAGATATTCAAGTTAAAAATGGCGAGCTTGAGCAGGAGGTTTTACGATTAAAAGCTAAGCTGAAAAATGCTCTTTCAAAGGGAAAGGGCAAATAAATAAATGTAGATGAGCGGTTGTCTATTTACTCATCTGGACACCGGGGGAGCTGCTGTAACCAGCTTCCCCAATGATTCAAATCCGGGAAAATCAAATTAATCCCGGTGTAATTTCAATAAATAGGGCTAGCTTCTCCTTCCGGTCAGGCTGGCCCCATCATCTTATTTAAAATAATCCTTGACAGCTATATATCACCTATGATAAAATTTGATTATCATAAGGTTATGTGAAATACAATGACTACATATTTAATCAAATCTTTGAAGGAATACAAAGAAAAAAACAAGCTGTCAGATAGGGAACTTTCCCGGCGTCTCGGGGTACACTGGAACACTATTTATAATTGGTTATACAATAAATACCAACCTTCAGCACTTGCAAAGACAAGAATACGGGAGTTTCTCATTAAAAACTTGTGATATTATGAAGGTAAAGTAAGGGTCAATGCAATATCGTTGCTTAGACAGCGACTCAGGGGGTCCTATTTCAGGCAAAATTGAAAAAATGGGGTGAATCATGGCAAAAACAAAAAAGGAAATGAATCTCAAATTTATTAAGGGTAAGGATGGCAAGCCTGGTTATTATATAACCGATATCACATTGAATTATAAGCGTATAAGGCGATATGCTGGCAGTAACAAAGAGGCAGCGAGAAACTATCTTGCAAAACTACGGATCGCAGCCAAAGAGGGTAAACTTGAAGCGCTTATAAATCCAAAATCAGCCAGAGATACATTCGGAGCTTATGCCAGGATCCTCTTGGATTCAGCAGAATGGAAGGAAAAGCGCAGCGCATCAAGAAATGAAATTTCCCTAAAACATCTAAACAGTATTTTTAAAGATATGATATTTGAGGAAATTAATCCCGGAGTGGTGCGGAAATATATAACAAAGCGCAAAAAAGAGGGTATGGCTGCAGGTACAGTAAACCGGGAAATATCACTTTTAAAATCAATCCTATACGCTGCTGAATATGACGGCATTATAGCATCGAATCCGATCAGAGGCCGCAGAGTTAAGAAACTTGAAGAGGCAAACAGCCGGGAAAAGGTTATCCTGGAATTGAAACTTACTGATTCAGACTTGCGGCGACTTGTGGACTTTGCAATCCCACATTTTCAACCAATTTTAAAATTGGCACTTGTAACAGGTATGCGGAGAGGTGAAATTTTAAAGATGCGGTGGAAAGATATCAATTTCAGGCTTGGAACAATCCGGGTCCCAAAGGAAAATTCAAAGAGTAAAAAGGAAAGAATCATCCCGATTGACTCCATTTTATTCAATACCCTTGACTCGATTGAGAAAAAAGGCGATTATGTTTTTATGAATGACTGGACAGGAAAGCATAGAAAAAATATTACTACAGCTTTTAAGGCTGCTTGTGAACATGCCGGGATAGAATCGGGAAGAAAAAAAGGGCTTACTTTTCATGATCTTCGACATTTAGCAGCATATAGGCTTGTGAAATCAACGGATATTGTAACAGCATCAAAGATTTTGGGTCATTCTGACGTAAAAATGACAATGAGATATTGTCATCCGGATGATAAAGATAAACAATTAGCTATTGAAAAAGTGGCTCAAAACCTGTTCCCAACACGTCAATATGACGTCAATGGTAAAATATCGACTGCTCTAAAAGGGGTCGAAAAACAGGGTCAAGTCAATTAGAATCAGATAGATGCCGGAGTGGCGAAATAGGCAGACGCGCTGGACTCAAAATCCAGTTCTCTTTACCGAGAGTGTGGGTTCGACTCCCTCCTCCGGCACTCTGTTACCCCTTGTTTTCCCCTTAAGATTCAAGTTTTGCCTTAATGCTAACTAGATAGCAAAATGAGACCCATTCCCCCTAATCAGTATGAAAACCGTTAATAACCTGCTCTCCCATACACTCAATATTTTTCAAGCATATAAGAGGAATCAATCTTTCTCTGCGAGGCGAAATTTATTACTCTTCCGTCCTATGTAGGCCAACTCTATGAGATTCTCTCTTTCTTGCTGATTTTTTATTGACTGGACTTGTTTTTTATTTGTATTATAGGTGATAGAGTCGCTCAGAGGGTAGAAATTTGATGAAATTGAGCGGGGATTGT
The DNA here is from genome assembly GCA_030612445.1 of Candidatus Aminicenantota bacterium. Classification (GTDB taxonomy): domain Bacteria; phylum Acidobacteriota; class Aminicenantia; order Aminicenantales; family Aminicenantaceae; genus JAUVXM01. Next base: position 10,949 of record JAUWNW010000073.1, read on the forward strand.
CACGAACAAAAAACAAAATCCTATCTTTGACCTGCCCAGATACATATTATAATGAAAATTGAAAAATATTCTTTTGGTTTAATGATCATTGAAGGTAAGCAATATACTTCCGACCTTGTAATTTATTCGAATGCTATTGATGCAACTTGGTGGAGAAAACAAGGTCACAGACTTCTACCTGAAGATTTGGAAGATATTCTTGTTCATGAACCTGAAAGACTTATAATCGGAACCGGCTTTTATGGTTTAATGAAGATAGATAAAAGAACAATAAAACTCCTGAAAGAAAAAAGTATTGAATTATTTGCAGATAACACCAGAAAAGCAGTTGAGAAATTTAATTCCATAGAAGTCAGAAAAGATGTGATTGCTGCTTTTCATTTGACATGTTGAGGGAGAAAATCATGAATAAAACTGACCTGCCCCCCATCAAAGTGCCACCTGTTGAGTTAGATTTTTGACCTACAAACTGCTCTGCGAACTGCCGTGGCGTCAAACATCCAAGCGAGCTAAGCGGATTTTCTCTTCCGCTGAATATTTGCGACGGGTTCTTCGCTTGATCTCCCTTACAATGGAATCAGGCGATGGCTTTCTCTTGGCACTCATGCATTTCTCCTTGCGTGATTTTATTATACAAAAACCATCGCTGAGAAAATATCATGAGTGGTCCAAATTATGCTGAAACGAGACTGGTTATTACTTATCCAGGTACTTGTGCAAAAACCTGATGTCCTGCATTTTTTCCGATAATGTGTTTACATTCATATTTAAAGTTATGAGATTTTAACCTTTTAACCACCATTTGGGAAAATTCTGTTGAAGGACAAGTCTGGTCATCATCTCCAGATACCAGGAGAATAGGAGCTTTTCGTGAATAATCCAGGTTAGATGGAGGAAAGTTCAAAAAGCCTTGATTATAACTTTGGAAGTGGTACAATAATTGGGAGAAGGTAAAGATGACACCCAAAAGAAAAGAAAAAAAAGAGAGTTTTTGGAAAAAAAACGACTCGGACAAAAACAAAAAGAAAAAAACCCATTCAAAAAAAACAAAAAAGAATAAACCCAAGTTGAAGAGAACTATTCCTTCCCAGCGGAAAGGAAAAAAGAAATGAGTATAGGATAAAGGCTTGATTGAAAATAACAATATAAAATTTTAAAGGAGATTACCGTGAAAGAACTAGTTGAATTGATTGTCAAATCATTAGTGGACAATACTGAAAATGTTAAGGTTTCCCAATTAGAAGGGGAGCAGAGCTCGATTATAGAAGTTAAGGTTGATCAGGAAGACATAGGCAAGATTATCGGAAAACGGGGAAGAACCGCTCAGGCTATTAGAGTTATTCTTGGGGCCGCGGGAATGAAGCTGAAAAAGAGGTTTAACCTTGAGATAATTGACAAAATGTAATTTTTTCCAGTAGCCACAAAAAACGGTTTTTTAGAATATCAATTCTCTCTGAGATTGCTAAATTATTACTATTTTCATGATAAAACAATTTTATCCTTGCATCAGAATATGAAAATTGCAAAAATAGAAAGTAGTAAACAATAATCAATAAGGGAGAAAAAAGTTGGCAAAACGAATCGGTATTATCGGGGGTATCAGCCACGAGTCCACCATCAAATATTATGAATATATCCTCAAGAAATATTATGCCAGGAAGAGGAATTATCATTTTCCAGAGATGGTGATATTCAGCCTGGATCTCAAAAAACTGATGGAATTCGAGGACAGGAAAGATATAGACGGATATATCCGCTATATTAGGGAGGGGATAAACGCATTGGAGAAAGCAGGAGCAGAATTTATTGTAATAGCTGCAAATTCTCCTCATTCTGTCTTTGAGGTTGTAGAGAAGATGGCTTCAGTTCCTATGATCAGTATTGTCGAAGTTGCGGCCCGGGAAGCGGAAAAGTGGGATATGAAAAAGCTGCTTCTTACAGGCATAAAATATACCATGCAATCGTCTTTTTATCAGGATGTTTTTAATAAACACGGCATGGAAGTTATTACTCCTTCCGAAAAAGAACAGGATGAGATAAATAAGATAGTCTTTAATGAACTTGTTCTGGGAATCTTTAAGCAGGAAACCAGGGCGAAATTGATTAGCATGATTAACAATTATGAAGTGGATGGGGTCATTCTCGGCTGTACTGAGCTGTCACTTATTCTTAATCAGGAAGATACAGAAGTAAAATTACTGAACACCTTGGTCCTTCATGCCCGGGCAGCCCTGGATTTTGCTTTAGCGGGTTAGTCTGAAATTTTCAAAAAGAGGAAGGTTTTAAATGAAACGAAAAAACCTTATTACCGGATGTTTTATTTTATTTGCTGTCGGTAATTTTGTTTCTGCTTTTCAATTTACTGCCGATGAGATAGCGCAGAGAGGGAAATGGGAAAGGTTTCTTAAGAACGCTAAGATCATAAAAGCAGAAGATATAGGAGAAGGAATTACGAAACCGATAAGGTTTTATTTAGAGCTGGGAAATATACAGAAATCAGCTGTTTGGAAAAATCCGGAGGGAGTCCAGAAGGGATTTAAAGAAGGTTGGGAGTATGAAATTGCTGCCTATAAACTGGATCAGTTGTTAGGATTAAATATGGTCCCTCCTACAGTAGAGAGAAGTTATAGACTGAGCAAAGGTTCTCTTCAATTGTGGGTCGAGCTTGAGACCAGCGAGTTAGAGAGAGTGGAGCAGGATATCCCTATTCCCGAGGATAAAGTTAATTGCTGGCAAAAAGCTATTTATCTGGCCAGGGCTTTTGACAGTTTGATTGCCAATATTGACCGGACTCAACAGAATATCCGTTATACAAAAGACTGGCGTTTGGTCTTGATCGATCATTCCCGTTCTTTCCGCGAAAAAAGAGTTTACACGGATCAGCCCTTTATGGAAAATATGGCATGCGCAAAACAATGCGTTTTCTTAAACTCCCGCGTCTTTTTGTAAAAAGGCTCAGGAGTTTGGATGATGATAGGATTAAAAAAGCTGTAGGATTATATTTAAGTTTCTCTGAGAGAAAGGCTGTACTTAAGCGTAAAAAATTATTTCTTAAGGAGATTGATGAGATGATAAAGGAAAAAGGGGAGGGGCAGGTTCTCTATTAAGGCAGCTCTTCTGGGGTAGTAAAGTCATAGCATTCAAAAGGAATGCCGATTTCCTCAGCCAGGGCTTTAAGCTTACTCAGATGGTCACCCAGTACAGTCATGGGATGATTGGAGTTGATTTTCCATTCGATGCGGCTGCATAGTCTAAGATACCACTGCGGCCAGTCAGGACTGCAGTTTTGGGAACGTGCCTGCCATTGTTTTTCTGAAGGAACATCGGTTCTCCCTCTTCCGCCACAAAGGTATAATTGATGGTTGCGGTAAGAGAAGCGGGCCCAAGTGACGACACCGGGTACTCTCACTACTGCTGAGCTGGTTCCACCGCCCTGTTTAAAGTACATATAGGTTTGACGTTCCGACCAGGCACCTTTAAGAGAGTCATGGCTGCCAAAGGCAAAATATGGCGCCAGAGCACCTGAATTTACAAACCAGTAGAGATTTTCCTTTGAGTCCCAATAGCGAAGGTCATTAAATCCGACAGGTTCTCCGTCGCTAAGCAGTTTAAGTACCTGCATCGTAAGAGCAGCCCCGTCATCGGCTTCTGTTGCTGACACGATGGTTTCCCCATCTGACTCGGGCCGCAATCGGTTATTTAATAGCCCCAGTGCTAGGTCAGTAGCCGGATAATGTTCTATCCAGTCAAGTTGGTCCTGTATACCCATAAAATCCAGGCCGTACTGTTTTTTAAGCTCGAGTAAGGCGAAATAGACCTTCATCTGAAAAAGAACCATTTCTCGGGTAAGCTCATTTTCGGGATTTTTTCCCAAGCGTATATCCATGCCTTTTTCTGTTAAAAAGTTCAGGGCTGCGTTAGCTTTTTTATTAGGAACTTTCTCAGCTAACTTTAAAAGCCTCAGCCCATCAAATCCTTCTCTTACAATACCAAAATATTTGAGAAAGTCTGCTTCCGAAATTTTATTCCACATCTGCATGGACCGGGGCCCTATTGCTCCGTATATGGAACCTGATAGGGAAGAGATGGCTTTTCGGGCTTTTTCCCGGTCTTCATCGCTTACAGTTATGTCGATTGTTTCAGGGTATGCTGGTTTATACTCCCCTTTCTCCAGAAAAGTGCAGATTGCCTCCGCATACTCGTTTTGTTTTTCAAAGTTCTCGACAAACAGCCGGTCGGTCCTGATACCGACTTGTTCTGTGCCGGAGGTGGCAGCCAGCAGGCCCACTGCCCCAGGGAAATCGGGGACTGCACTGCCCAGCAGAAGTTTAGGTACTTCAGACGGCAGCTGCCACATTGGACTTACAGAAAAATCTGGATATGCCCATCCTCCCATGAAATTGATAAATCGTTCACCCTTGGCATTATTGATGACCTGCAGGCCTTCAGCAACGCTTGCTACCGGCTTGTCGGGATTTAGCACCTGAGCTTTCCATCCTAGCTTTTTTATAACATTAACCAGCTTATCAAGCTGCCGTAATGTAACCGGCCAAACTATTGCGTTCGGTTCTTCCCGGCTGTCTAAGGGAAGATATATATCGACTGTTCTCTTCATTATACTTCTCCTTCTTCTGGGTTTGAGATATATCAGACAGGGCCGCAGATTGTCAAGAGAGGAATCACTAGAGTTTTTTTATTTTTTGAAGGATGTACTGAGGAATCAGGGGATTATAGTCAAGTCTGGTGTTGCAATTTACCGCTGTTTTTTCGTACAATGTCAGTTCTTTATATATAAAAGTATTAACCAGGATTATTCACGAGTTTTTTGAATAGCTCAGGTTAAATGGAGTAAAATATTATGTCCCAAAATAAATATTCATAT
>JAUWNW010000104.1 GCA_030612445.1 Candidatus Aminicenantota bacterium
AAGAGTTTTTTAACAACATTTTTTTCATAGACAAACCGTAAGACCTTACGCCTAGCGTGAAGGGAATTCTTTTTTGCCAATGTGATAATTTTTTCTGCCACCGGCCTTAGTGCTTTAGCTTTTGCAAGGGTAGTATTTATCCGCTCCTTTTCCAGGAAAGATGTGACCAGACTACGCAATAGCGCTTTTCGTTGAGCTGAATCCCGGCCTAACTTTTTATTAGCAAGTCTATGTCTCATTCTTCAGCTCCTTCCTCTTTTTCCTCCTCCTCACTATTACCTTCGATTTGCTCAAGTAATTGAGGGTGCAGCTTTACATTTAGGCCCAACTTCAATCCCTGAAGAGTGTCTTTGATCTCTGCTAAAGATTTTCGCCCAAAATTTTTGGTCTTTAAAAGTTCATCTTCCGTCTTTTGCACCAGATAATAAATCTTTTCAATTCCGCCAGCTCTAAGACAGTTATTAGATCTGACTGAAAGTTCAAGGTGATCGATAGATTTAGATAAAATATCTTTTTGAGACATATAAGGAATTTCCTCTTCCTTATCAGGCTTCTCTAGCAACAGAGGTTCATCAACAATGTTCAAGAAAATGGCTAAATGGTCCCTTAATATCTTAGATCCCTGTCCAATCGCGTCCTGAGGATTGACGGCCCCTGTTGTCCAAACTTCCAATATAAGTTTTTCGTAATCAATTTTTTTCCCTACTCGAGCTGATTCGACCTTGTAATTAACCTTTTTTATAGGAGAATGGGAAGAGTCTAAGGAGAGATAGTCAACACTGAGGTCCGCATCATAATTTTGGTCAGCAGAAATATATCCCCTATTATTGATCACTATCATTTCTATATCCAAAACACCATCCTTATCCAGCGAGGCGATATGGACATCTGTATCAAGTATTTCTATATCAGAATCATGAACAATGTCAGTAGCTTTAGCATCCCCAGGGCCTTTCATCTTAAGGGTCATGATTTTAGGTTGGTTACCAATAAGCTTTAATGGTACGCCTTTTAAATTTAAGATAATATCAGTTACATCCTCTACTGCTCCTGGGATGGAAGAGAACTCATGTAAGACACCTTGAATGCGTACATTAGTAATAGCAGCTCCGCTAATAGAGGATAGTAAAACTCTTCTTAGTGAATTACCTATGGTAACACCATACCCTCTTTCAAATGGTTGAGCAGTAAATTTGCCGTATGTTTTGGTCAATGTTTCATAATCACACTCTAAATGTCTGGGTCTCTGAAATCCTTTATCTGTCATAATTCCTCCTCTTCTGATACTGTTTAAATCAATACCTTATACTTTTGAATAAAGCTCGACGATTAGATGTTCTTCCACCGGAATCGTAACATCCTCTCGTGTGGGATAAGAAAGGACTTTAGAATTTTTCTCTTCAAAATTTACTTCCAACCAAGAGGGAATCTTTTTCTTTTTGTTTGATTCAACAATAGCACTCAGCTCCTCATGATTAGCCGATTTCTCTATGAACGAAATAACATCTTCTTTATCTATTAACATGGAAGGGATGGTCGCTTTTTTCCCATTTATACAAAAATGACCATGCGTTATCAACTGACGAGCATGAAAACGTGAATGGGCAAAACCTGTTATATATACAACATTATCTAATCTTCTCTCCAACATGGAAAGTAGGATCTCCCCTGTGACACCTTTCTTCCTATCGGCTCTTTTAAAAAATAGCAGGAATTGTTTCTCTGTCATGCCATAATATCTTTTTATTTTTTGCTTTTCTCTTAGCTGAATCCCATACCCTAAGATTCTACTTCGCCTGCGTCCATGCTCACCTGGAGGATAAGGTTTTTTTTCAACCGGGCATTTATCAGTTAAGCATTTATGTCCTTTTAGAAAAAGTTTCGTCCGTTCGACTCTGCAATAACGGCATGTGTGGTCTCTTTGAGTTAACATTATTTTCTCCTTATAGAATTATCAATTTATACTCTTCTTCTCTTTCTCACGCGGCAGCCATTATGGGGAATCGGAGTCACATCTTTGATAGATTTTATCTCAAGGCCTGCAATTTGCAAGGCCCTGATCGCAGACTCTCTTCCCGCTCCAGGCCCCTTTACAAGGACATCTACATATTTGACTCCTGCATCACTTGCTTTATTTGCGACTTCCTGGGCAGCAGTTTGAGCTGCAAAAGGAGTCCCCTTCCGGGCACCTCGAAAGCCAGCAACTCCGGAACTTGACCAGCATACAACATCTCCCTTCTTGTCGGTTATAGTAATAATTGTATTGTTAAAAGAGGACTGAATAACAGCTACACCAAATCCAATATCCTTTTTAACTTTCTTCTTTTTTGTTTTTCTTTTTGGGTTTGCCATCTTTTTCCTCTCTCTATTTTTTCATCTGATTCCCAAGCGGGCCCTTTCTGGTTCGCGCATTGGTCTTTGTCCGCTGCCCTCTGACCGGCAGTCTTCGTCTGTGACGAATTCCACGATAAGAATTAATATCTATCAACCGCTTTATGTTTATACTCTGTTCCTGCCGCAGGTCACCCTCAATTCTCTCATCTTTTTCTATTATCTGGCGAATTCTATTGACCTCAATATCATTTAATGAGTTAACCTTAGTATCTTTATCGATCTTTGCTTTTTCCAGTATCTTATTCGCTCTTGATCGCCCAATACCAAAGATATATGTCAGGCCGATTTCAATCCTTTTATCCGGGGGTAATGTAATTCCAGCTATTCTTGCCATTTTAACCTCATTTATCCTTGTTTTTGCTTATGCTTAGGGTTTGTACAAATGACTCTAAGAACACCCTTTCTTCTTATTATGCGGCAGTTTCTGCACATTTTTTTTATTGACGATCTAACTTTCATTTTCCGTCCCTCTATTTAAAACGATATATTATCCTTCCTTTTGTCAGGTCATAGGGAGAAAGCTCTACAAGCACCCTATCTCCAGGAAGAATACGAATGAAATACTTCCGCATTTTTCCTGATATATGCGCCAAGATTCTATGCTTATTGGATAATTCAACCTTAAACATGGCATTAGGAAGAGTTTCAAGGACAACTCCTTCAGTTTCAAAAACACCTTCCTTAGACATGCTTTTTCTCCTCAAGTTGAGCTAATTTAAACTTTTTATTACCCAAACTTAAAATCTCCATTCCTCTTTTTGTAACAGCTACGGTATGCTCGTAATGGGCTGATAGGCTTCTATCACGAGTTACAGCTGTCCAATCATCCTCTAAAATATCTACCCTCCAATCTCCAGCTGCTATCATCGGCTCAATTGCAAGCGCCATTCCTGATTTTATTTTGGGCCCGTGTCCCGGTGTTCCGAAATTGGGGATTTGCGGCTCCTCATGTAATGAAAATCCAATTCCATGTCCAACAAAATTTCGAATCACGGAAAATCCATTTGCTTCTACATATTCCTGTACAGCTGCAGATATGTCTGATATTCTGTTTCCTTCTTTAACCTGTTCAAGTCCTTTATATAAGCTTTCTTCAACGACCTTAATAATTTTTTCCGCCTGAGGATCAATATTTCCAACCGGATATGTCACTGCTGCATCTCCATAATAACCGTCCAGGATAACTCCAAAATCAAGGCTGATAATATCACCATCCTGCAAATGCCTGTCAGACGGAATGCCATGCACGATCTCTTCATTTATAGATGTACAGAGTGAAGCAGGATATCCCCGATATCCTTTAAAAGCGGGTTTTGCCCCTTTTTTTCTAGCCATTTTTTCTGCAAAACTATCCAATTGATTTGTAGTAACTCCAGGCCTAACCTCTGACTTTAGTTCAGTTAGAACCTCAGCCACAATCTGGTTGGCCGCTTTCATGACCCTAATTTCTTCCTCACTCTTATAAATGATCATCAGACAGTTTTATTTATCTCATCTCCAAGGATCTCTTTATCCAATATTGAACAGACCTCAGCAAAGACAACTTTAACCTTTCCCTCTCCATTAACACTATGATAGAGCTTCCTTTTTCGGTAGTATTCTATAAGCGGCTTCGTATACTCAAAGTAAACTCTTAAACGCTTGCGTATAACATCAGGAGCATCATCATTTCTCTGGATGAGTTTTCCCTCACAAATATCACACACACCTTCTTTTTCAGGCATTTTAGCCAAAATGTTAAATATTGCCCCACACTTTGAGCATATTCTGCGCGCCGACAGACGTTCGACCGCCGTTTGTTCCGAAATTTCTATATCCAGCACAAGCTGCGGACATAGAGGTCCGGTCTCCTCAAGTCTGCCTGCTTGGAAAATAGTGCGGGGAAATCCATCTAGAATATATCCCAGCCTACAGTCCTCTTTGTAAATCCTCTCTTTGACCATTTCTACTACTACCTCATCACTGACCAGTTCGCCCCGATTCATGGCAGCTTCTGCTTTTTTTCCCAAAGTCGATTTCTCTTTAACAGCCTTGCGAAGCAAGTCACCAGTTGATATTTTAGGAAGACCATACTGCTTTTCTAAAAGCTGCCCTTGAGTACCTTTTCCGCAGCCAGGAGGACCGAGAAGAATTATTCTCATCCTCTTCTCCCCTTCATCCGGCCGCTCCGCATAAATCCATCATAATGGCGCATTACCAACTGGGCCTCTATCTGTTGCATAGTATCCATTGCCACTCCCACGACAATCAGAATCGAAGTTCCCCCAAAGTAAAATTGGACATTTAAACCCTGCGTAAACCAGACAGGAAGATTTTGGTCTAGAAAAGTTCCTATAAATGGAAGAGTTTGAACTTTAAACCCGGATATAAGAATCTCGGGAATAACTGCAATAGTTGCCAGGTAAATAGCTCCTACTAGCGTCAGGCGCGATAATACAGCATCAATAAAGTCAGCTGTATTTTTACCCGGCCTTATTCCAGGGATAAAACCGCCATACTTCCTTAAGTTGTCTGCCACATCAGTAGGATTAAAAATTATCGATACATAAAAATAAGTAAAAAAGATAATCGCTGCTATATAAAATAAGAAATAGAGCGGCATTCCCATGCCAAATTGCTGGGCAAAAGCCTGAAAAAACGGAACTTTGATCATTTGAGCTACAGTCATAGGAATCGTGATAACCGAAGCTGCAAAAATAATTGGAATAACCCCTCCAGTATTTACCCGCAAGGGTAAATGAGTGCTTTGTCCCCCGTAGATCTTTCGCCCTACAACTCTCTTGGCATAAGAAACCGGCAGCCGCCTCTGCCCTCTTTCTACAAACACGATTACAACAATAACAGCTACCATCAGGGCAACAAGGAATATAATTTTCAAAGGCGTCATATCTCCTGTCCTGAGACCATTTATCAGCCCCTGGGCAGCCCGGGGAAAATCGACTACAATCCCGGCAAAAATAATTAGTGATATCCCATTTCCTATTCCCCGGTCGGATATCTGCTCACCCAGCCACATTATAAAAACAGTTCCAGTTGTCAAAGTAAGAATCGTCATAAATTTAAACCCTACTCCAGGATGAGGCACAATAGGAGCACCACCAGGAGAAGTAAGGTTTTCTAACAAAAAACTAATACCAAAAGACTGGATAATACAGATGAGAAGAGTGCCATATCGAGTATACTGGGTAATTTTTTTGCGGCCCAGTTCACCTTCCTTAGACAATTTTTCTAAATAGGGCCAGACGACCTGCAGCAGCTGCAGAATAATTGAAGCGCTAATATAGGGCATAATACCCAGTGCAAAAATAGTCATACGCGACATATTTCTTCCTGAAAACAGATCCACCATTCCTAAAAGTGTACCTTTCTGGGTTTCCCATAATTCAGCTAATGCACTTGCACTGATACCAGGGTTAGGAATCTGAGCCCCAATCCTATAAACAGCTAAAAGCAAAAGCGTAAAAATAATACGCTTTCGCAGTTCAGGAATGCTGAAAATATTTCTTATACTATCAAGCATAATCGCCATTATTGCCTTCCAATCAGAGCTGCTTTCCCGCCAGCATCTTCAATTTTTTTCTGGGCAGAACGCGTAAATTTATGAGCATATATAGTTTTGGCCGTAGAAATATCTCCCCGTCCCAACATCTTAACCAGGACCGATTCATTTTTAATTATTCTGTGTTTAACGAGGTCTTTAAGTTTTATCTCTTGTTTCTTGATTTCTACAATTCTATCCAGATTTACTTCAGAATATTCTTTTCTAAAAATGTTAGTAAATCCTCTTTTAGGAAGGCGCCGGTTAAGCGGCATTTGCCCGCCCTCAAAGCCTCTTTTTCGGGAGAAACCGGAAATTGATTTCTGCCCCTTACTCCCTCGGCCGGATGTTTTCTGTCTGCCTGAGCCCGGGCCTCGTCCGACCCTTCGCTTATTTTTTCTAGAACCTTTAGAAGGATGCAGATTACTCAAATTCATTTTATTTCAACTCCTCCACTTGTACTAAATGCTGTACTTTATTGATCATACCTCTGATTTCAGGGCAATCATTACGAGTAACCTCCGCATTTATTTTTCTTAACCCTAGTCCTTTTACTACTTCTCTCTGCTTTTTCGGTATTCCTACAAGCCCGCGTACCTGCCTTATCTTCAGCAGTTTCTTCTTTGAAGCGGCTGCTTTTTTATTTGTTTGGGTCTTCTTCTCGTTTACTGCCATATCATTTCCTCGTCTTTATCACGAATTTTGGATAAATCTGCCGGACTTTTAAGATTTTTCAAGGCGTTTATAGTCGCATGAGCAACACTAATCTTATTGTTGCTGCGAAGAGATTTTGTCAGTATGTCTTTAATCCCGGAAAGCTCCATAATAACACGGACTGCACCCCCAGCGATTACTCCGGTCCCTTCCGAAGCGGGACGAAGAATAACAGCTCCGCCGCAGTGAACTCCCTTTATAAAATGCGGGATCGTTGTTCCTCTAATTGGCACCTGGATTAAATTCTTTTTGGCATCTTCAACAGCTTTAGAAATAGCCGGAGGAACTTCTCGGGCTTTTCCACTTCCGACTCCAACTGTTCCCTTCTCATTTCCTACAGCAACAAGAGCGGAAAAACTTAAATTTTTTCCACCTTTTACAACTTTTGTTGTTCTCCGGATGGAAATAACTTGATCTTTAAATTCTGTTTCTTGTTCCTCACGTGCACGATTGTTTCTTCTTTTTTCTATCACTCTTATGTCTCCTTAATATCCCACAATTTAAAACTTGAGTCCCTCTTTTCTCATTGCATCAGCCAGAATCTTTATACGCCCATGATAAGGATAAATTCCTCTATCAAATACTATAGCCTTAATTTTTTTCTTTTTTATCCTTTGAGCCGCCAATTTGCCTAAAGATTCTGAAGCTTTCATATTCTTGGTAGCTTTATTCTTTTCTTTAAAATCTTTTTCTAGAGTTGAAGCAGCTGCCAGGACCGTCCCTGAAGTATCGTCAATTGCCTGAATATAGAGATATCGATTACTCCGATTCACAATGACTCTTGGTTTATCTGGAGTACCGCTTATCTTTTTGCGAATTCTCCTCCGAATCCTCTTTCTGGCCTTTTTCTTTAATTCTACATTCGTTTTATACACCGGTCACCACCGCCCTTCGTTCTTTTTTAATCAACCGTTCTCCAACATAACGGATGCCTTTAAGTTTATAAACATCGGGCTTACGGAAGCTTCGGATTTTATATGCCTCCTGCCCGACTCTTTGTTTACTTATACCTTTTACTGTTATCAAAGTCTGTTTATCCATTTCAATTTCTATATCATCCGGAATATCATAAATAACGGGTTTTGAGAAACCTAAATTCAATTCCAGTTTTCCTTTTTTCAGGTTAGCTCTATACCCTACCCCAACAATTTCAAGTTGCTTAACAAATCCCGCAAATACTCCCTGCACAGCATTTGCTGCCAATGCTCTAGCTAATCCGTGGGTAGCAGGAAGGTTACCAGCATCACTTTTCCTTTTTATAATCAGATTATTATCCTTCAATTCAGCTGATATATCCGGAAATAAAGGGGAGAACAATTTCCCCTTAGGCCCTATCATCTCTATTTTTTCCTTAAGTATATTAACCTTAACTCCCTCAGGAATTAAAATTATTTTTTTCCCTATTCTTGACATGACTCGATTTCCTCTTCTATTAAATTTACCAGACCTTGCAGAGAGCCTCGCCTCCGATTCCGAGCTCCTCGCATTTTTTCCCTGTAGCGATTCCTTTTGAAGTCGAAATAATTACTATTCCCAAACCATCCAACACCTTAGGAATTGAGTCGCTCTTACAATAAATACGGCAGCCGGGTTTACTTATTCTTTGAATCCCGGATATAGCACTTTTTTTGTCTTCCGTATACTTAAGAGAAAGATTTAACACCCTCTGCTGGTTATCACCTATAACTTTAAAATTTCTAATATACCCTTCATCTTTAATTGTTTTTGCAATCTCGACTTTCAAACTCGAAGAGGGCATACTTACTTCTTTTTTCTTGGCAGTAATAGCATTTCTTATTCTTGTAAGCATATCAGCAATAGGGTCTGTTAAGGTCATATTCTTATCCTCTCTCTTTTAATTTACCAGGATGATTTTGTGATTCCGGGAATCTCGCCTTTAAGAGCAAGTTCACGAAAACAAAGCCGGCACATATCAAACTTCCGCATATATCCTTTGGAGCGTCCACATTTCCTGCACCGATTGCTGTGCCTGTCTTTATACTTAGGCGTTTTTAAATATTTTGCTATAGATGATTTTTTAGCCACTTTATCCTTCCTTTACTCCTCTATAAATGGCATCCCCAGTTTTCTTAATAAAAAGAATGCATCTTTATCACTTTTTGCAGAGGTTACTATTGTTATATTCATCCCCTGTGTTTTATTCACTTTTGTATAGTCGATTTCCGGAAAAACCAACTGGTCTTTAATACCGATCGTATAATTTCCATTTCCGTCAAAAGCTCGGGGAGAAAGCCCTCTAAAATCCCTAACTCGCGGAAGAACAATATTGACAAGACGGTCATAGAATTCATACATTCTTGTCCCTCGTAAAGTCGTGTAACAAGCAATAGGCTGGCCTTTCCGCAGTTTGAAAGATGAAATTGATTTTTTGGCACGACCAATTCCCGGGAATTGTCCTGTAATCAAGCTTATTTCATTTTTTGCAGACTCTAGGACCTTGATGTTTTGAATAGCTTCACCCACTCCAATATTAACTACAATTTTCTCTAGAGAAGGTACAGCCATTTTGTTCTTTATCGACATCTCTTTTTTTAATTCAAGGATGATTTTCTTTTTATATTTTTCCTTTAGACGACTCATTCCATATTCCTTACTATTGTTTTTCGATAGTAATATCACATTTCTTACAAACTCGAACCCTGGAACCATCCTCCAATTTCATATTTTTCACTCTGACTCCTTGAGCACACTCAGAACAATAAAGCATCACATTTGAAACATGAAGAGGACCTTCTTTCTCCATAATGCCGCCCTGTACATTTTTGCTCTGATCACGTCGGATGAATTCCTTAATAAAATTGATTTTTTCTATAATAACCTTCCTTTTCTCAGGAATAACTTTCAAGACTTTTCCAGTCTTTCCTTTATCTTTTCCACTTATAACAATAACAGTGTCATTTTTTCTAACTAACATCTTATTCATCACAGAACCTCCGGAGCAAGAGAAACTATCTTCATAAATTTTCTTTCCCTTAGCTCTCGTCCAACTGGCCCGAATACCCGCGTTCCTACCGGTTCTTTCTGATTGTCTATTATTACAGCCGCATTATCATCAAAACGGATAAAGGATCCATCCCTGCGCCGGATCTCCTTTTTTACCCGAATAATAACAGCTTTAACTACACTTCCCTTAGAAATCTTACTTTCCGGTTCAGCCTCTTTGACCGAAGCGGAGATAACATCTCCAATCGTTGCAGTTTTCCCGACTCCACCTCCTAAAGGAGTTATACACAGGAGCTTCCGGGCACCAGAATTATCAGCAACCTTTAATATCGTTTCTGATTGAATCATTCTAACTTCCTTGGATATTCTTTTTATTCTCAGCAGGAGACAGCCCGACTATTTCCTGAACCCGCCATTTTTTTTGCTTACTAATTGGCCTTGCCGCAATAATTCTCACCTTATCACCAAGTTTGCATTTCTCATATTCATCATGCGCAAGGAATATCTTTTTTTTCATGACTATCTTTTTATAGAGAGGATGCCTAACTCGCCGCTCGACCAAAACTGAAACCGTTTTTTTCATCTTCTTTCCAGTTATAATACCAACTTTTGTTGTTTTTCTACCTAAGTTATTACTCATTCTTTAACCCATCCCTATTTTTTTCTCTGAGAACAGCTTTAATTCTAGCTATATCTCTCTTAATATGTTTAAGTTTCATAGTATTTTCAAGCTGCCCCAGCGAATGCTGAAACTTTAACTTAAAAAGCTTATCTTTTAATTCAAATTCCTTATTATCAAGCTCCTCATGAGACAATTCTCTAATCTCTGCTGCTTTCATCGTATTTCCCTATTATCCCGGGATATAAATCTAGTCCTGATAGGAAGCTTGTTGGAAGCACGCCTCATTGCTTCTTTAGCTTCGCTTTTTTCAATTCCTTCCAATTCATATAGAATCCTGCCAGGTTTTACTACTTCAACCCAAAACTCTGGGTCACCCTTTCCCTTTCCCATTCTTACTTCAGTAGGCTTTTTTGTTATTGGTTTCCAGGGAAAAACCCGAATCCAAAGTTTACCCTGTCTTTTTAGACGCCTACCTATGGCAACACGGCCTGATTCTATCTGACGAGCAGTCAACCAACAAGGCTCCAGAGCCTGAAGTCCATATTCTCCGAAAACGAGAGTTCCACCGCGAATAGCCTTTCCTTTCATCCTGCCCCGCTGCTGTTTGCGGAACTTTACCTTTGCCGGCATGAGCATAATTAAATCTCCCCTATCTCAATGTTTTGAGATGTCATTTTCGGCTTGTCCATATCTGAATTGTAAACCCAAACTTTAATTCCTATATTTCCGTTCGTGGTTGAAGCTTCCGTAAA
>JAUWNW010000038.1 GCA_030612445.1 Candidatus Aminicenantota bacterium
AAGAAGGTCGATATATTCTTTTTTTTTGGCCTTATATTCTTTCGGCACTTCATGAGCGCCCAGGAATGTAGGTGCGATGTCTATGGGGTGGATTTCATTTGCTTCTTTAATAGCTTCGAGCTGCTTGATCTCATCATCAAGGTTCAGCCCGTATCCGCTTTTGGCCTCAGTTGTAGTGGTACCGCAGCAGAGCATACTGTCAAGGCGTTTCAGGCAAATAGAAACCAGCTCTTTCTTTGTAGCTTTACGGGTTGCATTTACAGTTGTCTGAATGCCCATCCCTTTGGCTGCCAGTTCAAGGTAGGAGGCGCCTTGAATGCGAAGCTTGAACTCCTCTTCCCGGCTGCCGGCAAAAGGAAGGTGGTTATGGGGATCGACAAAACCGGGGAGGGCGGTCAACCCAGCGGCATTTATCATGACTGTATCAGTTTCTGGGCTGATATTATGCTTGAGCTCTTTTTCTGTCCCGATAAATACAATTTTTCCTTGCAAAGAAGCAATACACCCTTGCTCGATAACACCCACATCGCGGAGAGCTTTTTTTCTTTTTGGTGCACTCCCGCAGCAGGTTAACAGCTGGTTGCAGCCTGTGATTACAAGGTCAGCTGAATTCACGTGGCGTCTTCCTCATTAAAGCGTTCTTGTTTTTTCTGATAAATGAGGGGGTTTCATATGAATCCCACTCTTTTTCCCAGGATGGACGTTCTGTCTTTTCCCACATAGGTTCAGTTCCTTTGGGCTTGAAAACATAAGGTGGTGTTTTTTGAGGGACCCGGAAAGGGGGTGGAGTTTTTTTCAGAGGATGGGAGATCATATCCTGGGGTGTGATAGTCTCCAGATGTTGTTCGGTCTGGTCAAATCCGGTGGCGATGACTGTGACTTTGACTTTTTCTTTTAAAGACTCATCAATAACTGTACCAAAAATGATATTAGCTTCCGGGTGAGCCTGACTGTAGATTAGCTCTGAAGCTTTTGAGACCTCATGCAGCCTTATATCCTTGCTGCCTGTGATGTTGATGAGTACGCCATGAGCACCTGCGATGGATGTGTCGACCAGCAGGGGACTGGATATTGCTTTTTGGGCAGCATCAAGCGCTCTGTTTTCTCCTGAAGCCAGGCCAGTTCCCATGAATGCCATACCCATGCCTTTCATAATGGACTTAACGTCAGCAAAGTCCAGGTTGATAAGACCGGGCCTGGTGATGAGATCTGATATTCCCTGAACAGCTTGACGGAGGATGTCGTCCGCCATTTTAAAAGCATTTTGAATGGATGTGTCCAGGTTGACGGTCTCGAGCAGCCTTTCGTTTGGAATGGAGATAACCGTATCTACAGAAGATTTTAATTCTTCCAGGCCTTCCTGAGCCTGTTTCATGCGTATTTTACCTTCAAAATCGAAAGGAAGTGTGACAATTGAGATAGCCAGGACATCCATTTCTGAGGCTAAATTAGCAATGACCGGAGTGGCCCCGGTTCCGGTACCGCCTCCCAGTCCGGCAGTCAGAAAAACCATATCCGCTCCTTCAAGGAACTCGATAAGTTTTTCAGTGTCTTCCATAGCTGCATCTTTGCCGATATCCGGCCTTCCTCCTGAGCCAAGACCTTTGGTCAATTGATTGCCTATCTGGAGCTTGGTACCGGCCTTGTTGTTATTAAGTGCTTGTAGGTCGGTATTAACAGCAATGAAATCTACTCCCGCAATACGGGCGTCTATCATACGATTGACCGCATTTCCTCCGCCTCCGCCGAGGCCTATAACCTTGATTTTTGCTCCATGTCTTTCTTCGACCAAGTGAAATTTGAGACTACTTCGATTTTTCTCACTCATAATTTCCTCCTTAGGCTTCTTTCAGCCAATCTTTTAATTTGGCCATAAAGCCTTTTTTATTTTCTTTAGATAATCCTCTTTGTTTCAATTGTTTATGCCCGTAGAGCACCAGGCCGACCGCGCTGGCATAATCCGGAGTACTGACCCGGTCTACCAGTCCGCCTATCCCTCCGGGATCTCCTCGCCTGACGGGAAGGTCAAAAACATTTTCTGCTACTTCTTCCAGCCCCTCCAGTAACGCAGTTCCCCCGGTCAATACAACTCCAGAATTCAGGGATTTCTCGTACCCCATTCTTTTTATGTCATTGTCAACAAGCCTGAAGATCTCTTCTGCCCGAGGTTGGATGATATCTGCCAGTAACTGGCGGGATAGGACGCGGGGTTTTTTCCCTCGTCCTACGGAAGCGACCTCAATGGTTTCCTGTTCATCGACAAGGGGACCGGATACACATCCGAATTTTTTCTTTATCTTTTCTGCATCAGGGATTGGAGTGCGAAGCCCTACGGCGATATCATTGGTAAAGTTGTCCCCTCCTATTGGAATAATTGAGGTGTACCAAAGGCTGCCGCGCTCGAATATTGCGATTTCTGTAGTTCCAGCCCCAATGTCAATAAGGCCTACTCCCAGTTCCCTTTCATCATGGGTTAAGACAGAAGCGCTGGTTGCGATCTGGTTGAGCACTATCTGTTCAATCTCTACTCCGGCGCGGGTTGTGCAGGTTTTTAAATTTTGGACTGAGGTGATTGCTCCGGTTACGATATGCACATTGACTTCCAGTTTGATCCCGCTCATTCCCAGCGGGTCTTTGATGCCGTCCTGTTCGTCTACCACAAATTCCTGGGGGATAATGTGGATGATCTCTCTGTCAGGAGGGATGGAGACTGCTTTGGATTGATCGATTACCCGGTTTATGTCTTCTCTGCTGATCTCCCGGTTTTTACCGGATACTGCGATCACTCCGCGGCTGTTAAAGCTTTTAATGTGAGCACCGGAAATTCCGATAAAACCGGAGTCGATCTCTACCCCAGCCATAAGTTCTGCTTCTTCCTGAGCCTTTTTTATGGCGTCAACAGTAGCGTCAAGATTTACTACCACGCCTTTTCTCAGGCCTCTTGACTCGGATGAGCCGATCCCTATAATCTCAATCTTATTATCTTCTGTGATTTCACTAATAATGGCGGTTACCTTTTTTGTGCCAATGTCAAATCCGACTATATAGCCATTTTTAGGCATTATTTTGCCTCCTTCCGGGGACTTGGTTTGATAATTAAACGCCCAGGTATACGCAGGTCGACATATTCCAGGGGTTCGTATGGTTCAAGATAGGAATAGTCGGCCTGGTATCTCTGGATTTTCTCTGAAAATTGATTTTCCCCGAGTTTAAGCCAGGTAAGGGAGTTTTTTAGTTTAACTTTAATGTTATTGTAATCAGAAAGGTCTAGGATATCGATTTTTTCTTTTTGGGAGGGAGTCAGGCTTTCCATACATTTCCAGGCTAGGTCCTGTTTTTCCTGGGCATGAAATTGAAAATTTCCAGCATCGATGAATAAGGGGATACTGCTATTTGCAGTTAAAACCACAGGGTCGAGTTGAACTCCCTGCCGGTCGACCAGAAATGCTGATTGTTTTTTTATTACTGCAGCCGGGACTCTTTCTTCTATTTTAATTTTTAAGGTTGCCGGGAAGATCCTTCTGATCCGGACTTCCCTGACCCGGTTAAGGTTTTCCAGAGATTGGCGTAAGCGGTTGATATTGAGTAAAAGAATATTCCCCAGGATTTTTCCTTTCAGGAATTGCTGACTGTCCGCCTGGATCTGGGGATTACTGCAGCTGACTACAATCCGGTCGATTGAGAGCTTTTCCCAGGAGATCAGGAATAGATAGGCCTGTTGAAATGCCATAAACAGAATGGAAATAAAAAGGAAACTAAAAATAATATTTTTATATCCCAATTTTATTTTTCTCTTGATCTTTTTTGTTTTAGTTTTTTTATCTTTCCGTCTGAAATACAGCGATTGGGTATGAAAGTGTTCTGGCTGGTATTTAAAAACCGGATTAAGATTAATCGCCATAATATATTTTCCTTTATCCTTCCAGTTCCTTTATTATTTTTGGTATTGATCTATAAATGCTTCCAGCACCGAGGACGAATATCATGTCCTGCGGCAACGCCAGTTTTGCAACCAGCGCCGGTATTTTCTTTATATCCGGTTCAAAATATACACACTTATGCCCGAGTTGCTGGATTTCCTTAAAAAGAGCCTCTCCGGTTATACCTTGAATAGGATTTTCGCCTGCTGCGTAGATGTCGGTAATAATCAGCACATCTGCTTGATTAAAGGAAGTCGCAAAATCTTTCATAAGAGAAGCAAGCCGGGTGTACCGGTGGGGCTGAAAAACTGCCAGGATGCGGCGCATCCAGCCCCTTTTAGCGGCATCCAGAGTAGTAATGATCTCAGTAGGATGATGGGCATAATCTTCGATCACCATGATATTGTCGACTTTTTTCTTCAACTCGAAGCGGCGACCGATTCCGGAGTAGCCTTCCAGGGCTTTTAGAATTATTGGAGCTTCTATATTAAGGTCAATCCCCACTGCCACGGCCGCCATGGCATTATAAATGCTGTGAACTCCCGGGACATTCAATTTCATTTTGCCGAATTTTTTGCCCTGGTAATATAGGGTGGTAATACTTGAGAATTTGTCGAATTTTTGCTCGCGCGCATAGATATCTGCTTGAGCGGAAAAGCCGTAAGTGATTACTCGACGCTCGAGAGAAGGGATCAAACCCTGCAGATTAGAGTCATCAATACACAATATAATCGGGCAGTAGAAGGGTACTTTATTGGCAAAGTTGATGAATGTTTTTTTTATTTCCTCAACTGTTTTATACTGGTCGAGATGTTCCTCGTCCAGGCTAGTCAGCACGGCTATAAAAGGAGATAAATATAGAAAGGACCGGTCGCTTTCATCCGCTTCTGCAACAATAAAATCTCCTCCACCCAGTTTTGCATGGGCGCCTAGTGTGTTTAAACGTCCTCCGACTATTATTGTAGGGTCCAGTCCTCCCAGCTCTAAAACTTCAGCTATCATGGAGGTTGTTGATGTTTTACCGTGGGAGCCTGCCACTGCAATACCGTTTTTCATCCGCATCAATTCAGCCAGCATTTCCGCTCTGGGGATAACTGGAATTTTTTGATGACGGGCTTCCTGTACTTCAACATTGTCTTGCTTTACGGCTGAAGAGACCACTACCACATCCGAGTCCTTTACTGATTCAGCCTTATGCCCAATAGAAATTTTAGCTCCCAGGCCGGATAGCCTTTTTGTGGACTGATTTTTAGTGATGTCCGAGCCGGAGACTTTATAGCCGAGATTTAGAAGTACTTCGGCAATGCCATTCATACCGGTTCCGCCGATTCCGACCATGTGGATGTGTTTGAGCTTGCTATGACTGCGTTTAACCATGTTTTGTCCTCCTATCTCTGCTTTTCCATAAGCTCGAAGCAAAGGTTTGAAATCCTCTCGGCTGAGTTTTTTATCTTTAGCTGGGATAGATTTTTTTCCATAAGATTTATTTTTTCTTTATTAAACATAAAACTTCGGATTTTATCTGCGAGTATGCTGGCTGTAAATTCTTCTTCTAGGATTATTTCAGCTCCTTTGATATTTTCCAGTTCACGGGCATTAAGGGTTTGATGATTATCCGCAGCAGCAGCGAACGGCACCAGAAGGGAAGCTTTTTGGGCAGCAATAAGTTCTGATAATGTCGTTGCTCCCGCCCGGCAAATGATTAGGTCTGATTTCTGGAAGTATTCCGCCATATTATGGAAAAAAGGAGCGATGGTAACATTTTTGAGTCCGCAGGCAGCATAGCTGTTCTTTACCCATGCAAAATCTTTTTCTCCGGTTTGGTGAAATATTACCAGTCTGTTTTTATCTTTCATTAGGTATGAAAGCATATTGACTATGCCTTGATTGAGAAAATGCGAACCCTGGCTTCCGCCGAAGATAAGGATAGACAGCTTACTGTTTCTGGGTTTGGATTTTATCCTGCAAAATTCAGCTCGGACCGGATTCCCGGTATAGATTCCTTTTCCCTTAAATTCCTTCAGGGAATTTTCAAAAGCGACTGCTGCTGTATTTGCCCAACGGAGAAGGATTCGGTTGGTGAACCCTGGATGCCGGTTTTGTTCCATGATCAAGGTGGGGATTTTAATCCAGGCTGCCAGCATAACAATTGGCCCTGAGCTGTATCCTCCGGCTCCGATGACCAGATGTGGTTTTAGGCGTTTTAAGATCGAAAAAGATTTTAAAAAGGAAAAGGGAAGGAGAAAAAGAGATTTGATCATTTTCAGTCCCATTCCTTTGAGTCCTTCGATCTTAAGGGGAATAAAATCTGCTTCATAATACTGCATAAGTTCTTTTTCGAGCTTTCGGCTCCCTCCCACAAATGTTATTTTAATATCGGGATTTTTTTCCTTGAGTTTACGGCCTACCTCTAGAGCAGGGAAGAGATGGCCTCCTGTTCCTCCGCCGCAAATAATCACCTTCTTTTCTCTCATTTTTTCCTTTGGCCTGTTTTGCGCTGGGAAATATGAAGAAGAATACCTATGCTGAAAAGAGTACAAACGAGTGATGACCTGCCGAAACTGAATAGAGGAAGTGGTAACCCAGTTGCTGGTCCCAACCCCAGAACAATGCTGATATTGAGAAGAGCCTGAATGCATATAGCCATAGTCAAACCTGTAGCAAGCAATCGGGTATAAAGGCTGGGGGCATTCCGTGCTATAATTAGTCCCCTCCAGAGGAATAGTCCAAATAGAACCAGCACCCCAATAGCTCCTATAAGCCCAAATTCTTCTCCCACGATGGAATATATATAATCTGTATGAGCATAGGGTAGAAAAAAGAGTTTCTGGGTGCTTTGGCCTGGCCCGACTCCTAGAAGCCCTCCTGAACCGATCGCAAGTTTAGACTGGAATGCTTGGTATCCCGAACCAAGTGTGTCGCTCGTTGGGGAGAGAAATGCCATAAAACGGCGCAGGCGGTAAGAAGCTTGAAACAGGTAGAATATAAACAGGGTGAGGAAAAAGATCCCTGTATAGAGAAAATAGCTGAACTTAACACCTCCAATAAAAAGCATAGTTGTACAGATTACAAAAATCAGAATTGCGGTTCCATAATCTGGCTCCTTCATGATAAGCAGAATGAATATTATTAATACAGTTATCGGCACAGCAAGTGAGGAGAGCTCATTAATGCTCTCTTTTTTTCTGGACAGATATTTGGCAATAAATAGGATCAGGCTTATTTTTGCCAGTTCTGTTGGTTGAAACCTCAATCCTAAAAAAATCAGCCAGCGATTTGTATGCCCGATAGCCGGCATAAACATACAGGCAGATAAAAGTATAAGCGATAGAAAAAGCAGCCCATAGATAAAGATGCTGCTCTGGTAAAAAGGGGTTTTTGTGACCATTACAAAGATGACAAATGCTATGCCGATACCGGCTCCAACCAGCTGGTGTATGAAAAAATTAAAAGGCCGCTGATATATTTCATTGGAGAGAATTGCCGAAGAACTGAATACCATTACCAGACCAAAGGAGATCATGATAAGAGTTGTGAGTAAAAAAGATTTATCGAAACCTGTTCTTCTGAATATTTCCATAGTTTTATACTTTTCCCCTGTTCAGTTTTTCCTGGAGAGAATCGACCTCCTTTTTAAATACTTTTCCTCTGTGCTCAAAACTTTCAAACATGTCGAAGCTGGTACAGGCGGGAGCCAGCAGGACAATATCCCCCTTTCCGGCTGAGTTAAAGCTAAGGTTTACTGCTTCCTGCAACGTATCTGCAGTCTCCTCGGCAACAATGCCGCTGAGATCTTTGCGGATTTTCTCCCGGGCTTCCCCCATAAGAATTATTTTTTTTACCCGTTTTTTTATGTCTTTTCGTAAAGATACAAAGTCCCCGCCTTTGTCCCTTCCTCCCAGGATAAGAATGATCTTCCGGTTAAAACTCTGAATTGATTTTAAGGCAGCGTCAATATTGGTGGCTTTGGAGTCATTATAGAAATCAATGCCCTGGATGTTCCGGACTATTTCCAAGCGGTGTTCCAGCCCCGTAAATTTTTTAACGCTTTCCTTGATTTTCTTTAAAGAAACCCCAATTATGTGACCTGCCAGGGCAGATGCCATAACGTTTTCCTGGTTATGTATTCCCGGAAGAGGGATTTCAGATGTTTTCATCAGTTTTTCTTCTTTTTTGGCAAAAAGTTTTATGTATCCGTTTTCAAGAAAGCATCCCGGGATTGGGTGGGTTTTACGGCTGAAACCGAAGACCCGGGAAGGTCCTCTATCCCTAAGTCCCCATACTTTTTTATCATCCCGGTTGAGAATGGCGACGCCCTCCTTTTTTTGATTTAAGATAAGTTTCTTTTTTGCTGAGAAGTAATTTTCAAAGCCTTTATGCCAGTCAATATGGTCCGGGGTTATATTTAGAAAAAGAGAAAGGTCGCAGGAAAATTTTTTTATGTGCGTCAGCTGAAAGCTAGATAATTCAGTTACATAGATATCGTCTTTTGTGCTATTTATTGCGAAACTGATCAGAGGAGTGCCTATATTTCCGGCTAGAAAAGACCGGAGCCCAGCTTCTTTAAGTATCCTGTAGGTCAGGGTGGTTACTGTTGATTTTCCATTGGAACCGGTTATGCCTACAATTTTTCCTTTCAAAAATCGGAAGGCCAGCTCTACTTCCGAAAAAATCGGGATTTTCTGTCCTTCGGCTTTTTTTAATTCCGGGATAAAAGGGATTCCCGGGCTTGGTATAATGAGTTCGGCTTCTAAAAAGGACTTTTGATTATGCCCTCCTGTTTCAAATTCTACTCCTTTTTTACTCCATTCTGTAATTCCGTCTATCTTATCCTGTGGTTTTTTCTCACTGACTTTAACTTCTGCGCCCTGTTGAAGAAGAAACCTGCAGACTGCTACGCCGGTTTTACCGAAGCCTGCGACTAAAACTCTTTTTCCTTTTAAATCCATTTTATCTCAATTTTAGGGTGGTGAGACTGAAAAGGGCAAAAATGATAGCAGCAATCCAGAATCGCACCACAACCTTCTGTTCTGACCAACCTGATAGTTCAAAATGATGGTGTAAGGGCGCCATCTTAAAAATCCGCTTGCCTCCTGAATATTTAAAATACGAAACCTGAAGAAGGACAGATAATGCCTCCATAATAAAAACACCTGCAACCATAAAAAGAAGCAGCTCTTGTTTGATCATAATAGCGACAACACCGAGAGTAGCTCCCAGAGAGAGAGCACCTGTGTCTCCCATAAAGACCTCAGCGGGGTGGCAATTGTACCAGAGAAAACCAAGGCAAGCTCCAAACATCGAACCCAGGAAGATAGTTAATTCTGCGGCGGAAGAAACATAGGGTATCTGAAGATATCCGGACCATTCTATATTTCCGGTCGTATAAGAGATCACCGTGAAAGCGGTAATGCTTATAAGGGTAAGCCCGATGGCCAGGCCGTCAAGCCCATCAGCCAGGTTAACTGCGTTTGAGGAGCTTGTAATGATTAACATTATCCAGGGGAGGTAAAAAACGCCTAAATAAGGAGCCCACTTTTTAAAAAACGGAACTGACAACTGCAGGGAGAAATCGCCGTGCATACCCAGGTAGATGAAAGCAAACCCCACAACTCCAGAGAGTATGATCTGAAGGATCAGTTTGTGTTGGGTTATTAGCCCTTTTGGTTTTTTCTTTTTTATCTGCAGGAAGTCATCCCAAAACCCGAGAACACCAAAGGATAACATGGTAAAAACTGCCAGCCAGACATTGATATTTCCCAGGTCAGCCCACAGAATAGTGGGGATGATCGTGGCCCCTATGATCAGGAACCCTCCCATAGAGGGAGTTCCCTTTTTGGCAGCATGAGATTCCGGTCCTACATCCCTGATCTTTTCGCCTATCTGGTGTTTTTTTAGCTTTTTTATAAGCCAGGGTCCTAAAACCAGACTCAGAATAAGTGCGGTAATTCCTGCCAAGGCAGTCCGCACGGTAATATAGCGGAAAATATTAAAAAATATGAAATATTGTTTTAATGGCACTAATAACCAGGGAAGCATATTATTATCCTTTTCCTTTTAATCCATTTATTATTTTTTCAGTTTTAATTGCTCTTGACCCTTTGACCAGGATGACATCACCTTCTCTTAGGAGTGACTTAATTTCTTCTGCTGCTTTTTCGGAATCCTGGTAAGAGAAAATACGGCTGTGTTCCATGCCTGCAGAGAGGGCCCCTTTTGCCATATTCAGGGAAAGGGTACCTATAGTGATTAAAAGGCTCAGGCCCAGCTGGGCTGCTTTTTCCCCTGCCTGGATATGGAAATCAGTCTCATTTTCTCCTAATTCCAGCATGTCTCCCAAAATCGCTATCTTTCTATTCCCGGGAAGCTCTGCTAGGTCTTTAAGCGCCATTTCCAAAGCGGCAGGATTGGAATTGTAAGAGTCATCAATCAGTTTTATGTTATTTTCAAGATGGACCAGACCGCCCCGGTTGGAAAAAGATGTTAGATGTTTTGCCCGGTCTGCGATTGTTTGAGCTGGGATTGAGAGAGCATAAGCCACACCTGCAGCTGCAAGAAAGTTGCATAGAGAACTTTTGCAAAAAAACGGGATAAATATTTTTGTCTTTTCTTGGCCGTAATTCAAGTTAAAAGTTGTTCCCTTCCAGCCGTTTTTCTTAATATTTTCAGCTGATATGTCATGTCCTTCGGATGTCCCGAAGAAGAGCTGCTTGCCTTTTCTTTTTCCGGCAATTTCTTTTACCAGCGAATCATCTCCGTTCAAAACTGCTGTGCCTTTGGATTTCATGCCGTCCAGGATTTCTTTTTTTGCCAGAGCTATATCCTTAATGTCTTTGAAAAATTCAAGATGTACCGGTTTTATATTAGTGATGACTGCAATATCAGGGGGAGCAATACGGGTTAGAGCAGTGATTTCTCCGGGAGAACTCATCCCGTATTCAAGAACCGCCAGTTCATCCTCTTTTGTAAGCTGGAGGAGAGATAGGGGAAGACCCAAGTAGTTGTTATAATTTCCTTCCGATTTTAAGATGTGCCGGTTATTTGAAATTAGGGTGGCAATGAATTCCTTAGCGGTTGTTTTACCCACACTGCCTGTAATACCGATGACCTTGCTGTTTGATTCTTGGAGGATTCTTTTTGCTAATAATTGCAGCGCCTGGACAGTATCTTTAACCTGAATCAAAGCCGTTTTTTGATTTGGGAGCGGTATTTTATGTGAAATGACTGCTCCTTCTGCTCCTTTTTGGACTGAATGGGAAATATAATTATGTCCGTCTCTTTCTGCATTTATGGCAAAAAAGAGTTCGCCTGGTTTAGATTGGCGGGAATCGATATTAAACCGGTCAAAGCGGAGAGAGGGGGAGCCCTGGAGGATTCTCCCTTCCATTTTTTGAGCCAGCTCATCCAGTCGTAATTCAGCCAACTTGCTTAGCCTCCATCTCTTTTAAAATCTCCCGGACCACTTCTTTGTCATTAAAGTGGATTGTTTTGTTTCCGGTTATCTGATAATCCTCATGCCCTTTTCCGGCTATCAGAATATAATCGCCTTTTTTCGCTTTTGACAAGGCTGTTTTAATAGCTATTTTCCGGTCGGGCTGGATCTCGTATTTGCCCGGCCCGGTTGTTTTAATGCCTTCCTCGATCTGAGAGATAATAGATAAAGGATTTTCTGAGCGGGGATTATCTGAAGTGATTATAGTCCAGTCAGATAATTTACCTGCAATTTCACCCATCCGGGAACGTTTTGTTTTATCTCTATCTCCTCCTGCGCCGAATGTCAAAATTACCTGCCCTTTACATAGCGTCCTGGCAGTTTCCAACAGGTTCTTTAAGGGGTTGTCAGTGTGGGCATAGTCAACAAAAATATGGAATCCAAAAGGATTTTTAATTTTTTCAAACCTCCCGGGTACTCCTTTGAGTTCAGCTATTCCGGCTTTTATAGCGGTCAGAGGGATTTTCAAGGTTAGGGCTGCTGCAACCGCAGTCAGAATGTTATATATATTAGGTTTGCCCAAAAGCGGTGAAGATAAGGAAAGACTTCCGGCCGGAAATTTAACAGAGAGCTCGATTCCATTCTCACTGAAAGAATATTGGTTGGCATATACAAGGGAGGTGTCGGATTCGAGGCTGCAGGTAATAATCCCTCCCGGCAATTGGGCCGCTAACTTTTTACCCCAGGGGTCATCTATATTTATTACGGCCATACTTTTCCGGTTGAGGGAAAACAGCTTCTTTTTCGCACTAAAATATTTTTCCATGGAGTGGTGATAGTCAAGGTGTTCGCCGCTTAAATTAGTAAATATGGCTACATCAAAATCTATACCTACCGGTCTTTTCATCTCAAGAGAATGGGATGAGATCTCAAGAATGTTGTGAGTTGCCCCTTTAGCAAGCATTATTTTCATCATTCTTTGTAGGTCCGGAGCCTCGGGTGTAGTTCTTCCTGCTTTATGTGACAGACCGGGTCCCCGGTAAAAAATAGTCCCTATCAAACCCGGCTTAAAACCGGCTTGTTTAAGGATTTCCTCGATTAAATATGACACTGTTGTCTTGCCTTTAGTGCCGGTTATTCCCAAAGTTTTCATATTTTGGGAAGGGTGTCCAAAAAAATTAGCTGAGCATAATGCCAGTGTTTCTCTAGCATTGAATGCTTGTATCCAGTTCCCAGCAAATTTGTCAGGTTTTTTCTGTTCAGAAAGGATAGCGGCTGCTCCTCTTGAGACAGCTTCATCCACAAAATTAATACCGTCGGTCTTTTCTCCCTTAAGAGCGGCAAACATGTGACCGGTTTTTACCGTTTTTGATGAATAGGAGATTTCGGTAATGATTTTTTCTTTATTGCCGGAGAAGCTGACTACCGGAATCCCAGAAAAAACCTCTTTCAGTTTCATTTTTAGTCCTGCCTCCCCAATCTTGCCGTTATCAGAGGCTGTGAGACGGTTGTCTCTTGAGGGATTTGAAGGTACTGAAGGGTATAGGCTCCTATATCCCTGAAAACAGGAGCTGCTATTTCTCCGCCGTAATATTTTCCCTGAGGTTCATCAATTACAACTATCATAGATATGACCGGCTTGGCTGCTGGCACAAAACCAGTAAATAATGATATGTGAGAGTTGGAGGAATATCGGCCTGTTTTTTTGTCGAGTTTCTGGGCGGTCCCGGTCTTGCCGGCTACAGTGAAGCCGATTATGCTCGCCTTTTTTCCCGTACCCTCTGTTACTGCTTTGGTTAGAATATCAGTTAGTATCATGGCGGTTTGAGAGGATATGACTCTTTTATGTTCACCGGGATAGCTTTCAAACTTTTTCGGGATGTTTTTGGTGATTCGGAAAGGAATTATGACACCCCGGTTGGCTAAAACATTGACAGCCTGCAGCATTTGAATGGCGGTAACTGAGATCTCATAACCGATAGAAAGTGAGGCAGGAGAGATTGATTCCCATTTGTCAAGCGCATGAAAGGTCCCTTTTTCTTCCGCCCACAGGTCAATTCCGGTTTTAGAGCCGAAACCATAGGCTTTTATCATATTGTAAAATGTCTTTTCACCCAATTTATCACTGATAAGAGTTGCTCCGACATTAGAAGAATGAATGATAACCTCAGGAAATGTGAGAATATCATATCTATGATGATCCCGGATGGTCTTTCCTGAGATCCGCCGAAAGCCTTTACTGCAGTCAAATTTATCATTCAGGCTGACTTTTTTTGATTCAAGAGCTGCTGATGCTAAGATTATCTTGAAAGTCGAGCCAGGGTCAAAGCCAGGATGGATAGCTTTTATTCTATCTGTCAGGCTTAGTTGAGATGGAGGGTGGTTCAGGTTGAAATCGGGATAATTTGCCATAGCCAGGATTTCGCCGGATTCCGGGTGGGAGACGATGATCGTGCCCCATTTTGCTCTTGCTTTCAGCACAGCTTTTTTTAATTCCCGGGAGGCATAATATTGGATAGTTTCATCAATAGTCAGGTATAGATCCTTGCCCGGTTGGGGATTTTTGAGGATTTCATACCTGTACTGCCGCTTTTTGGCATCTATTAGATTTAAACGTTCGCCTTTTTTACCGCCCAGGATGGAATCGTATGTTATTTCGATACCGCTCTGGCCTTTGTTGTCAATATTTACTCTGCCGATCACATGAGCTGCCAGGCTTTTTTGGGGATAAAACCTTTTACTTTCCTCCAAAAGGAAGATACCGCCAAGATCGAGATTCTTTACTTTTTCAACATTTTCAGAAGAAATTTTTCGCTTTATATATATAAAGTTTTTTTTCTTTTTTATCCTGGTTTTTATTTTTTTGATATCTTCGGCTGACAGCTCCAGGATTTTTTTCAGCCTGTTAATTTTTTGAAAATGAAGTTCGTTTGTTTCATCCTTAAAGGGGGAAAAGAAAACGGATTGACAGGAAATACTCCGAGCGAAGATATTGCCATGTCGGTCAAATATCGTCCCTCTTCTGGGGAAAATATCGACTTTATCCTGATTCTGATCAATAACCCTTGCTTTCAGCTGGGGATGCTGAATTACCTGAAGCTGAACAAGGCGGAATATAATGACTCCGAACCAGATGGTAAAGAAAAGAACCAGTAAGGTTGTTCTCTGCTCGATTTTTTTTTGATACAAATCTTTCATTTTTAAAATTGCTATTTTTGAATTTGGCTGTTTTCTACATAAATTATCTGCTCTTTCTTAGTAGCCTTAAGTAGGAGCTCTTCTTTTGCAATTATTTCTACTCTGTAAAGTGACAGTAGGTATGATTTTTTAGCCTCCAATTCTTCGACTTCTTTTTTTATGGTTTTGACCTGGTTTTTCAGATCTGCAGTTTCAATTCCCAACTTAAATGATTGCGCTTGATGCCAGAGATAGAAGGTAAATATGGAGATAGCTATCATGGTAAAAAATACCCCTAAAGCAATGTCTTTCTTTTTAAACTTTCTTCTTACCATTTATATTCTCTCTGCAACTCGTAATTTGGCTGATCTGGATCTGAAATTATGGGAAACCTCTTCTTTTGTGGGTTGAACCGGTTTTTTAGTAAGTATCTTAATCTGGGGAAAAAAATCTCCTGCTCGGGCTAAGTCATTAAAGGTTTGCTTTACAACCCTGTCCTCCAGGGAATGAAAGGAGATGGCAGCAATGCGGCTCTGGGGGGGCATTTTTTTAATGGTTCTTTTCAAGTAATGTGACAGCCCTTTTAATTCCTGATTCACTTCGATCCGCAGTGCTTGAAAAACTCTGGCTGCAGGATGGGTTTTTCCTTTTTGAGGCCTCCAGCGGCATACTTTTTCAGTGATTTTAAGTAACTCTGTCGTTGTTGTAAATTTTTTAATTTTGCGCTTTGATACTATTTCTCTAGCTATCCTTCTGGCCTGTCTCAGCTCTCCAAAATCATAGAAGATCTTAGCCAGGTGATGTTCCGAGTATTTATTTATTATCTTTGATGCTGTGTAGTTATTTCTGAGGTCCATGCGCATATCCAGGGGACCCTCCTGGTTATAACTGAAACCTCTTTCCGGGCTGTCAAGTTGAAAGGAGGAGATCCCGAAGTCAAGTAGGATAGCTTTTACTCCCTCAAAATCTATTTTAAGGTCAGGCATGTATCTAAAATCTGAATGATAAAGCTTGACTCTGTCAGCATAGGGCTTAAGCCTTTCTTTAGCTTTTAAAAGGGATTTTTCATCGAGATCAAAGGCAATTACTTTAGCATCAGGGTTTCTTTTGAGTATTTCAAGTGAATGGCCTCCTGTCCCCAGAGTGCCATCAATATAGGTGCCTTTTCGCTGAATCTGTAGATATTTTGCGACTTCCTCAATAAGGACTGGTGTATGGAGGGAATTTCTCATTCCCCCTCTCCCTTGGGAGTGAGATCTGCGATTCGTTCAAGGTCTTCATCAGTCAGCGGGTTCTGTTCCAGGGTTTCATTTAGAACATCTTTATTCCAGATTTCAAAGTGATTATTGAGCCCGATGACTTCGACTTCATATTGGAGACGGGCTTTTTCCTGTAGGGTTTGGCTAAGCAGAATTCTTCCTTTAGAATCTATTTCATAATAAGTTCCGTCACGGTTGACCCGGCGCATAAAATTTTTAACCCGGGGTTTGAGATGAAAAAGTCCCTTGTCAGTAACACCTGTGAGTTTATTCCAGACTGGAAGCGGATAGACCTGAACTGTTTGATCATTTAGAGAAGTGATGAATAATTCTTTTCCGTATTGCTCCTCAATAGCCGCCCGGAACTTTTGCGGAATTTTTAGTCTTCCGCTTTTGTCAAGACGGGCTGAGTAGCTTCCTAATAGATAATTTCCCAATTTGTCCCGTTTTGTCCCATTTTTATCTAAATATATATACTAATAGGGGTCGTTGTCAAGAGAAAAATACATTTTATTTGCTTTTATTTGCAGTTTTTCTAGAATTTTCCCTGAAAATTGGAAATATGGGGGAATACGGGAAAAAACGGGACAGAAATTAGGGGTCGGGTGTTGCGGCGGCTTCGCGGTGAAGGACCACAGCTTCATCCGCTGCGCCTCGTATCTGCGGCAACCTCTACTCGTGAATAATCCAGGTTAGTAAGAGAATTTCTTCGTTGGGCGTTCCTGATTTAGTAGATTATTTTATATAAGTACAATAAAATATGTTTTAACCTGATCTATTTATAAAAAATGTCGATGTTTATGATAAACCTATTTATATTAAGATGTTGGATTAATTTATAGGAAATTCATAATGACCAGGGCAAAATTTCAAAGCCTTTTTGGAGAAAATAAGAGGACGACCAGGTTTATTTGATCTTCGCCAGAGCCTTGGCAGCCTCAGCGTGGTCCGGATCGAGAGAAAGTGCTTTTTTAAATGCTATTGCAGCTTTGTTTTTTTGGCCTTTTTCCTGCAAAGCTTGTCCTAAATAATAATATGCATCAGGAAATGGGTCTTTTTTACAAGTGAATTCCAAATCTTCAATAGCTCCGTCCAGGTCTCTTCCAAATCCTTCCGGGGCATTAAGACGCCCCATAGCCCGGCCGAAATGAGCGGTGGCATTGTCCGGGCCTAAACTGATGGCTTCCTCAAATTCCTGCATAGCCCCCATTCCGTACTTCATCATATTAAGTGGATTGTCATCTTGGGCAAGGCTGCCCATAACCATTCCCTTCCAGGCGTGCAGATCTGCATTATTCGGATCTTTGGTGAGGAGAGAATCAATGAACTCAAGAGCCTCCTGGAATTTATTTTCATCAAAAAGCTTTTTAGCTTGATCCAAAGATAACTCGCCGCTCTTTGCAGCGGATTTTTCTGGAACCTGAGCTGTAGTAGAAGAAGGCTGGGCAGGAACGGATGTTTTATTTCCCAAAAACTGAGGCAGCATTTTCAGTAAGACCGGGAGCATCTCCTGAAGGAGCGAAGGCTTTTTTTCTTCTAAAGGAAAAAGCTCAATATTTATATCTTCCCCGTCGATGATCAATACTCCTATAGGGATTGCCTTCCCGCCCATTCCGCCCCCATATCCATTTGCGGCACCTCCGGCCCCGAGCCCGAATTTGATTCTGGCAAAAGGGATGACAATGGTCTTTCCGGAACGGATCGGTTTGCCGATAATAGAATCCACTGTAAAGTTTGACATAAGCTGGTCAAATTTTTCAAGAGAATCATCAACCGTGGATTTCGATTGAGCTTGAAGCTGGCAGGTGAAAACCAACATTATTATTGTTGTAAAAATAACTATGTGTTTTATATTCATGATATTCTCCTTATTTTCTGGGAGCTTTTCCTGCGCTTATAAATTTTGTCTCTGATTTGGTGATAATAATAAAGCCCAGAGGTTTTGCTTCTCCGCCTAAATAAAACCCGCCACCCATCTGTTTGCCTCCGGCAGGTCCGCCGCCGCCGCCACCATAACCGATATCGAGCATAATAATAGGGATTATGGTAGTACTTCCTACTTTGATAGGATCCCCTACGATCTTTTTGATATGCAAGTTCTTAATTAGACGTTCGGTCATGGATTGAGTTAGCTTGATTATTGGATTCTGTTGTTGAGGTTGGATATTCGGGGATTTTTTTTCCGGGGCTGGAGCAGAAGCGATCAAAAGGAATACAAATAAGGAAATAATCAGGATTAAAACTAATTTTTTTAGCATTTTTTCCTCCTTTTTTAGGTTGGGCAGAGTGAATATATAACTCTACCAACTAAGATTTCATATTGTTCTACGAAATATTTTTTAAAAAAGTTTACGGTGCGCTTAAATGTTTTCTATTTAACTGGTCCTCACTGCTTACCTGTTATGGCATTCTATTTCTGATTTACCTCTCTAAGGGCTTATAGGTCTTGAAAAGAGAGAAATCTGATTCAGCAAGAAGTTTTTTAAAGTTTTCTACATCGCTCTTAAAAACAGCATTGAATTTTTTTAAAAAATTATCGACTTTTACTTTGACCTTCTCGTATTTCACTTTAGCAGCTTGGCTTATGGGTTTGTATTCGGCTCCCATCATACCGCGGACAGCACGCATTACTTGACTCCTTAAACCTGCAGAGCGGTCTGAAATACCTTGTTTTTGAGGTGTGGGATTTAGAGTTTCGGCTAGTTCTTTAAGTTTAGAATCAAGTTTTTTCGCTGATTTTGTCATTTCTTTACTGTTTTTGATTTTATTTGATTTGATATATTTTTGAGCAGTCTTTATTGCTTCTCTTGTTTTTTCAATTCTCTCGGTTGCATTATTTATCACTTCTGAAAGTTTCTGGGCTTTTTTTCCTGCTTTATAGTTAGCTTTTAGCACTTCTAAGTCTATGTCAAAACGGGGGTCAGGTTTTATATTAAGAACTCCACTTGCTTCTTCCTTATAGTATTTTATTTTTACACTGTATTCTCCGGGAAGAACTGTTATTCCGAATCTGGACCTGTATGTTGAGGGTCCGCTTGAGGAATCTTCTTGCTCAGATGTCTCTCTGAAGTTCCAGTATACCCTATTTATTCCCTTGTTTTCTGTTCCCTTAAGATTTGCTAGCTTTTCTCCTTCGGTGTTTTCAATAATAATATCAACTTTGGAAGATTTGTTAGGCCTTAGTCCTTGAAATTGTCCGAATCTTCCTCTGCTTTCTATGGGTTGTGATTCCATTTTTTCTTCTGACTTTTCTTTTTTACGGGGGGTTAAGTAATAGCTAATAGCTGCTCCGAATCTTTTGTTTTCTCCAGAGAAAGCAGTGTCTCCGGGGCTAAGATATGAACCTGTACGACCTTGTTGAAATTGGATGGCCTCTTGGATTTCGAAGAGATGAAGTTTTTTGCTTATAAGTTCTTCAGAGATCTCTCTAAGCGGAGAAATATCGTCTAAAATGTAGATCGAGCGTCCATAAGTAGCGATTATCAGGTCGTTTTCTCGCGGATGTACTGCCAGGTCCCTTACCGGAACAGTAGGAAGGCCGTTAGTCCATTGCATCCAATTTTCTCCTCCGTTAAAGCTGATATATAGGCCAAATTCAGTTCCAAGAAAGAGGAGGTTTTTATTTACTGTGTCTTCTTCTATTACATGAACAAAACCGTCTATTTCCGCAGTTGCCAGATCTTTCCAATTTTTTCCATAGTTATGCGTCACAAAAACATATGTAGTCCAGTTAGCCCTGCGGTGGTCATCGAAAACAACATAAGCTGTGCCAGCATCAAACTTAGATGCTTCTACATGCGGAATCCAGGTGCAAGGAGGGACTTTCCCTTTTTTTCCTGAATATAGTTTCTCTGATACAAGGTGCCAGGACTCTCCTCCGTCTTGTGTCAGCTGGAGGTTTCCGTCGTCAGTTCCTACCCATATCACCCCTTTTTTAACCGGGCTTGGGGCAATACACATTATTGTTGTGTGGTTTTCCGCATTGGTTACATCCAGAGTCAGACCGCCGCTTTCAGCTTGTTTCTGTTTTTCAGGGTCATTTGTGGTAAGGTCAGGGCTTATAATCTCCCATGTGCGGCCTTTATCTTTGCTTCTGTGGACAAACTGGCTTCCCAGATATATTGTAGCAGGGTCGAACGGGTCAACAGCAAATCCGGCATTCCAATTGTACCTGTGTTTGACGTCGGATTCTGTCGGTACAATATCACAGCTTGTGCCTGTTGTTGTATCAAAATAATAAAGGTTTCCGCCCTGGGACATACCGTATCCTGCCCCGGGTTTTTCGGGATCAGGTTCTGTATCGAATCCGTCTCCGCCTCCTACAGTCTTCCACAGGTAATTGGAAATACGGCGCTCTTTGAGGACATAAGCCGGTCCTACCCATGAACCGTTATCCTGGAGGCCTCCGTAGATATTATAAGGCGTTTCCATATCGAAACTTCCATGGTAAAATTGGCCGACAGGGAGGTTTTCTATAAAGCGCCAGCTCTTACCGCGGTTTTGGCTGATAACGACTCCCCCGTCATTCCCTACAATCATCCTCTCTCCCTTGGGATGAATCCACATGGCATGAAAGTCGGAATGGGCCTGATTAAAGGAGGGAAGATTCTTGAAATTTTTTCCTCCGTCTATGCTGACCAACATTGAGCCGTGAAGCATATAAATTATGTTTTCGTTAACAGGATTGACCCATATACGCTGGTAGTAAAAAGGCCTGTTTGCGACTTCAGGTTTGTTGTTTACTACTGTCCATTTGAATCCTCCGTTATCAGAGCGCAGGAGTACTGTTTTTTTTGCTTCAACTAAGGCATAGACGATTTTAGGCTTATTTGTTGAAAAAGCTATTCCTATTCTTCCGAGTTCGCCTTTTGGGAGTCCATCTTCGGGAGTAAGTTTCTTCCAGTCTTTTCCTCCGTTTACAGTAATATAAAGACCGCTTCCAGGACCGCCGGATTTGAAAAACCAGGGCCATCGCCTGTGCTGCCACATAGAGGCTATTATTTTATTAGGGTTTCCGGGGTCTATTGCCATGTCTGCTGCTCCGGTTTTTTCGTCTACATAAAGAATTTTATTCCAGGTCTTTCCTGTATCAGTTGTTTTGTAAACACCACGTTGGGGATTTTCTCCCCATGTAGTACCGAGGGCAGCTGCGTAAGCTGTGTCAGAGTTGTTGGGGTCTAAAATGATTTTTGAGATTTTTTCTGTTTTCTCAAGACCCAAGAAATCCCAATTTCTTCCCCCATCGATTGTGAGGTACACCCCGCGGCCTACGCCGCAGCTGTTACGAGGGGCTGCTTCTCCTGTGCCTACCCAGACAATGTCAGGATTTGCTTGGTTTATAGCTACCGCACCAATGGAAGATACAGGTTGATCGTCGAAAACTGGCGCCCATAAGAATCCTCCGTCTTCAGACTTCCATAGATTTCCGGTTGCTGTGCCGATGTATATAATATTTGGATTTGAGTCGAGTGCATCAATCCCACCTATTCTTCCACTCATATTGGCCGGGCCTATGCTTCTGGCTTTAAGACCTTTAAGCAGTTCAAGGTTTATATCACCTGCTGCAATTTGATTACATATGACAAGTACAGCTAAAAGAAAAATAAATATTTTAAAATGTTGGTTTTGCATAAATTTCCTCCTTTATTCATCAACTCAAAATATTATATATAAGATGCACAGCCAGTCAATAAGAAATTTATAAAGGGGGAAGGAGTAATTCTTTGAATCACTTTTCTTTAAGATGTTATTTTAGTATAATTATGAATAGTGCAGGTTAAATATTGCATATAAAATCCGTTCATTCAATTTTACTTATTGTTTCTCTGATGTTTGCTTTATCTTTTGTGAGCTGTGGTAATCAGACTGACAAGGAAGGATTTTCTCTTATTGAAGCCACTATTTCAGACATCCATACTGCTTACAGGTTAGGAGAATTAAACTGCCGGCAGCTGGTTGAGGCTTATCTGGAACGCATCCAAAAGTATGACCAAAGAACCCTGTTAAATTCCATTGTAGTAATCAATCCCCATGCCTTGGAGCGAGCAGATGAATTAGACAAGGAATTCAGGCGGACCGGCATACTTCGTCCTCTGCATGGAATTCCGCTCATTGTAAAGGATAATTATGAGACCAAGGACTTGCAGACTACTGCCGGGTCTGAAGCTCTAAAGGATTTTTTTCCTCCTGATGATGCTTATCAGATTCGAAAACTCTGCGAGGCCGGGGCTATTGTTCTGGCTAAATCCAATATGGCTGAGTGGGCTTTCAGTCCTTACCAGACTCAGAGTTCTATAGCGGGGATAACCAGAAATCCCTATGACTTAAAACGGGTTCCTGCCGGATCAAGTGGAGGAACCGCTGCCGCTGTAGCCGCAAATTTCGGAGTATTAGGGTTGGGGACCGATACAGGAAACTCAATACGGGGTCCTTCCTCACACTGTTGTTTAGTTGGCATCCGCTCTACCATGGGGCTTACCAGCCGGGATGGTATAATCCCTCTTTACTCTCGTAATGATGTTGGAGGGCCCATGTCTCGAACCCTAGAGGATGCAGTGAAAATTTTAGAGGTCATTGCCGG
Organism: Candidatus Aminicenantota bacterium; assembly: GCA_030612445.1. GTDB lineage: Bacteria > Acidobacteriota > Aminicenantia > Aminicenantales > Aminicenantaceae > JAUVXM01. The sequence goes on from JAUWNW010000038.1 coordinate 22,369, forward strand.
ATATGACCCAGCTGATCCCATAACTGAAGCCTGTAAGGGGAAAGTTCCTGAAAACTACACTCAGTTTTTGGATGAGGATGGACTTCAGGGGGCAAAGATCGGAGTGTTCCGTTTTTATACGGATCTGCCCCATGTTGACTCACAGGTAGTGGAACTTTTTGAAGAGGCTCTGGAGGTTATGAAAACAAAAGGAGCGAGGATTGTAGATCCCTTTGTAATTCATAACTTTGGAAGTCTGATTAAAAACTTGTGGTGTAATACATTCCGTTATGATGTGAATAAATATTTTAACTCCCTTGGGGATAAGGCTCCGGTCCAAAATTTATTGGAAGTTTACAATTCTAATAAATTTTCTTTATATATAAAAAAAAGGCTGTACCAAGCCCTTGAGGTTCCTTGTTCTAATAAACCAGCTTGCCAAGATGTATATCATGAGCCCCGTAATATCAGGTTTCGAAAAGCTGTATTAGAGGCTATGGACAAGCAGGAAGTAGACTTTATTGTCTATCCTACTTGGAGCAATCCGCCCAATAAGCTGACCAATCCAACAAGTCATGCTGGAGATAACAGCCAGTTGATCCCACCCCATACTGGCATGCCTGCATTGAGTGTACCCATGGGTTTCACTTCCAAAAATCTTCCTACAGGCTTACAGATAGTAGGGAGGATATTTGCAGAACCTGAATTGATCCGGGTTGCTTATGCATATGAACAGGCCACCCAACATCGGCGACCCCCAAAAAAATTTCGGTAACAAACTGCAGCTACTGCGTAACTTCGTAGGAGACGGCTGTACTCACGGGCTTTACGCAATTATGGCATATGCTTTGGGGGCTGGAGCTGAAAATTAATTATTATAAATTATGTAAATTGCTGGTTAACAGTTGTTTTGCTGTTTCGAAATCTTCCTCTTTGACTAAGACTCTTATCTTGCCGAGTCCGTCTGCAGAGAAAGCATGGACGGATTGAACGACCAGCCCTTTAAGAAAAACTGAAATACCGTAGCTCTCTAAGAGACTCTTGATTACTTCAGCCTCAACCGGACCCTGGACTGTTTGTACTTCTATGAACTTAAGATCTGGATTTTTTTTGTTTTTCTTGTTTATCATTTTTCCTGTTCCTTCCGCTTAAAATAGTCTTCCAGGATCTGTTCATGGTCAAATGCCAGAGGAAAATTTATTTCTTCCCGGGTAAATATTCCAATATCCTGAGCATCATCCTGAGCCACGGGTGTCCCCCTGGCTGATGCTACAAAAACTGTAGTTATTGTATGTTTTCGGGCATCGCGTTTAGGATCAGAATAGGTGTGGAGCTGATATTTAAGTTTTATATCGAGAGATGTTTCTTCTTTTGCCTCCCGGACCGCAGCCTTCTCCAGTGATTCACCATAATCTACAAAACCACCAGGAATAGCCCATCCGTAAGGAGGAAATTTGCGTTTGATCAATATGATTCCTAGGCGGCCGTCGTCGCGTTCTATTTCAATAATTGAGTCGGCTGTAGGAGCTGGATTTTTGTATTTAATCATTTTATCCTACTCTATTCATAAAAAATGTCGATATGTATGATACTAAGTAAATAGAAAATAGTAAATAGAAACTGGAGTTCCCCCAATTTTTTAAACTTACAGGTGATGAAAAGCCTGAATACGGGTAAGTCCCTCCAAAAGACAGGGATTTCCCCCAGCGGGGAAATCCCTTCCTGTCCTCACAACGCTCTCCTCGAGATTCTCTCGAGGAACCATGCCCGCGTTGTTCCGGATGGCTTTCTCCGGGATTTACCAGTATCCAGGCCAGCTCTTGAC
>JAUWNW010000059.1 GCA_030612445.1 Candidatus Aminicenantota bacterium
TGGTGTTGCAATTTACCGCTGTTTTTTCGTACAATGTCAGTTCTTTATATATAAAAGTATTAACCAGGATTATTCACGAGTTTTTTGAATAGCTCAGGTTAAATGGAGTAAAATATTATGTCCCAAAATAAATATTCATATGCTTTGAGCAATCTTTTGTCCTCTATTTTGAATAAAGCCCCGGGAGAGTTTCAGAGAGAGGACCTCTTAAATGTAATTGAACAGAATCAGATCGAACGCATCACTTTCCATTATACCGCAATTGATGGAAGGCTTAAGGAATTAAAACTACCGGTTACAGACCGCAGGCGTGCTGAGAGAATCCTGGCAGAAGGAGAGCGGGTGGATGGTTCTTCCCTTTTTAGCGGAATGGTTGAGACATCGCTGTCTGACTTGTATGTAGTTCCAGAGTACCGGACAGCATTTTTTAACCCTTTTGATAAGGGGAGCTTGGATTTTATTTGCCGCTATTTGAACAAAGATGGGGAAAGGGCTGATTTTGTCCCGGATAATATTTTATTCAATGCTGCGAGACTTTTCCGCGAAAATGCTGGCCTTGAACTCTATGCCTTGGGTGAGATTGAGTTTTATCTGATATCTTCCAGAGAAAATGAGCTTTTCCAGAATAGCGGAGAAAAAAAATACCATGAGTCTTCCCCTTTTGTAAAAAGAGGGGAGATTTTGACTGAAATGCTCCGGCATATCACTCAGATCACCCATGCAGTTAAATATGCGCACAGTGAGGGTGGTTATGTTGATAATATTGAATCGGAGCTTGATGAAATCAATGGTAAACAGGCAGAACAGATGGAAGTCGAGTTTCTTCCGCGGCCGATTGAAGAGATGGCGGATGCTCTTGTGATCGGACGCTGGCTGATCCGCAATATTGCGTACAAGCATGGATGTGTAGCTACTTTTGCCCCTAAAATAGAGGAAGGGGCAGCAGGTAATGGATTTCATTTCCACTTACAGCTAATGAAAGACAATCGTAATATCATGGAGGGACCGGATGGAAGATTGTCCGAGCCGGCGCTAAGAATGGTAGGAGGGTTGTGTGAATATGCCGATGCTTTAACTGCTTTTGGCAATACAGTTGCCTCATCCTATCTGCGGCTTGTTCCAAACCAGGAAGCTCCTACTAAGATTTTCTGGAGCGGGCTTAACCGCAGTGCGCTTATCCGTGTTCCTCTGGCCTGGTCAGAAGTGGATAATATTGCTAAAAAGATAAATCCTCAGGAAGAGGCTGATTCAATTGATTTTAAAAAGACAAAGACTATCGAATTAAGAAGTGCTGATGGCAGCGCCTTGATCCATCTACTCCTGGCTGGAGTTACCATGGCAGCTGAATGGGGGTTTCAGGATGTCCGTTCTATTGAGTTAGCAGAGAAGTTATATGTCACAGGAAGGATTAGCTCTGAAGATGGGGTGCTTGATTCATTCTCTCCTCTTCCGGCAAATTGTTTGGAATCAAGTGAGATCCTTATAAAAAAGCGGAATCTTTTTGAGAGGGAAGGAATTTTTCCTCCTGCAGTCATTGATTATATTGCAGAACTTCTAAAGCAAGAAGATTTTGATATAAAGAGTTTCACCCGCTTAGATGAGATGCGGCATATTATGCATAAAGACCTCCATAGGCATTGATTATTAGCCAGGTTAGCTGCCCAGCAGAGTGGATGTCAAAATGAAATCTATTTTGCGTAATATCCTTGTTTGTTTATAATTTTATAATCTTTGCCTTTGACCTTGACCTCAATATTTTTAAATTCCCCATCCTTTAGATAATTTGCCGGAGAGTAATAGAGAAGATAATATTTTTCGGTTAGCTTAGTTACATTTTTAAATGCAGCCAAAGGGTTTTGAGAGTTATCGATTATTCCCCCAGTGGCTTTTGCTGCTTCTGTGAGAATTTTAAAGATATCTTCTGATTGCTCCTGCATCTCGATACCAGATGTGTTCTCAGGTCTTTTATTCATGAAAATGAAGTTAAAAAGCAAGGAGGAGTCTGCAAATGCACGCTTAATGGGCTCTACTTCAATAGAAATATTCCTGTGATAGGATCCGAATAAATCCTGAAGTCTGCTTTGGACATTGGGTAAATCCTGGTAAAGTGTCATCATGTTATTCAAAATTCTTGAGGGTATATGGGGAATGAATTCTCTTTGGTAGAAGTAAAAAACATTCTTTTGCCCAGCTTGTCTTTTAAGGTTTGAAGCAAGAGAGAGAAAAAATTTTACATCAGTTTTACGCAGATTTTCCAGATCTTCCAAGGTCTGCATATATCTTTCCAACTGGATGGAAATTCCCATTTGTGAATCAACTGATGTTTCATTTTCGAATGACAAATTACTTGTGCCTGATAATGACCGGGCCATTCGTTTTAACTCGCTGAGTCTATTCCGGTAATTCGCTCCTCCTGTCATAGTATCTTTCCGGACAAGTCCATTGAGTTCTTCTGATATTTTTTCCTGGGATAATCTTTTTCTTGCATCAGGAGACAGATTGTAGTTGTGAAGAGGAGTAACGATCGAAAGTGAATCGTCCTGAAGAAGAACATGTTCAAAGAGATAGTCTATGGTTTCTGCCAATCTAGGGTTGTAATCTGTCATTTGGAATATAAGATAAAAAATTCTTCCTGTAAAAGGCATAAAATCTCTTTCAAGATCAGTGCGTTGTATCTGGTCTTGATTAATATAATATAAAGCTTCTATTTTCTGCAGTTTTCCATCTTCGTAGAGCTCGAAGTCCTGCAAAGTCAGGTCATTTACAAATGTACCTTTATCAAAAACCCGAATAGGCACTTCTATATTGGTCACATAAACCTGGTGTTGTTGCAGTTGGGAGAAAAGATTTATGCCTAAAACCAATAAAGCCGGGATAGCGAATAATTTTTTCATTTTATCACCTTTTATTGTCTCAATAAGCAAAATATCCTGTCCGGTGCAGGATTTTGAATCCTTTATTTTTAATCCGGACCTCAATGTTTTTAAATTCTCCTTCTTCTGAGTAATCTTTAGGAGAATAATAGAGGAGATAATAGTGTTCGGCTGCATCCAGAGCTTCTTTAAAAGCTGAAACCGGATTATATGAGCTGGAAATAAATCCTCCCGTAGCCTCAGCCATTTCCCTAAATGCCCTGAATATATCTTCCGAATGTTCTTCCATAGTTACCCCGGGAATATGGGCAGCCGGTTTGGAAATAAATAAAAAATGGATAGAGGTAGAGGCATCCGCATAAGCCTGTTTTATCCGTTTTATATCAATGGAAAGATCTCTTCTATTAAATTCATTAAGATAGTTCATGGCCCAATCCATTCTGTCCTGGCGGAGAGATAAGTACTGGGACAATATCCTCTGGTCGATCTGGGGAATAAATTCTCGCTGGTAAAATGTAAATACAAAATTTTGACCGTCTTTGAATTTTAAATATTCTGCAAAATCAAGGAGTTTCATCTGGTCGACTTTTCTCAGTGTCTCCAGGCGGCTTAAAAGTCCGGTATAGAATACGAGATTTTGATCAAGCTGTACATCCGGGTCCATGTCATTTTTTTCAATAATCGCAGGGATGTTTTCCCGCCCACCTGAAAGAAGGGCAGATATGGTTTGGGCTGTCCTTGTGATATCATCTAATGTATTCCTGTATTCGGAATTTCCTTGCCATGTATCTTCTCTGATGATCCCTTTGATCTCATCAATTATTTCTTTTCGAGGTTTTATTTCCAGGGCTTTCTTTTTGAGCTGGTATGTTTTAAGCGGGGTGATAATTATGAGGTTATCTTCCGGAGAGATGATGTTATTCAAAAAGTACTCAATAGCTGTACCGACTCTTGGTAAATACTCTGCCATTTCAAAAAAGAGAAAGAAGTTTCTGGAAGTTTGCGGATTAAATTTTTTCTTTTCATTGCTTCTTTCAATTGACCTTTTATTTATTAAGTAAACCGCTTCGATTTTTTGGAGTTTTCCGTTCTCGAAGATTTCAAAATCTTTTATTGTCAGGTCGTCTACAAAAGTGCTGCCGTCAAATACTCTGACCGGTACTTCAATATTGACCACTAGAGATTGTTTTACAAATGCCTGCTGAGCAGCTCCGGTATGGCTTGTAATTAGGATGCATGCTAAAAAAATAAGTTTTTTCATTTTATCTTCTTATTCTTTCAAAGCCGGATAAATTGACAAAATCCAATTCTCCTTTCTTTTCGATTTCGTCAAAAAGAAGGTTCAGGCCCAGGGTGTCGCTTGATATATGACCGGCTATGATTATGTTAAGGTTGGCCTTTTTTGCTTTTTCCAGGTGTTTTTCTCCTATGTGCATACCAATTAATGTACTGACACCGGAATTTGCGAATTTTTCAAAAATATTCTCTGAGCCTCCGGTTCCTCCAGTCATATCAACAAAGATCTTACCGCATTTGTTGTTCTCATTTCCGCTGATGATCTTTGGCGGAACTTGAAGATGGGCTGATTTTTTGAATTCTGGGATTTTTTTCAAGATATTAAGAGCATCTTTTAATTTATAGGGTTTTTCTTTTTTAAAGAGGTTAGTTAGATAATTGGTGACGCAGTTGTCCGCTGGCGTATGAATGCACATCATAGGGATCCCAAGAATCCGGGCGGCATCGACAGCGCGGTTATGGTTAGCAGGCATCACTCCGCGTTCTACTTCTGATATGCGTTTTTCCATAAGCTGTTCCGCAACACTTATGGTCACTCCGTAAAGAGCCAGCAGGTCTGATTGTAGTTTCATAACTTCGTGAAGCTGAGCAAGGGCATAACCTTCAGGATGGTGGGCGATCACCAGGTCGATCTTATCCTTTAGCTCCTTATTTAATTGATAGGTCAAAAGGATTTCTCCGACCTCCATGTCTATGCCTGTGATAACTTTTTTGATTTCCAGGTCATGGTCTCCATAGAGAATTCGTGAATCCGCATAGGGATTAAACATTCTGTCTTTATCATAAAATTCTTTTTCTTCATCTTTAAGGTTGTTAAAATTTTCCTTTTCCTCCTTTAATATCCGGTTGATATCTTTTTTGCTCCGCAAGTCATTCTCAATTCCTATTTTCACAGCCGTTTTATATAAGTCTTTTAGTTTCATAGTATTGATTCTCCTTTTCGATGTAATCTCTATTTATAAGCGACATTTTTTATGAATAACTCAGGTTCGCCTGAACTATTCATAAAAAATGTCAATATGTATGATACTCAGAAAATGGAAAATAGTAAAGCGAGCCGAGATGAAATTCGGGTGTAGCTTGTACTTAACTCGTGAATAATTCAGGTTAGATTTAAAGCATGGGAAGATGGATAAACCTAAAATATGATGAATCTTAATTATTTGACCGATAGGTTTTGCTGTGCTATAAGCCATAATATATAAATTGAAGGGGCATATCCCTTTAAACAAGAAGGGGTGCTCCTAATAGGGAGAGATTCAATGAAAAAAAATGCTTTAGCGAAAAAAGCATGTCTTTTTAGTTTGATTACTGCTGCCTTCCTGCTTTGGTCTGTGTCTATTTCTCCTGCTAATCCGGTTGAAGATAATGGTTTTGAGTTTGATAACTGTACCAGTATCATTGTGGGAAAGCTGGCATCGATTGATGGCTCGACTATGACTTCGCATTCATGTGATAGTGGCTCCGACCGGACCTGGATAAATGTGGTTCCCCACAAAAAGTATAAACCTGGCGATATGTGTAAGATATATTTTCAGTCCAAAAGGACAAAAAGCCCAAATGATCCTGAGAGGCTGGATATAGGTGAAATTCCCCAGGTCCCTGAGACTTACGCCTATATCAACACTGCTTATGCAGTCATGAATGAACATCAACTGGCTATCGGAGAGACTACTTTTGGGGGTAAACGCGAATTAAAAAGTGATGAAGGACTGATAGATTGTCCAGAGCTATACCGGCTGGTACTGGAACGCGCCCGGACTGCAAGAGAGGCTATAAAAATCGCAGATGAATTGACAGGGAAATATGGTTATATAGATTATGGAGAATGTTTTACTTTTGCCGACCCGAATGAAACCTGGCACTTTGAAATTTTAGGACCCGGGAAAGGAAACAAAGGTGCTGTATGGGCTGCTGTGCGTATCCCGGATGAGGATGTCGGCGTATCTGCAAATTCCAGCCGTATCCGGCACCTTGACCTTAAAGACCGGGAAAATTATCTAGCATCCAGCAATGTCTATGCTTTAGCAGAGGAAATGGGCTGGTGGGACAGCAAGAGCGGGGATTCTTTTGAGTTCTGCTATGCTTATGCATCCCGGCGGAGTATGGGCAGCCGAAGAAGGGAATGGCGGGTATTAAGCCGGGTAGCCCCTGCTCTTGGTCTTGACCCTAATAGCGAGAATTTCCCCTTTTCAGTTAAGCCTGAGAAGAAGCTGTCAGTAAAAGATGTCTTGGATATTTTCAGAGATACATACCAGGATACCCCTTATGATATGACACGAAGCCTTACTACTGTAAATCGAAAAGGTCAATCAGTTAAAAGTCCTGTGGCCAGTTCGTTTTTAAACCGTGACTTGATGCAGCTTTTAAATGTCCAGCGGGAAAGGACCATCTGCTGCAGCCGTGCGACCTATCTTCAAGTCACCCAGTCCCGCGGCTGGCTCCCTGATGCTGTGGGGGGGGTGGTATGGTTGGGATATGATAATCCAGCCACTACACCGCATGTGCCCTTTTACTGCGGCATAAATCAGATGCCTGACTCTTATATGGTAGACGGGAGAGAGTGTTTCCGGAGAGATAGTGCCTGGTGGGCATTCAGGCGGGTAAGCCAGCTGGCTTTGTTCCGGTGGCAGATAATGAGCAAGGACATAAAGAAAGTGTGGGAAGAGATCGAAGAGAAAGCTTTTGCAGAGCAGGAAAAGATAGATACTGAAGCAGTACGTTTGTATAAACAGAGCCCTGAAAAAGCCAGGGAATTTTTAACTAAATACTGTCACAAAATTGCCAATCAAACGGTAGAAGCCTACTGGAAGCTAGGGGATGACCTTTGGTCAAAGTATACCAACAATTTTTGACCTGAATTATTCATAAAAAATGTCGATATGTATGTTACATCCTTTTAGATTAATATTTTGTACTGATTGATAAGTAAATCCGATTTACCATTTTGTTCACAATTTAGTCTCTATTTTTAATCGACATTTTTTACCTTTCAGGCGAGCCGATCTTACCCCATCTACTTCGTTACAGGGTATTCGCAGTGAAAGATGAAATTCAGGTGTGGCTTGTGCTCGTTCAGATTTTTAACGCCATTCCTCTTCGTTTTTCCCGGCTGATACGCAATGTTTGCAAGATTTTATTACTTGCGGGGGGAATGTCCAAAGTGAGATCGATAAAAGCCCGGATCTGGAAAAACTGCGTGAAGATCCGGGATATAAAAAGCTGGTGGGTGAGGAATAAAAAGGGGGATTAGTTTTAGCTTTATAAATTAATCCGGGTTATTTATGGGTTTTATAAATAATCCGGTTAGTGGAGTCCAGGGAAGCTATTTTATAGCTTGTTCAAATGGGGATGAAATAGATGCTGCTGATCCTGAAATTATTGTTCCAAGAGACCGTAGAGGCTGAATACTAGATAAAAATGCCGAAGGGGGGACTCGAACCCCCACAAGCTAAACGCTCACATGGCCCTCAACCATGCGTGTCTACCAATTCCACCACTTCGGCATATCAGGACATTGACTGATTGAAGTAGGGTTATTTCTTTTCTTCTGTAGTATTTTTATTTTCTGTTTTCTTCTGGACCGCTTGGTTTTTTTCTACAGGTTACTGTTCAGGGGCTTTTTTCTTTGTATCCGGAATTGCAGCAGCAGCTTTTTCTGTAATCGGGGCTTTTTCGTTTTCTAAAACCGAACCGCCTTCTTGCCCGGAAAGAATCCAGAGGCCAAAGGAAGTAAACATAAAAAGAACTGCGCTTATAGTTGTCATTTTGGATAAAAATGTCTGCATTCCCCTAGGGCCAAAGGTCGATTGGCTGCCGACTCCACCGAAAGCACCTGCCAGGTCTGCAGATTTTCCTGATTGAAGTAGAACTGTGACAATAAGTATAAAGCAGATAATAATATGAATAGTTGTAATTAATGTTATCATTTTTCCTCATAGGCTTTTATAGCTTCCTTTGCGATTTCAATAAATGATTCTGATTTAAGAGCAGCTCCGCCTATAAGAGCTCCATTTATATCTTTTTCTTTTAATAAAGAAAAAGCATTGGCTGGTTTTACTGAACCGCCGTAGAGGATTATAGCACAGGAACCGGTTTTATTTCCATATTTTTCTGTTAATTTACTGCGGATATAGCTGTGAATTTCCTGCGCCTGTCCAGGGCTTGCAGTTAGTCCTGTTCCTATAGCCCAGAGAGGTTCGTATGCGATGATGATCTTTTCGGCATCTTCAGAGTCAATCCCCTGTAAGCCTTCGTTTATCTGTTTTACCACTTTTTCTATCGTCTTGCCAGTCTCTCTTTCTTCGAGCGATTCTCCAATACACATTATGGGAAGGATCTTGTGTTTGAGAGCGCTTTGTATTTTTTTATTTACGGTGGCATTGGTTTCACCGAAGTACTGACGTCTTTCTGAATGGCCTATTACTACATAGTCGCAGCCGGCATCTTTTAGCATGGCAGCGGATATTTCTCCGGTAAAAGCACCTTCCTCTTCCCAGAAGATGTTTTGAGCTCCCAGTCGAATAGCTGAGTCACGGGTTAATTCTTGGATTTTACTTAAGGCGGTATAAGGAGGGATGACTACTATTTCAGAAGAGGATGTTTCTTTTTCTGCCAACCGGATCTCTGTAACGAGCTCCAATGCTTCAGGTATGGTTTTAAACATTTTCCAGTTTCCGGCAATGAAAGGTTTTTTATTGGTTAGGGTCATGTTGTTTCTCCCTTAAAGCTTCAATTCCGGGCAGGGTTTCATTGGCAATATATTCCAGTGATGCCCCTCCGCCGGTAGAGATGTGGGAAATATTATTTTCCACTCCTGCTTTATATATTGCAGCAACAGAATCACCGCCACCTACGATCGAAAGTGCATTTGAACTTGCAACTGCTTCGGCTATCCTGATAGTTCCTCGGGCAAATTGGTCGATCTCAAAAACACCCATAGGTCCGTTCCAGAAAATAGTTTTAGCTGAAGCTATTTTTGTTGAATATTTTTTTATAGTGGCAGGTCCGATATCCAAGGCCATGCTTTTTTCTGGGATGGGAAAGGAATTAACTGTCTCAGTCTTTGCTTCAGAGCTGATTGCTTCTGCAATAATATGGTCGTAAGGCAGAAAGATATGCACACCTTTTTTCTGAGCCTTATCTATTAGTTTAAGAGTGAGGTCTTTTTTATCCTCTTCTACAATAGAGCGGCCGGTATTTAAACCCTGAGCTGAGAAGAATGTATAAGCCATCGCTCCCCCGATAAGAATGTCAGTTGCTTTGTTTATAAGCGAGTTGATCACCGGCAACTTGTCTGCGACCTTGACGCCTCCCAGAATTGCCACATAAGGCTTTTGGGGAGACTGGATCACCATCTGCAGGTATTCTATTTCTTTGCTAACAAGAAAACCAGGTGTGGATTTTTTTACATGCCGGGTGATCGCTACTACAGAAGCATGTGACCTGTGGCAGGCACCGAAAGCATCATTCACATAATAATCTATACCTTTGGCAAGCTGGCGGGCAAAATCAGGGTCATTATCTCTTTCCTCTTTATAGAACCTGAGATTTTCCAAGAGTAGGACATCACCCTCTTTTAGATCCTGTTTTAGTCTTTCAACCTCTTCTCCGATCACATCCGGAACAAACATGACTTTCAGGCCAAGGAGATCAGATAATCTTGCGGCAATCGGTTTAAGGCTTAGTCCAGGTATGAACCGTCCTTTTGGCCGGCCGAAATGGGAAGCTGTAATTATTTTGGCTTTCTGTTCGATCAGATATTTTAAGGTCGGCAAAACCGCCCTGATACGGCTGTCATCGCTAATTTTTCCGGTTTTATCCAAAGGGACATTAAAATCTACCCGCAGGAAGACTTTTTTCCCTTTTAGATCCAGCTCACTCAAAAGAAGCATTGGCAATTTCAGCGGGTGATATATTTTACCAGGTCTTTGAGCCGGCAGGAATAGCCCCACTCATTGTCATACCATGCCAGGATTTTAATGAGATTGCCTTCTATTACCCTGGTAAACAATCCATCCACGATTGATGAATGCGGGTTGGAAGTGTAGTCAATAGAAACCAGGGGTGATTCGGAATAGTCCAGGATTCCCTTTAGTTTTCCTTGGGCAGCATTTTTTATAGCATTATTTGCTTCTTCTGCGGTTATGTTTTTGCTTAACAGAGCGACCAGATCGACAAGTGACACATTGGGGGTAGGAACTCTGATAGAGATACCATCGATTTTCCCATTCAGCTCAGGCATTACCAGACCGACGGCTTTTGCGGCACCTGTGGTTGTGGGGATCTGAGATAGGGCAGCGGCCCGGGCTCGCCGCAGGTCTTTGTGCGGGGTGTCAAGAATCCGCTGGTCGCTGGTGTAGGCATGGATGGTAGTCATAAATGCTTTTTCTATTCCGAATTCTTCATGCAGTATTTTTGTAGGGGGAGCCAGGCAATTGGTTGTGCAGGAGGCATTGGAAATTATGTGATGGTTTTCCGGGTCATATAGACCTTCATTTACTCCTAGAACAAGAGTTATATCCGGGTCTATGGCAGGGGCTGAAATTATAACTTTTTCTGCTCCGCCCTGTTCGATGTGTTTGGCAGCATCCTGTCTTTTTCGAAAAAGTCCTGTTGATTCGATCACAACCGGAATCCCGAGGTCTTTCCAGGGAAGGTTGCCTGGATCTCTTTCTGTAAATACTTTTATCTCTTTTCCATCAACGAAAATAGAATCCTCTTTTGCCTGAATTTCAGCATCCAGGATACCAAGGACAGAATCATACTTTAGTAAATGAGCTAGGGTCTTTGCGTCAGTAATATCATTGACAGCTGTAATTTCTACGTCAGGATCTTGATATGAAGCCCTAAAAACATTTCTGCCGATCCTGCCAAATCCATTTATGCCAATTTTAATGCTCATGAAAAACCTCCATATAATTTATAATTATGCTATTTAAGTAACATAAATCAATGTCAGTTGCAAGCATGCGGGGGGTGGATTTGCTCCCTTTTTTTATTTAAGAGTTGGCAAGGATACTGGTAAGTCCCTGCGAAAGACAGGGATTTCCCCCAGCGGGGAAATCCCTTCCTGTCCTCACAATGCTCTCCTCGAGATTCTCTCGAGGAACCATGCCCGCGTAGCTCCGGATGGCTTTCTCCGGGATTTACCAGTATCCAGGCCTCTACTCTCCTATTTACTATTTTCCATTTTCTAAGTATCATTCATATCGGCCTTATTTATGAAAAAATATACAACTAACTCTGAGAAAGAAACTTTTAAGCTGGCGAAAAATATTTCCTCTAATTTCAAAGGGGATGAAGTGCTGCTGCTTGTCGGAGAACTTGGAGCAGGAAAAACCGTATTTACTAAGGGAATTGCTGCAGGGTTGGGATTGGCTGACTATCATAGAGTGTGCAGCCCTTCATATACTCTGATCAATATTTATAAAGCCAAATTCCCTATAATCCATATAGACCTCTATCGTCTGGAAAACAAAGCTGATATTTTTGGACTGGGATGGGAAGATTATCTTGGACAGGGAGTTATCGTGATAGAGTGGGCTGACAAGTTGGATTTCAAGGGACCGGCAATGCGAGTGTTAATTAAGGTCGGAGAAAATGAGCAACGAGTCATCAACCTGGGTTATTAAGAAACAATCCAGATTAATTGAAGGGGAACTCAGGGAAGCTTGCTGACTGCTTTTAGGAGCTTTTGGGTGGCTTGTGAGATGTCATTTGCTCCGAGAATTGCAGATATTACCGCAATACCGTCAGCTCCGGCTGCCATAACTTCTGATGCGTTGGAAGAATTAATCCCCCCAATAGCAAGTATCGGAATCTTAACCTGCTTGCGCATTTCCTGCAGGCCTTTAAGGCCCAATTCAGGGTCCAGGTCTTTTTTTGAATCAGTGTAAAAAAGCGGGCTGGCACCCAAATAATCCGCTCCTTCAGTTTCAGCTTTAATGGCTTCTTCAACCGTATTGACACTGATTCCTATGATTTTGTTATTTCCCAGGATTTCCCGGGCCTGGTAAAGCGGCATGTCTTTTTGTCCCAGATGAACTCCGTCTGCCTTACAGGCTTGGGCGATATCTACTTTATCATTGATAATAAAGGGAATGTTATGCGGGCCTAAGCGCTTGGCAATTCTAAGAGCTAAATCCAGAAATTCTACAGCATAAAGATTTTTTGCTCTTAATTGGACTATTGAGGCTCCGGACATTACAGCCTGCAGGGTCAAGGCCGGCAGGTCTTTTGCTGTTGTAAAATCTGCATCTGCAACCAGGCAGAGTTTCCAGTTTTTTATTTTCATAGCTAATAAAATTATAGCAGCTGCATTTGCTCCAGGCAAGGGGGTACAAAACCGGAGAGCAACCATAGTCGGCTCATTGCCCAAAGAAATTTGCAATAATCAGGTAGTTCAGGTATAAAACATAAGATAGAAAGGAGGAAAAAATGCAGACTTTATTAGAGTACTTTAACTATATTATGGGAAATCTTTATCTCAGGTTTATATTTATTCTGGTCATTACTATTATAGCGGCTTTCTTGATCAAATTGATCGTTAAGCGGGTTCTGAAGCCTCTGGCTAAGAAGACAAAGACAAAGATCGATGACATCCTTGTAAACACCCTTTCGACCGTGATTTTTTATGTTATTTTCGCGCTTGGTTTTAAAATAGGGTTTCAGCATTTCGAATTTAAATCAAGTATTTATAATAGCATAATCGACACTGTTTTAGTCATAATTATTTGTGTTCTTCTCACCAGGATCATCAAAAACTTTGCTGAATACTGGCAGAGGGACTGGGCTGCTAAGACTGCCTCTACTGCAGATGATAGATTGATTCCTTTGGCAGAGAAAGTAATTAAGGTTGTTATTGTAGTTTTGGGGATTATATTTATTTTTGATTCATGGAGTATCGATATCAGCCCCTTACTTGCGACTGCAGGTATTGCCGGTATTGCTGTAAGTTTTGCTGTAAAGGATTCTCTGGCAAATATGCTCGGCGGGCTGCAGCTGGTACTGGATAAGACATTTAAAGTAGGGGATAAGATAAAGCTTGAATCAGGAGAGATGGGAGTGGTTCTAGACATTGGTTTAAGGAGCACAAAGTTGAAGACATACGACAATGAAGTGATATATATCCCCAACGGATATATGGCAAATGCAAAAATAAAAAATTACACAGTCCCGGATTTGACTCTGCGGGTGAATGTGGAATTTGGGGTGGAATATGGCTCTGATCCTGAAGAAGTAAGAAAGGTAGTCTTGGAGGCGATAAAGGGAATAGAGAATGTGTTGGAAGCGCCTGCGCCTGTAGTTTTATTTATAAATATGTCGGATTTCTCTCTGGACTTTGTTGCCCGGGCATGGGTAGAGAATTACGGAGATGCATATTCAACAAAATTACTTATGACTGATGTGATCTATAATACTTTAAACAAAGCCGGTATTGGAATACCCTTTCCAACCCAAACTATTTATACTAAGTCTGAGGATGGAGAAAAGAATGTTAGATAGATGCAAGGAAAAGATCATTGAAGTAAAGGATTTTCCTAAGCCTGGGATTGGGTTCAAAGACATCACCCCCTTAATAGAAGATGTGGAATGTTTCCGTTATTTGATCGATAGTATTTCCTCCTGGGCGGCGAAAAAGAAAGCAGAAAAAATCGTAGGTATTGAATCACGCGGATTTTTATTCGGGGCTCCTGTAGCCTATAACCTTGGCCTGGGAATGGGAGTTGTGCGTAAGCAAGGGAAGCTCCCCCGGGAAACAGCTTGTGTAAAAGCACCTAATGAATATGCTGTAGAATATTTTGAAATGCACAAAGACAGTATTTCTGCGGGACAAAGGACCCTTATTGTGGATGACCTTATTGCTACCGGCTCTTCATCAATAAGTGCTATCGACCTGGTGCAGGAGATCGGGGGAGAAGTCGCAGGATTTGCTGCAGTTGTGGACCTTGCTTTTTTAAACGGCATTGAGGCTATTAAAAAGGCTCACCCTGAGGTTGAAATATTTTCTCTTATTAGCTTTAAGGAATAAGGGTCTATTGTGCAAAACTGGCTGAACCGGGTTTTTAAACTCGAAGAAAACAACACTACCCTGCGTACAGAAATGCTGGGAGGCACGACTACATTCATGACCATGTCCTACATAATCTTCTTTCAACCGGCAGTATTGTCTGCATGCGGAATGGACAAGGGCGCAGTTATGGTTGCTACTTGTATTTCGTCAGCCTTAGCTACTCTTTTAATGGGGCTTTTGGCAAAATACCCTATAGCTCTGGCTCCTGCAGTGGGACATAATATTTTTTTTGCCGTGATTGTCTGCGGGACAATGGGCTATTCATGGCAGGTTGCCCTGGGTGCGGTATTTATCTCAGGTTCGGTTTTTGTCCTCCTTTCCCTTGCTGGGGTTTGGGGAAAACTGGTTTCTGCCGTTCCTGATTCACTCAAATATGCAATTGCCGTAGGCATAGGGTTTCTGATTTCTTTTGTGGGGATGGAATATTGTGGCCTGGTAGAAGATACACCAGGTGTTTTGGTAGGGATTGGGGATTTGACCAGCAAGCCGGTTATCCTGGCTTTGTTCGGAGTGCTGTTGACAGCGGTTTTGATGGTATTAAAGGTGAAGGGAGCCATTCTTATCGGGATTTTAGCAACCGCGTTTTCAGGAATTCCTCTGGGGGTGGTCCGATACAACGGAATTTTGGCAGCTCCTCCCAGTATTTCTCCCACTTTTTTTAAACTGGATATTATGGGAGCCTTTCAGACGGGCCTTATTTCTGTTGTTTTTGTCTTCTTTTTTTTAGATCTTTTCGATACGGTGGGTACTTTGATTGGAGTCAGCAGTCAAGCTGGTTTTTTAAAAAAGGGAAAACTTCCCCGTGCTAATAAGGCTATGTTTGCTGATGCAGTGGGAACTGTAAGCGGTGCTTTATTAGGGACCTCGACTATAACCAGTTATATTGAAAGTGCTACAGGGATAGCCCAGGGCGCCAGGACAGGATTGGCCAATATTTTCACATCATTTTTCTTTTTGATCGCCCTTTTTTTCAGCCCCTTGGCTGAGATGATCGGGGGAGAGTATGTTTACAATGATATGAGCTTGCGTCCGGTAATCGCCCCGCCTTTAATAATAGTCGGTTTTTTAATGATGAAAAATATTACCCGGATTGAATGGGCTGACCTTACCGAAGGTTTGCCTGCTTTTTTGACTGTGATTGTAATACCAATGACATTAAGTATAACTGAAGGGATTGCCTTTGGATTTATTAGTTATTCGATTTTGAAGCTTGTGTCAGGAAAAGGGAAAGAGGTACATTGGATGATCTACTTGTTCGCTGTCTTGTTTATAATACGATATATTATTAGTTAATAAAAATTCAGTTAACCTGGATCTGGGGATATAGAGTTTGACATAGCTTTGATTTTTGCTTATTTTATATTCATACTGTTGTAAATGAATGATCAAAGGGGATTAATATGTCAGATTTTTTTCAAAATGGTGTAATAACGACTTTTCATAAACTAGGCAAAACAGATGTAAAACGCCTGGAACAGGAGCTTAAGAAGTTTTCAGGAATAAGGCCGATTGCTTTGGTATTACCTTCTCTCTATCGTGAGTTTGAAAGCGGAGCGTTGCCAAATATTATGGAAACACTGCGAAAAGTTAGGTATCTTAATGAGATCGTTTTATGTATGGATAAATGTAATATAGTCCAGTTTAAAAGAGTAAAAAAAGAATTTTCTTCTATTAAAAAGCTTTCGTTAATATGGAATGATGGTCCCGGCCTGAAAGAATGTTACCGGATTTTAAAAGAGAATAGCCTTTCTCCCGGAGAGGCCGGGAAAGGACGTGCTGTCTGGATCTCATTGGGTTTGGTCCTAGGAAGAGGAGAAAGCAGGGTTATTGCAGCACATGATTGTGATATCGAAAATTACAGCCGGGAATTACTGGCCAGGTTGTGCTACCCGGTGGCTACTCCTAATTATGAATATACTTTTTGTAAAGGATATTACAGCCGGGTTACAGACAGGATGTATGGCCGGGCCACCCGTCTTTTCTTCACTCCTTTTATCCGGGCTCTGGAAAAGATCCTGGGGTATCTTCCTTTTCTTGTCTATATTGACAGTTTTCGTTACGCGCTAGCTGGAGAGATCGCTATGCGGCGGGATCTGGCTATGGCAATACGGATTCCGCGCGACTGGGGGTTGGAAGTTGCGACTCTGGCTGAGGTATACAGGAGCGTTACTTTAAACCGGATTTGCCAGGTAGATATAGCTGATAACTATGAGCACAAACATCAAACATTGGAGCCTGATGAACCGGAAAAAGGAATTCTGAAAATGACAGTGGATATAACCAAGTCCATATTTAGAACCCTGGCATTGGAAGGGGTTCAGTTTCCTGCTAGTTTTTTTAAAACATTAAGCAGTATTTATTTAAGGATTGCTCAGGAAACTGTTGTCCGTTATGAGAATGATGCGGCGATTAACGGGCTGAATTTTGACCGCCATGCTGAATCAACGGCAGTTGAGGCGTTTGCTAAGGGGATTCAATTGGCTGGAGATATATTTTGGAAAAGCCCTTCAACCGCGACTTTGATCCCGAACTGGCACCGGGTAGCTGCCGCTTTGCCCAGCTTTTTAACTCAATTAGAGGCTGCTGTTAAAAAAGATATTGAAATAAATTAAAGCTGGTGAAACATTTTGACTTTCCCAAACGTTATTTATAGTATAAATAACATGCTAACCTGAGTTATTCACGAGTCGAGGTTGCTGCATATGCAAGGCACAGGGTGTGCAGCTGTGGTCCTTCACCGCAAGTGCCCTGTAACGTAGCAGATGCTGTGAGATCGGCTCGTCTGAATGGTAAAAAATGGCGATTAAAATTAAAAACAAAAGCGAGAAAATAGTTAAAAGAATCATTCTCGAAAGAATCTTGCATATCACTGAAAATAAATTAATAATAAAAGCATCGCCGTTTTTTTATGAATAGTTCAGGCTATGTAGATAGAGAAAAGAGAGGATTAAAATGACATTTTCGAAAAAATTTCTCACAGTATTTATAATTGTGATTATTATTGGAGTTGTAGTGTATTTCGGATTCATAAAAAGGGGAAGCAACGCCTCTTCAAAGGATTCTAATCAAGAAAATGCTGAGGCAGAAAAAAAAGCCAGTGAATCCAAGATCTCGGTCAAGGTGGCAGAAGTCATACGGGGAGAGCTAGTAATGAAATTGAAGTCTCCTGGAGAAGCGGTGACAAATAAGCGGGTTGATATGAAAGCTGAAGTCTCGGGTAAGATAAAAAATATACGTGTAAAGGAAAGCCAGCATGTGGAAAAAGGGGAACTTCTGCTCGAGATTGAGGACAGTGAATACAGGCTGGATCTTGAGAATTATGAGGCGGTACGCTTACAGAAACTTTCTGAGATGCTTTTAGAAAAACGTTTTGGAAGCTCAGAAGAGGCGGTAAGTGAGGCTGATAGGCAAAGTATTGATTTGGCCCAGCAGGAATACGAGAAGGCAAATGCGCTTTTTAAAAAAGGCTTGATATCACAGAATGACTTTGAAAAGGTAAGCCAAAAGATGGAACTGGTATTGATTGAGTCGGGAGGAAAAAAAGATGAGATTATGTCAGCTGCCAAAGGATTGACTCAAGCTGAGATAAATGTAAAAAAATCCCGGCTTACGCTTGAGAAGACAAAGATAAGAGCGCCTTTTTCTGGGATCATTACAGATGTTAAAGTATCACCTCAGGAAAATGTTTCCAGCGGAACAGTACTTTTTACTCTG
>JAUWNW010000057.1 GCA_030612445.1 Candidatus Aminicenantota bacterium
TTCCAGGATGAGCTTTTCTGTTTTTGTATCAACAGCAGATAAGGCATCATCAAGGATTAATACTTTAGGGTCTGTAAGAAGAGCCCGGGCAATAGCTAGGCGCTGTTTCTGCCCCCCGGAAAGGGTAACCCCGCGTTCTCCTAAAACCGTATCAAAACCTTCCCGGAAATCAGCTATATCATCATAAACTTGCGCACTTTTTGTCACATTTTCTATCTCTTTAATGCTTGCATCCGGTTTTGCTAAGGTAATATTTTCTTTTACAGTTTGAGAGAATAAGAAAATATCCTGGGGTACCATAATGATATTTTCCCTAAGTTTTTTTAGAGGAATTTTGAAAATCTCGTGCTTATCAATGAATATGCTGTTTTTCGGCGGATTGTAAACCCTGGTTAAAAGGTCGGTTAGAGTTGATTTTCCGCAGCCTGTTCTCCCAACTATTGCCAGAGTTTTACCTGCTTCTATCTCAAATGAGATATTCTCAAAAATAAGCGGTCCCTTCTCATTATATTGGAAGGTGAGATCTTTGAATTCTATTTTGCCATTTAATTGAGATATGGAATAATCCACCCAAGCTTCGTCGGCAATCTCTGGCTTTTCCTCAAATATTTTATTAAGTCTTTTTAAGGAAGCTGTTCCCTGCTGATAGAGATTTACGACCCAGCCGACAGCTATCATGGGCCAGACAAACATTCCCAGATATTGAAAGAAAGCAATAAACTCGCCGATACTAATCTCCCCTATCATTGTTGCTTCTCCGCCAAATACCATAACTATCATCATGCTCAGCCCGATGATAAGCATAAATGAGGGGTGAAAAATTCCCTGAATGCGGATAAGCGAGATATTTTCTCTGACATAATCGTAAGCAGAATCTGATATTTTATCCAGTTCCGCATCTTCCTGAACAAAAGCTTTTACAACCCGTATCCCTGAGATACTCTCCTGGACTTTTGCTGAAAGCGCTTCAAATGTTTTTTGCACTTTAGCAAAACGATGATGTATCTTCTTACCTGAAATGATAATAATGATCGTAAGGGCCGGAAGTAAAATGATAGAAATCAGGGTAAGCCTTAGATTTATGTTAATCATAAAAGCCAGCGACGCTATTGTGATAAGGATAATATCCACCCCGATAACAAAGCCGAAGGCAATAAGCATCCGTATCGCATTAAGGTCATTGGTGGCGTAGGCCATGAGGCCACCTGTTTTAACTTTATTGAAGAAATTAGCAGAAAGCGATATGAGATGATCAAAATATTCCTGACGCAAATTTCTATCTACGGACCAGGCTACTCCAAGAAGAAAAAGACGCCAGAAAAAACGCAATAATGTCATAAGACAAGCTATGAGAAATATTGCTGCCCCGGCATAAAACAAATTCGTTTTTGTAAAACCTGTAGTACCTATACCATCAATTGCATACTGGATTATTTTAGGAATAATAAGTTGGGTAATATCAACGATGATAAGAATTATTATTCCGAAAAGGATTTTGCGGATATTTTGTTTTAGATGTGGTGCTATCTTAGCAAAAGTTTTCAATTTTTCCTTAATCGGTCACTATACAGGATTGGGCAATTTTTTTCCATAAAGCATTGGTTTTGGGAGTGTCCTTAAGCAAGGGATTTAGGATAAAAATCTGCTTGCCGAGATTCTGTATAATGCTGCGTCGGGTTTTTTTAGCACGTTAGGCTCATTCACAAGCTGTATTAATGGTATATCCCCTAGGGAATGCGCATGTTTTAAGTGATGGTTGGAAATTTGCCTATCGTTTAATTTGACTTCAAATAGACACCAGGGCTTATTATTTTTTATAATAAGAAAATCCGTTTCTTTTCCGTCCTTAGTTCGGACATAGTGCAGAGAAAAATCTGCTATACCTGAGCTATTCCAAAGCTCGGTTAAGGTTTTAAGTTCAACTGCAATATAATTCTCAAACCGAATTGACGGGTCTTCGCAGCGGGTCCAATCGTAAAAATAGCACTTCTTTTCCTTTTTCAAAGAGCGGGCGATTTTTTGACTGTAAGGAAAAAGACGAAATATGATGTAAGTAAGTTCCATTGCTGAAACAGCATTATTTACGGCAGTATAACTTACCTGAATGTCTTCTTTGATTGAATTTATTGAAAGAGGAGAGCCGATTCTCTGGGGAATTATTTGGATTAAAGTAGCTATATTCTCAAGATCTATAATGCGAGTCAGCTCCCGCACATCTTCACGTATAATTTGATCTGCCATCTCTCTCTGCCAGAGTTTGTAAAATCTATTACTTGCTTTTGTAAATGGTTCCGGAAATCCGCTGTATTCCAGAAGCTGGGTCATAAGGTCCTGCTCGTATTTTGGTTTGCTTATTCTCCTTTCAATAAAATCAAGGGCTGTTTCTTCTGCATATGGAGTTGGTAAGTTTTTTCCTGAAGCTTCTGAAAGAGTTAAGGGAAGAAGCCTGAAAAGAAAATAACGACCTGACAAAGCATCACCTGATTTGCGAAACAAATCAAGGCGGGCGCTTCCAGTTACAATGAAGCGGGCACTTTCTTCAAACCTGTCAAAATAATCTTTGAGTATATTTTTCCATTTTGGCATCTTGTGAATTTCGTCCATACATACCCAGGGATGTTTTGAGGTAGCATCGTAAATTGATGTTTCGAAAAAATATGGATCATGATGGTATTTGTCTCTTATTTCTCGCAAGTCCCAATTAAAATATAATTTACTCTGGTTGTTTTGCTTTAAAATATGTTTAGCAAGCGTTGTTTTGCCTATTTGCCTAGGGCCGGAGATGAAACGCATCTGCCGGCCAAATTCTTTATGGAAACATATTTTCTCTAAGTGTCTTTTAATCATATGACTATTTTACCTGTATAGGTGAATTTGTCAAGACTTTCTTTACTATACAGGTGAAAAAGTCATAACGGGAGGTCAGGGGGGGAAGATTTATTTGATTTTTTTAAAGCTTCTGACCGCCTGATAAACAAGGCTGACTGCTACCCCAAAAAGCATTAAAGCAATTAAAAGCAGAAAAAAGGTTCCTGTTATACTTAAGCCTGCGGGTACAGGCTTATTGGAGAAGTAATTTATAATTAAATGAATTTTTTTAGAAACAAGCACCACAAGGGCGGAAAGGGTTATGGCAAACATTATGAACATGGGGTATTTTACAAAGTAATTTTTTACTTGTTTTTTAGCCAGCCAAACACTTACTGCAAGAAGAGCAATTGCTGCCAGGAGCTGATTAGCTGTACCGAATATGGGCCATATCGCCTGGTAGCTTCCGGAAAGAGCTAATATCCCCCCGGGCAGGATAGTAAAAAATGTAGCAACGAATCTGTTGGTTAAAAAAACCTGGATGGGAGAGGGGTTTTCTTTCCTAAAAAATTCTTGAAACATAAACCGCCCTAACCTTGTGGCTGTATCCAGAGAAGTAAGAGCAAATTCAGCAATGGCCATGGCAGCAAAAATAATCCCGATTTTAAGAGGAATACCCAGTTTTGAGATAAACCCCCCTACTCCGTTTGCAAACAGTGTTATGGGATTTGCATCTCCTACTAGAGGAAAAAATGTTTGATATTGAGAAGGGAGAAGCACTACAGCTGTGATCAAAGCTATAACAGCAAGCAATCCCTCTATAAGCATTCCCCCATATCCTATAGGGCGGGCATCTAACTCAGAGTTTAGCTGTTTGGAAGTAGTACCGGATGCTACAAGGGAGTGGAACCCTGAAATCGCTCCACATGCTACCGTAACAAATAATATGGGAAATATTGAGCCTAAACGCGGATGGACAAAACCTGTAAATGCGGGGAATTTTATCGTAGGATTTGCGATAAGGATTCCTAAAAAACTGAATATCAGAACAAGATATAATATATTTGAGTTTAAATAATCTCTGGGCTGAAGAAGAATCCACACCGGGGTTACAGAAGCAACAAAAATATATCCTAAAATAATCCAGGTCCAGATCATCTGTCCCTGCGCCATAGTGCCTGGAAATACAATGGGAAATTTATAGCCTATCCAGATACAGATTAGTAAAAGAGTAACTCCTATTATTGTTGCTGTTAATAAGGAAGCCTTCATCCTGTAGACAGATAAGCCGAAAAATACGGCAAGCATTATAAAAAGACAGGAAGCAGTACCTACTTCCGGGGTGGAGACAAAAGTCTTTGCTACCAAGATTACAAAGGCAGCTACGACAAGAACCAGGGTAAACCAGGCAAAAATTAGAAAAAGAAGCTTTCCGTGAATACCGATGTGCTCTTCTATGACCTTTCCGATGGAGCGGCCTTTATGCCGGACAGATGCTACAAGGGATGTAAAATCATGGACAGCACCCATAAAAACATTGCCAAAAAGAAGCCATAAAAATACGGGAACCCAGCCGAAAACAGCAGCCGTAATAGGGCCGATAATCGGGGCGGCTCCAGCTATGGAGGCAAAGTGATGTCCCAGCAGCACAGGCCACTTAGCAGGCACATAATCAATGCCGTCTCTCATAGTATGGGCAGGAGTCTTGTTTTTTGCATCAAGGCCTAATATGCGGGATAAGTAGCGGCCGTAAAAAATGTAACCTAAAATGAAAAAACTAATAGCGATAATTAGAATTAGGGCAGCAGACATTTTATTTCCTTTTTTGCTTTCTCTATATCATAGGGAAATCGATAATGTCAAATACGGAGGCTCGTAAGCCATGGATACGGGTAAGTCCCTCCGAAAGTATTTAAAATATATTTAATTCATGATATAAACAGTTCGGAAAATAAATTAATGCCATTGGGAGAAAAAAATGAAAAGAATCTTTTTTAATTTAAGTATTTTGCTTGTATTTTGCCTTGTGATCCCTCTTTCCACCCTTGAAGGAGTCAATCCAAACAATACCAAAATGTTAACTCAACCTGCAGTGAGTCACGATAGTATCGCTTTTGTCTATGCAAACGACTTATGGACTGCGGATTTGCAGGGCAACAATGTCCGCCACCTTACTTCTCACAAAGGAATAGAATCAGACCCAGTTTTCTCTCCGGATGGGAAATGGATCGCCTTTAGTGGTGAATATGATGGAAATAGAGATGTCTACCTAATCCCAAGTCAAGGCGGTATTCCCAAGCGTTTGACCTGGCATCCAGCCTCAGACACGGTCAGGGCATTTACTCCTGAGGGAAAATCTGTACTTTTTATGTCTTCTCGTTTTTCTGCTACCCGGGGGCGGAGCAAACTTTTTAAAGTATCTGTAAAAGGAAATATGCCTATTCAAGAAAAAATCCCCTATGCTGACAAAGCCGTATACTCGCCTGATGGTAAAAAGATGGCCTATACTCCCTTTGGAGAATCTTTTCATCAGTGGAAACACTACCGAGGGGGCACCTTCTCGAGAATATGGATTATTACATTGAGTGACAACTCTATAGATAAAATCCCTCAACCTGAAGGAAGGTGTAATGATACTGATCCTATGTGGATTGAAAATAAAATATATTTTCGCTCTGACAGAAAGGGAGAGTTTAACCTTTTCTCCTTTAGTACAGAAACTAAAAAACTAAATCAGCTTACCCATTTCGAGGATTTTCCTATACTCAATGCTTCTTCCAGTAAAGAGAAAATTATTTTTGAACAAGCAGGCAGTCTTCATTTTTTTGAGATAAATAATAAGACAGTAAATGACCTTTCCCTTGGTATAGCGACTGACCTGATGGAACTTAGGTCCAGGTATGTAAAAGGAAGCAAATATATACGCAATGCTGATATATCTCCTACAGGAGCAAGAGCTCTTTTTGAATTCAGAGGAGAAATTGTATCATTCCCGGCAGAAAAAGGTGATTTCCGGAATCTTACAGAAACACCGGGGACAAATGAAAGAAGCCCGGCCTGGTCTCCTGACGGGAAAAACATCGCCTATTTTTCAGATGAGAAGGGAGAATACTCTCTTCATATCAAAGAACAGGGACTCAAAGGAAAGGTAAAAAAATATCAAGTAAAAGGAGCTGGATTTTATGCCCGGCTTTTTTGGTCACCGGACAGCAAAAAAATCACCTATACAGATAATTCCTGGAGCTTGTACTGGTTTGATGTGGAGACAGGAAAGTCCTATAAAATTGCCTCCGAATATCTTTACGGCCCCCAAGGAACAATTCAGGGAGCCTGGTCTCCTGATTCAAAATGGATCGCTTATACTTTAAATTCGCAAGCCTATATTCAAAAAGTCTATGTGTATTCTATCGAGCAAGACAAATCTTTTCCGATCACAGATGGTTTAAGCGAAGTCTCAGAACCTGTGTTTGATGCAAGCGGTAAATATCTCTACTTTTTTGCATCTACTGACGCAGGCCCGGTCAAGCACTGGTTTGCCATGTCCAATGCTGATATGGGGATGACAAATGCCATATATCTTGCTGTTCTTCAGAAAGGTGTCCCCTCTCCTCTGGCAAAAGAAAGTGATGAAGAAAAAGGAATAGAAAAGGAAAAAGCTAAAGAGGAAAATAAAGATAAAAAGGCTGAAAAAGAAAAGGGAGAGGAATTCCAGATAGATTTTGAAGGGCTTAATGAACGTATTTTAAGTCTTCCTGTTCCAGAAGGAAACTACTATTCCCTCCAAGCAGGCGACAAGGGTCAAATATTTTATCTGGAAGCACCCTCAAACAGCAGAGGTCCTTACTCGCGTACGACAAAACTCCACAAATTCGACCTTAAAAAACGCAAAGACGCTGAAATTATGCCTGGTGTTAATAGCTACAAAATATCAGCTGATAACAAAAAATTGCTTTATATTTCAGGTCAAAATTTCGGAATCGTAAAAATAGCAGACAGTATAAAACCTGGCGAGGGGAAATTAAACACAGATTCGATCCAAGTCCAAATAAATCCTCAAAAAGAATGGAAGCAGATATTTCAGGAAGCCTGGAGGATAAACAGAGATTTCTTCTATGACCCGAATATGCACGGAGTAGATTGGGATAAAATGCAGGAAAAGTATTCTATATTTTTGCCCCATCTCTCCTGCCGCAATGACCTAAACAGGGTCATTCAGTGGATGTGTAGTGAAGTAGGAGTAGGACATCACAGAACAGGAGGTGGAGACACCCTTGCCCAAGCTGAGCGCATTCCGGTTGGACTTCTTGGGGCAGATTATGCGGTTGAAAATAACCGCTATAGGTTTAAGAAAGTCTTTGGCGGTTTAAACTGGAATCCTGAACTTCGTTCTCCCCTTACTCAACCGGGAGTTGATGTTAAAGCGGGCGAATATCTTTTAGCTGTAAATGGAAATCCTGTACGTGCTCCTGAAAACTTATTCAAGTTTTTTGAAAACACATCCGGGAAGCTGACTGAAATAACAGTAGGCCCTGACCCACAGGGGAAAGATTCCCGCCATGTCAAAGTCGTTCCTATCTCCAGCGACTACTCACTGCGTAACAGAAACTGGGTAGAAAGTAATATTGATAAAGTAGATAAAGCGACCAATGGAAAAGTAGCTTATGTTTATGTACCCAATACAACCAACTTAGGCCATACCTATTTTAAAAGATATTTCTTTCCCCAGGCACACAAGGATGCGATCATCATAGACGAACGATTTAACGGAGGCGGACAAGTAGCTGATTACTACATAGACATTCTGAGGCGGCCTTATATCTGCAGCTGGAATATGCGCTATGGAGCAGACCTTAAAACCCCTAGCGCTTCCATCCAAGGCCCCAAAGTCATGCTTATCAATGAATCAGCAGGTTCCGGAGGAGATCTTCTCCCCTGGATGTTCAGAAAACTCAAACTCGGCACTATCATCGGGACGAGAACATGGGGCGGGCTTGTGGGAACCCTGGGATTTCCTTCTCTCATGGACGGCGGATATGTAACCGCGCCCAATCTCGCTATTTGGACTGAAGATGGCTGGGTAGTTGAAAACGAAGGTGTTCCGGCTGATATAAAGGTCCAGCAGACCCCTTCCGAAGTCCTTGCCGGTCACGATCCCCAGCTTGAAAAAGCAATTGAAGTAGTTCTTGAGCAGCTAAAGAATAATCCCCCCAAGAAACAGAAGCGCCCCGCGTATAAAAAAATTAAATAATGCCTCGAGAAATGGGGACATCATACTTAATTAATTCAAAAGTCGCTCATATAATTCAGAATTAAGGATGATGTCCCCATATTTTAATTGAAATTAACAAGGAGAAAAAACATGAGGCCTACCAAAAAAATCTTTATATCTAGCATGATTTTCATTTTTGCAGTATTTTTAGCCCCCAGTGCTTCTCAGGGTGAGAGTCAGAAGACTGCAACTCTGATTATTAATGCAGACCAGGATTCATTCAAAATAAGCAAACACATCTACGGACATTTCTCTGAACATCTGGGACGGTGCATTTATAGAGGTTATTGGGTGGGAAAGGAAAGCTCTATAAAAAACACAAGAGGTATAAGAGATGATATTGTGTCTGCGCTCCGAAAAATTAACGTCCCTGTCCTCCGCTGGCCCGGCGGGTGTTTTGCTGATGAGTATCATTGGAAAGACCGGATAGGCCCTCTAAGCGAACGCCCGGCGCTTGTGAATACCCACTGGGGAGGAGTCACAGAAAACAACCATTTCGGCACGCACGAGTTTCTTGACCTGTGTCAGCAGATCGGATGCGAGCCCTATATCTGCGGAAATGTCGGCAGCGGGACCGTCAAAGAGATGAAAGAATGGGTAGAATATATCACGTTTGCGGGGCAAAGCCCCATGGCTAACCTACGCCGTGAAAATAGAAAGGACAATCCTTGGGCGCTCAAATTTTTCGGTATCGGTAATGAAAACTGGGGATGCGGTGGAAACATGCGGACTGAGTTTTATGCGGATATTTACCTAAGGTTTCAGACCTATGTCCGAAATTACTCCGGAAACAAGATCTACAAAATCGCCTGTGGAAGCTACGGAGAAAACTATAAGTGGACAGAGGTGTTGATGAAAAGAGCCGGTAGCGCCATGAACGGCCTGAGTTTTCATTACTATACTGTGCCCGGGGGATGGGGAAATAAAAATTCTGCCACTGAATTCGGAGAAAAAGAATGGTTTGCCACTTTAGAAAAAGCTTTATTTATAGATGAGTTGATAACCAAGCATTCCACTATCATGGACCGATATGACCCGGAGAAAAAAGTGGGGATGATCGTGGATGAATGGGGCACCTGGTATGAGGTGGAGCCAGGCACAAATCCGGCTTTTCTCTATCAGCAGAACAGTCTTCGGGATGCAATAGTGGCAGGAGCCACTCTTAATATTTTCAACCGGCACGGAGAGCGAGTCAAAATGGCTAACCTGGCTCAGACCATCAATGTGCTTCAGGCTCTCATCCTTACCAAAGACGAACAAATGATCGTGACTCCCACATATCATGTCTTTGACTTATATAAAGTTCATCAGGATGCCATGTTCCTTCCAATGGATATGGACTCCCCTGATTACACATATGAAGATAAAATCATCCCGCAAATCAGCTCTTCCGCCTCAAAAAACAGCAAAGGAGAAATACATATCTCCTTCTGCAACTTGAGCCCGAATGAGACGGCTCAGGTGACTTGCCATCTGCGGGGAATCAGCGCTGAAACAGTCACAGGAAAAATCCTTACTTCAGATAAGATGACTGCTCATAATACCTTCCAGCATCCCGATAAAGTCAAGCTAGAGAACTTTGATGATGCGGCCTTGGAAAAAAACACTCTAAAGTTAGTCCTACCGGCAAAATCTGTAGTGGTTTTAAAAATCAGGTAAAATTTCTCTAATCCGCCCTGGCCTTGAGTTTCCTTTTGCGCTTTCATTTGATAGAATAATTCTAAATGAAAGAGAAAGTGTTTTTACATCTTCCTTATATCGGGCTGTCCGGATTAGTTATCTCGAGCTTTTTTTTATATCTTAGAGTCTCATTTATGGAGACTTGGTTTTACTGTTTTGCCTGGTGGTTTTTTATTCTCATAATTGATGGCATAAACTTCAGGCTAAATAAGAGCTCTCCTCTTAAACGTTCCCTAAAATCATTTATTTCGATTTCTGTATTTTCTGTTTCGGTATGGCTTGTTTTTGAAGTAATTAATTTGTTTATGAAAAATTGGGTTTACCTTAACCTTCCGGATAATATTTTTGAAAGGTGGGCCGGCTATTTCATTGCTTTTGCAACGGTAATCCCCGCCCTAATAGAACTGGCCGATCTTTTTGGGTACGTCCTCAGAAACAAAAAGCTTTCTGTTTTCCGAATAAAACTAACTCCCTTTGGATTGAAATTTCTCTTTTTTCTGGGAATAATATCTTTAAGCTTGTCAATTTTGCTAAGTGAATATTTTTTTCCTTTAGCATGGCTTAGTTTTATCTTCCTTCTGGAGCCGATAAATTACAAACTTCAAATTCCTTCTATGCTAAGAGAAATGGAAAAGGGAAATTGGCATAGATTCTGGTGTTGGTGCATGGCAGGATTTGCGGCAGGCTTTATCTGGGAATTTTTAAATTTTTATGCTGGCGCAAAATGGGACTATTCTCTCCCCTATTTTGATTTCGTGCGAATTTTCCAAATGCCTCTTCTCGGTTACTTCGGGTTTATTCCCTTTGCTCTTGAAATATTTGCTATTCTCCAACTATTTCTCTATTTCAGCAACAAATTCAAAAGCAAAAATGTACTTAAATACTTGATAATATTAACTGGATTGGTATTTGATGCTGTTGTTTTTTATCTGATAGATATTTCCCTTTAAAGCCCTGTTTTTATGTGCCCCGCAATTGAATCTATAGAAGCTATAAAATCATCTGAAAGAGGGACAAAATTTGTTCTTATTCTGGTGTAACCACGCTTTTTATCTGGGATTATCCTTAAAATGATTTTTTGTTCATTCACAACTCTATGGAGAAGTTTATACTTAAGGTCATAATCCATATTAAGTTTTTGAGCAAGATACATGTCACCTATCCATAAAATATCCACATATTTTTTACTTATTAATGAATCCTTCTTCAGTTTCATCCTCGTATTCTTGATAGGTTCATCTCTTAGATTGAATGTATTTTTGACTATAAATTCTAAGGAATAATTTGTTCCATATTGACTTGTAACGCTTATAATAAAAATATAGTCAATCTTTTTTCTTTTCAAAGCGAAAATACCCTCGGCTTTTTGCCCCAAAGAAAGCTTCTTTACAAAACTAATTCTCTCATCATCTTTTTCGATTTTTTCAAATTTAATACCCAGCTCATCAAGATTCAAA
Organism: Candidatus Aminicenantota bacterium; assembly: GCA_030612445.1. GTDB lineage: Bacteria > Acidobacteriota > Aminicenantia > Aminicenantales > Aminicenantaceae > JAUVXM01. The sequence continues at coordinate 11,215 of JAUWNW010000057.1, forward strand.
GAATAATCTTTTTTCTTTTTAGACCCTTCTTTTTTTCGTTTTGAAAAAATAATGGGCAGTAAAAAAGCAGTTAAAATTGCTATGATGGCAGGAAGAAGTTTACTCCATTCCATCTTATTCCTTATCCATATTCATAAAAAATAATCAAAGTCATTTATTATACGCATTATATCTAAAAATAAAAACCAATAAAACAATATTTTATACTGAGGACGCGGATAAAAGAATGCTTTTTCTTTTTCAAATTTTTTCTTATTGAAAAATTAATTTTCTTCCCTTATACTACTTTTCATATTGCGCGCTAAAAAGAAATTAGTAATTTTTTCTTTAGTGCTGTTCCTTTTTGCTTCCTGCCAAAAAGATAAGCGAAGATCCTCTGAATCTAACGGAAAAAAAACTGATAAGACCATAATAAGAGTTGCCCAAAACAGCAGTATTGACCATTACTATCAGGTGGGATTAGAAAAATTCAAAGAGGTTTTAGAAGCAGAAACAAAAGGAGCAGTCGAGGTGATTATTTATCCAAGCGCTCAGCTTGGAAATGAAGAGCAGGAGATAATCGAAGTAAAACTTGGCATAATCGATGCTACTATAGTATCCTCTGGAAACCTTGCACCTTTTGTTCCGGAAATCGGTCTCTTTAACCTCCCTTTTATTTTCCGCGATCATGAGCATTTTTATAAAATCCTTGATGGCCATATCGGCCTCCAGGTCGGAAAAAGCATAGAGGCTAGAATAAATTGCGTCTTTCTCGGCTATTGTTCATATGGGATCCGGAATGTATTTAACGGCAAAAAACCAATTTTGACTCCCGCTGATTTTAAAGGTATGAAAATTAGAGTAATGGCAAGTCCCATTTTAATTTCCAGTTTTAATGCCCTTGGAGCTCAGGCAACTTCAATGTCCTGGAATGAACTTTATTCTGCCCTCCAACAAGGAGTTATTGATGGAGCTGAATGTGGTACAGCAGACCTTTTAATTGAAAGATTTTACGAAGTGACAAAATATGTGTCATATACAAATCATCTTATTGGGGCTGCTGTCTTAATTTTCAGTAAAAAAAAATATAACAAGCTTCCACCCAGCATTCAAACAGCAGTATTGGCTGCCGGGCGGGCCGGGGTTCTGGCAGCACGTAAATCTGAAATAGAAATGTCAGAACAAGCACTGGAAAAATTAAAAGAAAAAGGAATCAAGTTTTTTTCCGTAAACAAGGACCTTTTCCGCGAGAAGGTCAAGCCGGTGTATGAAAAGTATGCAGCAAAACTGGGAGGAATGAAACTGATCGAAGAGATCATAAGGAAATAAATATACAAACTGGAAGAAAATTTTATGATACTACCTCGAAAAAAATACTTGGAAACCATCCTGTGTGTTTTACTTGTAGCAATTGTTGGAGTAAGTTTTATCCAGGTACTCTTCAGATATCTGCTCCACCTCTCTCTTGCCTGGTCTGAAGAGCTGGCTAGATACTTATTTTTGTGGCTTGCCTGCCTTACTTCCGCCTATGCTTTTAAAACCAAATCCCACTTTGCCCTGCGTTTTCTGATAAACAAACTGGGGCCACGCGGGCAGCGCATCTTAGGCTCTCTGGTTATGGGAGTGGTAGCCATCTTTCTTTTATTGTTTACTTGGAAGGCAGTGGAATACACTGTATACGTGGCAAATCAAACATCTCCAAGCATGCAGATGTCCATGGCTGTCCCTTATTCTTCGGCAGTAGTAGGTGGAATTCTTATGCTCTATTACTTGCTAAAAAATTGGTGGGCGGAAAGGAACAAATAATGGGATTAGTCATAATTATTGTATTTGTCATTACACTTGTAATGTCTGTACCTATTGGCATTGCCCTGGGATTGACTGGTTTAGCCGGACTGCTTATGATTTCGCCTGACCCGGATTTTATTATTCTTCTTCCTCAGAAATTTCTCTCCGGGATGGATTCGTTCCCTTTGCTTGCCATCCCCCTATTTATCCTGACCGGAGCGATCATGTCGTATGGGGGTATTGCCCGCCGGATGGTTGATTTCGCTCTTGTATTTTTCGGTCGGATCCGGGGAGGTTTAGGTATAGTTGTCTCCATATCTACGTTTTTCTTTGGGGCCATCTGCGGCTCTGGAAGTGCAAAAACAGCCGCTATCGGTTCGGTCATGCTTCCCGAAATGAAGAGAAATAAATATCCCGCGGATTTTGCAACTGCCCTCTTTGCTTCAAGCGGAGGGGCTTCTTCATTAGTACCTCCCTCAATTGACTTTATTATTATCGGCGTGGTTGCTAATATCTCGATTGGGGGTCTTTTTGCGGGAGGAATTATACCTGCAGCTATGAATGCAGTGGCCCTGGTAGCCTTGGCTTATTATTTTGGCCGCAAATTAAAACTCCCTATTGCACCCAAAATCAGCTTTAAAGAAAAACTGCGGTTCATTCGAAATGGAATCCTTCCTTTGTTAATGATAGTGATAGTACTGGGTGGAATCTACGGTGGAATATTCACTCCCACTGAGGCGGCAGCTGTTGCTGTGGTTTACGGATTTTGTCTTTCCTTTTTTGTGTATAAAGAACTTGATTTTGCGGGCCTGAAGAAGTCCTTGCTTAGTACTGCTAATCTGACAGGTATTGTGCTGCTTGTCCTCGGAACTGCTTCCTTGCTTTCTTTTGTGCTGACATATAATCGCGTCCCCCATGCTATTGCAGAGTTCATCACTCAAAACTCTTCAAGCTGGGTCGTGTTTGTCTTTTTTGTTATTATAGTATTCCTGATACTGGGGGCGGTGATGGATGCCTTACCTGCCATTATTGTTCTCATGCCCATTATCGTGCCTGTAGGTGTTTCTCTCGGGATGCATCCTATTCACATCGGGATTTTGGTGGAAGCCTTTGTGGGGATAGGCATGATAACGCCGCCTGTGGGAATGTGTCTTTATGTTGCTTGTGGGATCAGTGATATCCCTATTGAAAAAAGCATTCGGCCTTTGCTTCCTTTCCTTCTTGCGCTTTTAGTAACAGCTTTGATCATCAGTTATGTCCCTGAGATAAGCTTATTTTTGCCGAGACTGCTGGGTTTCTAATCCTTAAATATTTTTTATAAGTAAGTTTTTTGATGTATCGAAAAATTAAATTAAAAGGAGATATAATATGAAATATTTTATTGAAGGCTACAAATCCAAGACAGACTATTTTTATGAAGATACTTTAATCCTAGACGACCAAAAAAGCTATTCCTCTGAAAAAGAGGCAAAAAAAAGAGTTCTTGAATACTTCAAAAAAGATAAGGATCTTGATTTAATTGTCATAAATAAAGGACTTGAACTGGGACCGAAACAAGGAACAAGATTTTTCTTCAGAGACAAAGAGGGAAAATTTGAAGAGATAGACTACTGGTGGAAATAAGGTAGAATCAGGTTAAATTGGAGTGATAATAAGTCCAATTATAATACCTACAAGTAAAATCCCAATCAAAATCAAAATAAAATTCCGCCAATGCATTTTGATTTGTTTTGAATCATTCATTTTTGTTTCCTCTTTTTTGAAGATAGCACAATAAAATATTTCGGTCAATTCGGGGGTTAGGAGATTGACCTTAGAATTCTATTGTGGTATTGTAGCTAAGAATTTGTCAGCAATAATTTAACTTGGGAGAAATTATTTTGCAGCTTTTTAGAAAAATATCTATGATTTTGCTTGTTTTCTTTTTATTTGTGTTCTTGACAGTTTCTTCCTGTAAAAAGGCGCCAGATAAGGGTACAGAGACGGGAATAAAAGCAGGGGTAAAAGATAGTTCCCAGCTCCTTAAGGAATTAGGGGATGAATATTGGGATTACATTCTGCAGGAAAGTATTGAACTGCAGATAAAACACGGAATAGAGGTCACAAAACTTCCGGACCTGTCTTTTGCTTATGCCAGTGCTCAGAATAATTATGCAATAGACTTTAGGCAGAGGCTGCAGCAAGTTAAAATGGAAGAACTATGCCACAAGGATAGGCTATCTTTTGAGATATTAAGTGAGGATTTTACAAACTATATTGAGGGGATAAAATATTATTGGTTGGATTTCCCTGTAACCCCTTACACCTCACCTATACGGAGTTTACAGCGGGCGTTTTCGACCTTTCAATTTAAAGACATAGAGGATTGTGATGCCTATCTTCAGCTTTTAGCTGAAGTGCCTAAATTTACAGAATCTATGCTGGATAAATTAAAAACACAGTATGCAAAGGAAATCATCCTGCCGAAAGATGAGATAAACCTTGTAGTCCCCTTTCTTAATACTTTTATAGGGGAAGGCAAAAAAAGCCCCTTTTATGTTAGCGATGAGAGGCTTAAAGAAGTTGAAGAAAGTAAGCGGGCTGAATTCCAAGAAATTCTTGTCGAAGTGATTGGAGCGGAAATTAATCCTGCTCTTAAAGTTATTCCAAAGTTTATTAAAGGGGATTATCTTAAAAAAGCTCCGGATGCTGTAGGCCTTTGGCAGTACCCTGGGGGCAAGGATTATTACGAGTATCTGGTCAGAGTGCAAACTACTATGGATATCACCCCTGCGGAAATCCATCAGATAGGTCTTGAGCAGATCGCTAAGATTATGGAAAAGGTGGACAATCTGAGGGAATCAGAGGGATTTGAAGGAACTAGAGAGGAATTTCTTAAATTTTTAAAGACAGATAAAAGGTTTTTTGTCTCCAGCGCTGATGAGATCGGGGAAAGACTGCGCTCTTATATGGAGGGAGTCAGCCAGAAAATAGGTGATTATTTCCTTAAAATTCCAGAGGCGCCTTATGATGTCCAAAGGCTAGCGCCTGAGCTGGAAGGGGCAATGACTTTTGGATTTTATCAGCCCCCTCTGGGATCAGAGTCAAGAGGGCTCTATCTTTATAATGGCTCAAAAGTAAAGGAAAGATCGCTGCTTTGGGCTGAGGGGCTGCTTTATCATGAACTTGTTCCTGGGCATCATTTTCACATTTCTCTACAGAATGAAAATACTGCTTTGCCTGAGTTTCGTAAAGAGACGATTCACAATGCATTTACAGAGGGATGGGCTGAGTATGCTTCCTGGTTATGCCTTGAGATGGGACTTTACAAAGACCCCTATTCGTTGTGCGGCAAATATATGATGGACCTTTTTCTGAGTGTTCGCCTGGTTGTGGACACCGGCATGAATGCATTGGAGTGGACGCGGGAAAGGGCTATAAAATATATGCAAGAGCGGTTGGTGTTGTCTGATACTCAGATCCTCAGCGAAACTCTACGCTATGCAGTGGATATGCCTGCCCAGGCTCTGGGATACAAGCTTGGCAGTTTAAAGTATGCTGAACTGCGCAAAAAAGCTGAAACAACTCTAGGAGATAAATTTGATATCAAAAGATATCATGAGGCCATATTAGGAAGCGGTTCCATGCCTATAACTGTTTTAGAGAAGCATATAGACTGGTTTATCGAGCAGGAGTTGGGGAAGTTGGCCGGATTGCTGTGGGGTGTGAAACCCACTTTTGGCCATCATAATATAACAATCCCTGCATTAAACGCGCTTTATAGTCTTTATTAAGCTCACTTGTGATTTTGTTTTCGCTGAGTAACTTTCTGTGCATTATTTCAAAATCATCCCCAAATTTCACATTAATAAGTTCAAGATCGAAATTAAACTCATAATAGATTTGTCCAACTCCACTTATTGCTGATATAATCTGATTTTTAAGAGTTTCAAGGACATCTATCATATTTCTTAAGCAGATACAATTTTCAACATCTGTAGGAGGAATAAGTATATAGTATTTTTCAGACCCCGGCTTAAGCTCTTGGCACAGATATTCCCCACTTTGAGGGGAAGCTCCCCGAATATCAGTCGGGTCAAAAACCATAATACAACCGGTATTATATTCATTATTCATCCCTGATACGATCAATTCAACTCCCTTATCCATATTTAAATCGACAAAATCATAATCCATTAAATATCCTGAGTTCCAGAATTCTCCTATTAATTCCCCTTTGGAATTTAAAATAACCAGCTGCGAGGGGAAAAAATTCCTATTTGTTGATATTACAATAATCTCCCTACTGCCATTACCATTAATGTCATAAACAGCGATTCCCCTGATCCTATAGTCTGAAGAATAGGAAGCCGTACCGAATTTTAATGCTTTTCCGCTTTTAAACTCCCATAATTTTTTGCCCTTATGATCAAAGCAGATAAGGAGACCTTTCTGTAATTCATCCCTGGTCTGGGTGGTAAATAATACTTCTTTTTTTCCGTCTTTATCTAAGTCTTTAATCATCAGATACGGCAGTCTATATGCACCCATATTATCACTTCTTTTCTCCTGGAAATGCTCGCGGTAAGCTTTTTCGCTGCAAAGATTGCTAAGGCCGGTGTCAAAACTCCATAGTTTGCTGTTTGTTTCATTTAAGATCAGCAGCGAGGAGCCTTTGATATCAAAATTAAAGGGTACGGATGAGCCGGGATTCATGTTCAGAAGTACAAGCAAAAAAAACAAAGCGGCCGGTATGAGTAGAAAAAAATATTTTGCCTTTTTTTTGCGGATATTTATACGAGAGAATTTTGTCTGCAAATCATTTTTTAGCCATTCATCTAATTCGTTTTTATAAGCAAAAACCCGGGTTTTGGAAGAATCAGGGTCAAGCCTGTGTATCGGTAAACCAAGCTTCCTCTCCCACCTCTGGCAGGTGCGCACATCACAGTCCAGATAAACAGCAATTTCTTTCCAGGTAGAAAAGCGGTCCTGTAGTGTATTATTGTCAGCCACAGCCCCTGAACTATACTTTTTAAGCTAACCCATGTCAAATATACTATAAATCATGGGGACGGGCCACGCTAAGTCTAAGTTAGGCTAAGTTATACAGTCTGGCCGCGCTAAGTTATACATTATCAGGAAGATAGGCTTTATTACTGCTGTATTATGTTGCTTAAAGCTTATTTTTGCCCTCAAAATAGCCTTTTAAGCAAAAATTCTAATTAAAGAGCCTAAGATATAAATGGGATTGTTATATGCTGCTTTGGGCTTCTTTGGTTGTAGGCTAAGCTTACTTTAATCGCGTTTTCACAGCGGGCCCAGGCTCTGCGTGCTACTCCGCCCATAACATCCCATGACAGGGAGGAGCGGATAATTTTGTCGACCCTCTCGCTGCCGTCAAGCACCAGCCCGAATCCTCCGTTTATGGCTTTGCCAATGCCCACTCCCCCGCCATTGTGCAGAGTGACCAGGCTCATTCCCCGGGCGGCATTACCGGCAAAACATTGTATTGCCATATCTGCTGTTATATTACTGCCATCCTTGATATTGGAAGTTTCCCGGAAAGGAGAATCAGTTCCGCCTGTATCGTGATGGTCGCGGCCCAGCATTACAGGCCCTATCTTACGATCGCGGACCATTTTATTGAATTTTAAGGCTATCTTTACCCGGCCCTCTTCATCTTGATAAAGTATGCGCGCTTGAGTTCCCACGACTAAACTGTTTTTCTCAGCATCGCGGATCCAGATGTAGTTATCACGGTCCTGAGATCTGCGATCCGGATCAATACATGCCATTGCCGCTTTGTCGGTCATTTTCAGGTCCTCGTGATTGCCGCTTAGACACACCCAGCGAAAAGGCCCATATCCGTAATCAAAAAGTAAAGGCCCCATAATATCTTCGACATAGGAAGGGAAAATAAATCCTTCCCGGGTATCGGTTCCGTTTTTGCAGATCTCTATTACGCCTGCATCAAAGATTGCCTTCATAAAAGAATTACCATAATCAAAAAAATAAGTACCCCGATCCACCAATGTCTTTATATATGCGAAATGCTTCCGTAGGCTCTGGTCCACCAGCTTTGTAAAATCCTTATTGTCAGCGTTGAGCATTTCTGTGCGTTCTTTAAAGGTTATTCCCTGGGGACAGTATCCCCCGTCATAGGGAGCATGACAGGATGTCTGATCGGAAAGAAGCTCGATTTTGATATTGTTTTTTACTGCATATTCCAGAAGGTCAACAATATTGCCGCAATATGCAATCGAGACCGGCTCTTTTTTCTTGAGATATTCAGCCGCTATTTTGAAGACCTCTTGCAGGTCTGCTGACATTTTCGACACCCACCCTTGCTGGAGCCGGGTGTCTATTCGCGACTGGTCGACTTCCGCAATAACAGCTACGCCGCCTGCTAT
>JAUWNW010000053.1 GCA_030612445.1 Candidatus Aminicenantota bacterium
TGTAAATATTAATTTGTAAATATTTAATTTTAAATATTAAATTGTAAATTGTAAATTGTAAATAGTAAATTGTAAATAGTAAATAGTAAATAGTAAATAGTAAAGGCAGGGAAAAAACCAGTAAAAACAGGATAGACAGCAAAACCAGTAAAAGCAAAATCTTGAAAAACATTACTATACACGGATGGACGCGGATAGACGCGGATATTACCATAATGTTGATTTCTTTTCCCAATGAATTGGCGAAACAAATCAACCCTTCATCACTTTGCCTTCCAAAGTAAATTGAACTAAAGGTTTACTTTTGGGCCTTGCCCAAATTGGAAAGAGCTTTTTATTTTTTGGATGCAAGCCAAAAAAGATAAAGCTTCTTATTCTTATCTGCGTCTTAACCGTGTCCTCAGCGTAAAATATTGTTTTCCTGGTTTTCCTGCTTTATTCGCTTTCCATATTTGTTTCTAAACCAGAAAAAAACGGGAATGCCTGCGGCTGTAGTCAGAAGGGCTATAGATGAAACAGCCGGCCTTTCAAAAAAGGCCAGGATCATTATTGATATCCCGGAAAGAATATATACTAGCGGCACTAGGGGAAACCCCGGCATTTTAAACCGGCTTTTGCCGCTGCGCCTTAATTTAAACACGCCAATAACAACCAGGATAGGGAAAATGCTTAAAGAAAATCCCATATAAGTTAATATCTGCTCAAAAGTCCCTAAAAATACGAGTAAAGATGCTATTATTCCCTGCAGAAGAATGGATTTTGCCGGCACCCGGAACTTCGGCTGGATTTTGGATGCAAACTTGAAAAAATATCCATCTCTGGACATAGAGTAATACACCCGGGGACCCAGGATAATAAATGCGCTAAGAGAAGATAGCAGGGCAAATGCTATAAACAGGGAAAGTATTTTTCCAAAAGAAATTCCGAATATATTGTTAGCTGCCAATCCGGCAATAGAGATGACTCCTTCCATTTCTTGGGGAGGTACTGCATAGATAAAGAAAGCATTCAGGCTTAGATAAAGCAGGATCACAGTTGCGGTGCCGATGAACAGGGAACGGGGTAGGGTTTTTACAGGGTTTTTTATTTCTGAGCCGATATAGGCGGCAGCATTCCAGCCACTGTAGGCAAACATTATCCACATCAGGGAAAGACCGATGACTTTAAAACCTGCAAAATTAAATTTTAATAAATTTCCTGCGGAAAAATTATTGAGATCGCCTTTTCCGGAAGCAAACCCGAATATAACAAGCCCTAATATAATACTGATCTTTAATAAAGTCAGAAGGTTCTGCACTTTGGAGCCAAATACAATCCCCCGCATATGGATTAGCGTAAACAAGGCGATAATCAAGATGGCAAACAGCTTTTTTAAAATAGTCGCTTCCAGGGCCGCATCTGCAATCCCTATGTGCATAAGACCTGGAAAAGCCCGGCTGAAATATTCACTAAAACCGATAGCAGAAGCTGCGATCGGGGCAGAAAATCCGGCAAATAATGATAGCCACCCACTTAAGAATCCGAGAGAAGGATGGAAAAGCTGGGATAGAAAAGTATATTCACCGCCGGCTTCAGGGATGGCTGCGCCGACTTCACCATAGCATAAGGCTCCGCATAAAGCGATAAGACCGGCAAAAGCCCAGAGAAATATCATTAATAAAGGATTGTGAAGATCCCGCATAAGAAGCCCGGAAGTAGTGAATATACCGACCCCTATCATATTAGCAATCACGATATTGGTCACAGGGAAAAGCCCAAGCCTACGCTCTAGTCTTTGGTCGGTTTCTTTTTTATACATTTACTATTCATAAAAAATGAAATTCAGGTGGGGCTTGTGCTCGCTTCATATTTTACAATTCAAGTTTAACGGTTTTTCCTATTTACTATTTTCCATTAACTATTTTCCGCTTTTCCGTATCTACAGCAACCTCGATTCGTGAATAGTTAATGTCCACCTGAACTATTCATAAGAAATGTCGATATCTATAATATAAATTAAAATGCATATTGTAAATTGTTTCATTGTTAAGAAATACTGCTATACTGACATACTGCCAAAACCTGTAAATGGAAAATGGCAGAAAAAAACGCAGGCTATGCCTGCAAATAACTTAGAATTTTCATGTACTAAAGGTTTACATTAGGAAAAAAATTTTCAATTTTCCTTGCTATTTTATGACTCAATATATAGAGTATAGATGAGGTTTATATACTATATAGAGGTGTTGCTCAAAAATGCCGTTAAATATTCCTTGGGATGATCAAATAGAATAAAAAATGGCTATAGAGAAAATCACTAAAAGATTCACAAAGGAAAAACCTATCATCGCCATAGTTGACGATGATATCTCCCGTCTTGATATGTTTCAACGGGCTCTCAGTCAAGAATATTTGGTTTTTACGACGGCTGGAGGCATTGAAGCTTTCCGTCTCATCAAGAGCCTTAACACACTTCACGTTCTGGTCATTAACAATGAAGGGGCCCATGTTAAGGGGGCAGAGATCCTCCAATTCGTCCGCGAGGACATCCCCCACCCTGAATCCGTCATTAAAATTCTTATTACAAGCTCTCTTGATGACGAGCCTATTCTTGATACGGCGAAAAACGGTCGGATCGATGCTCTCTTGAAAAAACCGGTTGCACCTGAGTACCTCAAACGCAAGATTGCTTACCTGCTCGCCAGACAGTCGAAGGAAAAACGGGCAGGGATGCGCGTCAGTATTGAAAAAGCGACGCTGATTCAGATCGATGAGGAGTCAAGCAGGGAAATTGAGCTCGTCAATATCAGCGAGAGCGGTATGTTCCTGCGAACTCATTCTCTTTATCCCCATGGCGTGATTCTTCCTTTCGAAATCGCTCTCCCTGATGGGAAGGAATACCCCCTTTCAGGCCGAATCGTCCGCACCGACCCAGATCAGGGCGGAGTTGGCATAGAGTTCCTTGCCCTTGATGACAAGAGCCGAGTGGCCCTTATCCAATCCTTCTCCGATCATGTCACTATGCGTAACCTAACCAAGCTTAAGGAGAGGTATCCTTTCCTAAAGACGGACGAAATGGTCCTTTTCAAAGACACTCTAAAGATCGAATCCTTGCTCCAGAAAGCCCTGAAGTCCAAAGTAGAGATTGCGGCTATAAGAGCTCAGACACAGACGTCTGAAAATCTTGCTCTTGTGGGGATTATGTCTTCTTTCTGCTGTGTACTCAAGGGAGATGGGCTAAACATCAAGTTCAAAACTTCCGACCTCATTTTCCTTTCATTTCAGCTTGGCTATGCCACTTACAATTTCGAAACCATGGTCTATCGACTCTCCCCAGATGGAAAGCTGATGGACTGTCTTTTTCCACGGGTCATGTTCTACTCAGAAAAACGAAATGAGAAAAGAATTAACCAGTTTGGGGACGTACATATAGAGATCCCTCTCCCAGCACCCTTTAACAAAAGCATCAAAGGCCGAATTACCGACATCACCCCGAGCGGGGCTAGCTTTATTACTGACCGGGAAGCCCCAGTGATGCTAAAAGGCACACCTCTCGATAAGATTTGTATTCTAGAGGGTGACAATATCCTTTGGGAAGAGAAGGGAGAAGTCCGTTATGTGTCGTGGAATGGAGATAAACCATCTAAGCAGGTAAAGTACGGTATCCAGTTCGGTATTGGCCGGATGGGCATCCAAGCTGTGCAGGCTCTGGAAATCGACCCAAGTTATTCTGTAGAAGAGCATGCGGACGAAGAGAAAACTCAGCTTGGGATGAGGCGAACCGCAGACTTGAATAAATTGTCTAACAGAGCTCCCGAAATCATCCGACTGGAAAACCAGCGGGGAGAAGAGATCGTCGGCCTTTTAAATTCCTCATTACCATTGGATGGGAAACCGGTTCCGGTTGTTCTTATCCCTCCAGCTTTCGGAAAGACCAAGGAAACGCTATTTTGCCTGGCCCTAACGCTTATTGAGAATTTTTTCCTCTTGGGAAAACCCATAGCTGTCATCCGTTATGACGGTATCCGGAGAAAAGGAGAAAGCCACAAAGACCCGGAGGCTAGTGAGCCTCCCTTTGAGATGCTTAATGCCAGCACCAGCCAGGGTGCTGATGATATCAAAGCTGTGCTGGATTGGTTGTATCTCAACCCGAAGCTCAAGGCAAGTTCTGTTACCCTCATAAGTTTTTCTTTGTCCGCTTTGGAAGCGCGCGTTGCCTTGCGGGACGAAACTTATCGCCGCAGAATAAACTACTGGATTTCCTGCATGGGAACATTGGAATTCCGGGATCTGATGAGCCGAGTCAACTGCGGTTTGGATTTGCTCGAGCAGTACCAGCTTGGCATCAATCTAGGGGTAAGACCGATTTTAGGCAATCTCATTAGTTGTGAACCATATGCGGCCGATGTAGTCGCCAATGCTGTCGCGACCATCGATCAAGCGAGGGAGGATATTCGCCATTATGATATCCCAATCACTTGGATCTATGGCGAGTACGACAAATGGATCAGGCCGGAATTCATTCGGGACATCATGAGTGTTCATGCCGGTGCTGCTCGCGAGGTCATTTCCGTATCGATAGGGCACAACGCCAGGACCTCTGATGAGGCTCTCCGCTTGTTCGGTACAGTCACCTCCCTAGTTCACCGGCACCTTTACCAGGGAATGATTAAACCATCTCTACCCAACAAAAAGAATATGGAAATCATGCGCCGAGCTGAAAAGGACAGGCTCCCATCCCGAAATCTCAGAAATCGGAAGGACTACTGGCAGCGTTATTTAGTAGGTGAAGAGAACTTCATGGGTTTTGATATCATGGGCCTGTCAGATGATTACCAAAATCTTGTACATGACCAGCTGCAGGCCTTAGAGCTTAAGCCCGAAGATCGGCTGCTCGACTTGGGCGGAGGAACGGGAATTTTTGCTGAGTGTCTTTTAGAGAACGGACAGTCACTGCCGGCTCACATCACCATTGCTGATCTGATTCCCGAGGCCCTGAAAAAGGCTTCCGAGAAGCTCTATTCCCGTTCCGGAAGCATGAAGAAACACATGCAGTTCGATCTCATGTGCCTTGATTTTGAGCTGAGCCGATTCCTTCCCCTAAAGCGTTTTCTGAATGGAGAGACCGCAAGCTTCAAAGAGCTGGCCGATAAGATTGAAAATCTGAACCTTGAGAGTGCCAATAAGATCCAGGATTCATATTCCCCGCGACTCCATCGCATCCTCAGAGGACAGGCCATCAATCCAGCCCTTGACGACTGGTTGAAGGATCAGTTTGACCTGTACGAATACCAAACCATTGTTGACTTCAACCAGGTTGCCAGATATGTAAGGGGACTTGTAGAAGAGAAGCCCTCTTTTCGAAAGCTCGCCTTTCCAGGAGAACTGGAAGCAAATCTCCATCTTCCGATCAAGCCGGGTTTTTATAACAAAATACTGATGAGTCTTGTTCTCTCCTATATCTTCAATCCCGTCGAGACCCTTTTTGAGGTCAGACGGATCATCAAGCCTGGAGGCCTACTTGTACTTTCAAGTATGCGCCCTGACACGGACGCCTCGGGCCTGTTCACAAGGCTCTTAGACAAAATCGAGGTTATGCCAGCTGAGGAGTTTTCACCGAAATGGCCCAAGCCGCGGATCCTCGAATCCATGCGGTCCTTTCTTAACGACGCCCAGGCCCTGGTGGATCTCGAGGAGGCGGGGACTTTCGATTTCTTCGACCCGGAAAAGCTCGACGGTTTGCTGGAAGAGTCGGGATGGGAAAGCATCCGGACCATTCCCACGTTCGGGGATCCTCCCCAAGGCTATATTATCGCGGCAAAGGCGAGGAAAACAAATGCTTAAAAAAGACCTTGCATTTGAAGAACGGCTTTATACCGAATATGAACTAAGAAGGAGAATGAAGCTTGTCATCATTCTGAGCGCAATCCTCTATCTCGGCTTCCTGGTTTTGGATGCAATCTACGCTGCCGAGTTTTTCCAGTTACTTCTTATTATTCGTCTGATAGTTTTATTCGCCCATGTCGTTCTTTTCTTCCTGATAAGCCGTGTCCAAACGAATCAGGGTTACGTAAAACTTGCAATTGCCTTGACCATATTTGATGTCGCAGGCATTGCTATCATGATCCAGATCCTGGGTGGATTTATGACGATGTATGTTCAGGGGCTGTACCTCATCATCATGGGAATGGTCGTCGTCGTCCCCCTCGTTTTCCGGATAACCACAATCCTTTATATCATGATCTGGGCGAGCTATACCATTCCAGGCTTGATCAATATGGAAAGCGGAAACTTAGGATGGCGCGATGTTTTCACCAACTTCTTTTTTCTATCGTCTATTGTACTCATTGGTATTTTTGGCTCATACATAATGGACAGCATCCGTCGCCGTGAGCTTAGCAGCCGCATTCAGCTCGAAGAAACGTCGGCCCGGCTCCAGGAATCGAACGCCAAGCTAAAAACTTTGGACGAAATGAAAACTCAGTTTTTTGCCAATGTCAATCATGAGTTGAGAACTCCTCTTACTCTTATGATGGCCCCTCTGGACCCTATTATAGATGGTCAAATGGGGAAAATTTCAGTTAAAAACAAAAAAGCACTATCAACAATAAAACGGAATGGTTTTAAGCTGTTAAAACTAATAAACAATTTGCTGGACCTGAGTAAGTTAGAAGAAGGGAAAATGCGGCTTAAAATTAAAACAATAGATTTTATTGAATACATCAATTCTTTGCTTGCGGCGGTCAAACCTTTGGCTGACAGTAAAGATATCAAACTTTATTTTCAGCATCCTTCCCAAAAGCTGCTGCTGTCGCTCGATCCTGATCAGTTTGAAAAAGTCGTTTTAAACCTGCTTTCAAATGCAATAAAATTTACACCGGAAAGCGGGAGGATAACGGTTTTTATTGAAGAGGATAAAAGCAAAACAACCCTGATTGTTGAAGATACAGGCAGGGGAATCCCTAAAGATATGCTCAAGATCATATTCGACCGCTTTTCCCAGGTCGATGGTTCTTTATCACGAGCCCATGAGGGAACCGGTATCGGTCTCTCCCTAGTGAATGAGATCGTTAAGATCCATGGGGGTAAAGTCCATGCTGAGAGCGAGCTTGATAAAGGGACAAGATTTATAGTTGACCTGAAAAAAGGAGACAAGCATTACCCGGCTTCAGTTCTTGACCGCAGGGTCGAAGACCGTCCTGGCACATTTAAGAAAAGAGCAACTGACGATGAGGATTTAAAAGTACAGGATGTTGTTTCAGACTTTCGTAACCTCCAGTTAGTTGACCTGGAAAAGGTAGATGTTGACGTAAGAACTGTAGAGGTGGATAAAAGCCATGAGCATCTCATTTTGGCTATTGATGATAACCCTGAAGTGCTCAAACTGATGAAAATATTGCTTCAGGATGAATATGCTCTTGAGCTTGTATTGTCTGCTGAAGAAGGGATAAAGGTTATGCGGGAAAAGAAACCGGACCTTGTTTTGTGTGATGTGATGATGCCTGGTATGGATGGTCATGCATTTTGCAGGAAAGTCAAAAGCGATGAGTGGATGAAGCATATTCCGGTGCTCCTGGTTACAGCTCGTGCAGGTTCGGAGATGATGGTCCAGGGTATTGAATCTGGGGCTGATGATTATATTGCTAAACCATTTGATTCTACCGAATTAAAAGCCAGGATTCGATCGCTTTTGCGGGTAAGACAGGCTGAGTCTGAGTTGAGCCTGGCCAACCAGAATTTAAAGATGCATAAAAAGGACCTGATCGAAAGGCAGCAGTCTCTTTTTGTCTCAATGATAAAATCTTTGGTCTCAGCAATTGATGCGAAGGATGAATATACCCGTCATCATTCGGCCCGGGTTACAGATATAGCACTTAAAATAGCTGAAAAAATGGATTTTAATAAGAAAGAATTAAAAGATCTTGAACTTGCTTCGCTGCTGCACGATGTTGGTAAAATTGCGATTCCGGAAAGCATTTTGAATAAGGATAGCAGTCTGACGGATGAGGAATATACCTTAATAAAAGAGCATCCTGCAAGAGGTGAGAGTATCTTGAAACCGGTATTAGAATTAAAAGAGATTTCTAGAATCGTCCGCGCTCATCATGAACGTTATGATGGGGGAGGGTATCCTGATGGACTAAAGAGCCATGAGATCCCGCTGAGTGCTCGGATCATGGCACTTGCTGATACTTATGACTCTATGACGTCAGATCGGCCTTACCGGAAGGGAATGTCACATAATTTTTCTGTTAAAGAAATTGTAAGCTTATCCGGAAAGCAGTTTGACCCCGAAGTAGTCGAGCATTTTATTGAAGTATCTAAAGAATTGCCCGGCTAAGAAGCAGGTAGAAAAAAGGAAAAACAGTAAATACAGAAAAAACAGGAAAAGCAGGAAAAGCAGGAACACCTGGAAAGGCAAGATAATTTATTGTAATAAAAGTTATTCGTAGTTATTCATAGTTATTTGCAGGCTAATGCCCGCGTAATTCATTAAACTTAGAATTTTCATTCTGCCTTTCCCGCTTTCCCTGGTTTATACCTGTTTTTCCTGTTTTCCCTGCCTTTAGTTTCTGTCTTCCCTGGTTTTTCTGAAGTTTCTGAAGTTCCTGGTTTATACCTGTCTTTCCTGGTTTATACCTGCTTTTCCTGGTTTACATCTGCTTTTTTGATTGGCTCTCCTTCCTGATAAGCTGTGATGATTTCCGCTGGTATTTCAAATACTTTGCTCCATCCCCCATAGCGTTCCAGAACCCTTGGTGAAGTTATGCCGCGTTTTTTTCCTCTTTCAATAAGATAAACCGAACGGTTAGGTCGTGTGCTGTTTTCAATTACCAGCAGTCCCTCAAAAGAACGGTCTATCATGGGGCCCTCTTCCATTTTCCCAAGTGTGTCATAAGGGACTTCGACCAGATATTTCCAGGGGTCATTTCCTCTGTTTAGGTCATAATTATAGCGGAAAATGCTCTCCAGATTTTTAAAAGCATGAAGTATATATTTACCAGGTCCTTTCCTTTCTACCATATAAACTGATGCATCTCTGGCTTTTACGTATTTTTGATGCAGGTAAGACAGGTTGTCAGGGGCAGGCCAGTATGAGAACTCATAATCCATACGCTCAAGAGCTCTCCTTATATCTCTCATCTCATATGGCATGACTCCGGCCTTTTGCATTTCTTTATCTAATTCGTCAAATGCATTGGTCAAGAAAATAAAGGCATTATAAAGACTGGTCCTTAAGTAGCCTGACCTGAAGTAGCCTGATTGTTCTGAAGTCAACTTGAGAAAAAGCCGGCAGGAAGAGGCAAAAGCTTCAGATTTAAAAAGCACAGCCTGTTCCCGGTCGGATATTGTTTGGTTCCATCCTTTGAAGTGGTCATAATTGCTTAGGGCCAGCTGGGTGGCTTGCTGTTCCAGCCCTTGTGCGAGATTGGATATCTGTGTTCTTCTTTCAGCAGCAGCGGTAGCAGTAGTGATAAAAAGAACCATTAGAAAAACCAATGATAATTTTATTGTTTTAGACATATGTACCTCCTTCATCCTGATGAATAATACTTAGTAAATAGAAAATAGTAAATGGAAAATAGTAAAGGCAAGGAAAAAACCAGGAAAGACAGGATATAAACCTTTAGTTCAACTTACTTCGCGAAGCGAAGTGATGAAGGGTTGATTTATTTTGCCAATGAATTGGCAAAATAAATCAACGTTATGGTTTTATCCGTGTCTATCCGCGTCCTCAGCGTAAAATATTGCTTTTCTGCTATTTTCCATTTACTAGTTTTTAACAATGAAGCAATGAAACAATTTACAATTCGCATTTTACTTTATATTATATATATTGACATTTTTTATGAATATTTCAGGTATGGGATTTAAGAATAATGAGAGCAAAATTACAATTTAACCTAATTATATTATTTTCGGTTTTATTTTTTTTCTCGTCTTGTTCAGAAAAGTCGATAAAACCTCTTGACTGCGATCTGATAGATGATGTTCTGCTAAAATATCAGGTACTAACAAAGAGAAGCGAGACAGATTTGCTAGATTTTTCCAGTGCCGGCTCCCTTAAACATCTGAGGAAAGGATGGTCTAAGAGAGAAGGTAATTTTATCTGGGCGCTTGGATTGACCAGTACTCTTGATTTTAATTCCTTTGATAATTTCCAAGATAAAAAAATAAAGATCACCTGTGCACCTCTGGTCACTCCGGAGTTCAAAAACCAGAAAATCCGGATCTCGCTTAATAATGAGTACATTACAACGATTAGCCTCAAAAAAGAACTGCATGCCTATACATCAATGTTTCCAGCCTCAAAACTTTGTATGGGAATAAACAAGTTAAGGTTTGACTATGCTTATAGCACAAAAATACCCGGCCCTGATAAAAGGTCAATGTCTGTGAGATTCGAGAGCATTACCTTTGAAAACAACCACAAATCCCGGAAGGAGTATCTGATATTTAAAAAAAACGGAAGCCTGAAACAATACCCTGGAAGCTCATTTACTTATGCAAATCGATTTAACAGGCCGGCCAGGATAATAATCGATTATAAAGCCAGAGGGAATATTGAACCTATTTTACAAGTCAGTATCCAGGGCCACACTTCCTTTCAACGTACTTTGCCTTTTAATAAGAGCCATGTAGAATATGATATCTCCTTAAGCGATAATGCTTTAGTCAGGATGGAGTTTTTTCTCAGTGGAGATAAACAGAAAGGCTCTATGCTCTGGAAAAGAATTGCTCTTTGTGCTCAAGAAGTGGCTGCTGATAAAACTAAAAATGCTGAAGTACTCTACTCGGCAGTGGCGGACTATGAATTTGAAAGAGCAAATAAGCCCGATATAGTCATTTATGTAATCGATGCTTTAAGAAGCGACCACCTTGGCTGTTATGGGTATGAGAGAAATACAACCCCGAATATAGATGCTTTTGCCAGGGAAAATACGCTTTTTTTTAATGCTTTTGCTAATGCTTCCTGGACCCGGGCGAGTGGTGCTACAATTTTGACCGGCCTGCTGCCTAAAAACCATAAAGCCATGGCACGGGACAGTGTATTGCCGGCTGATTTTATCACTCTGGCAGAGACATTGAAGGAACAAGGTTATTACACTGTCGGCTTTAACACTAATGGAAATGTTGGCAGGATGTTTGGGTTTGCTCAGGGTTTTGATGAATTTGTTTCTTTGCCCGAGAATTTGGAAAGGGAATCTATTCATGTTAGGTCGGATGTGTTAAATGAGAAGATATTTGAATTTTTAAATAGATTTACCCGGCGCCCAAAAAAACAGCCCCTTTTTCTCTGGATCTGGTCGTCTGATCCTCATGACCCTTATACGCCCCATAGCTCGGTTTCCAGCTATTTCGATATTGATAAATATGAGCAATTAGATCCAAAATTCCGGCTTCTTTCGGAATTTACAAAAAAAGTAAAAGAGAATCAGTTTGCCTGGCCTTCCCAGTCAGCGGTCAATTACCTAAAAACACTTTATGACCAGGAAATACTTTTTAATGATATTTCTTTTGGTAAATTAATAGAAAGGCTTAAAAAAGCTGAGCTGTATAAGGATTCTGTTTTGATTCTAACAGCAGATCATGGTCAGGAATTCCGGGAGCACAACTGGTTCGGGCATGGCAAGACTCTATTTAACGAACAGGTAAAAATTCCTTTAATTATCAAGGCTGGGGATATCCGGAAGGGTAAAATATGTATTAATGTCCAGCATGCCGACCTTTACCCTACAGTACTGGACATTTTAAAAATTCCTCTGCCTTATAATATTGATGGCACAGGCCTTTTAGGAAATATTGATTTTCTGAACCGCCCTATATTTGCAGAGCAAAAACTGGACGGGCATGATCTTCGCTCTCTTTTGGTCGGGGATGTTAAGTTTATTCACAATCTGAATAATGTAAGCTACTTGCATAAGGCTAGACATGAGAATATTTTTTATGAAATGTTTAATCTACGAAAAGACCCTGAAGAGGAAAATAATGTTGTAGATACAGAGAGAATAAGTAGCGCATATTTTAAACAAAGGTTAGCTTTTGAATACTCTTTACTCCGACGTATGTTTGATGTCGAATCCGAACGCACAGATATCCCCCCAGAGTTAGAAGAAAAACTCCGTGCCCTCGGGTATATTAAATAATAAAGGCTGTCCCTAGCGCATTACTTTGTCGGGTATTTTTCCACCTTAAAGGTTTTAGGGCTGTATTTTCCATCTGGAAGCACTGTGGGTAAATTATACTGGGGATCAGTAAGCAGGGCATAGATATCCGGGTCTCCGGCCTGGACTTTTTCCTTGGTGTTGAATCGCCATTCTTGCTGAATTCTTTCGAGACGTCCAGGGAAATCCTGTCCTCCTAAGATGGAAGTAAGAGCCCAGTAGGTGTATTCTACCAGCTGGCATTTATACCTGCAGGTCTCGTCATCATATGTGTACCAAGCGCCTTCCGGGTAAGTTTCGGGAACTTCCTCAAAATGACCGCCGCGCGCTTTGTCCATTATTTTTGCCAGCTTGCTTTCTCCTGTCAAACCGAAAACTTCAGGTAAAGCCTTTGCCCAGCCAATGCCAGTAATAGGATGAAGGATTTCTTCCAAAGAGGCATCGAATATTCCTTCTGCGGCTCCATTGGGATGGGTCTCATCAGCATAAAGATCCTGGGCAGAGCCCTCTGGAAGGCTGTCTCTGTTCATGGATTCGAATTCATCATATGTTCCTGTCATGACTACAGCCATTTTTTCCTCTAAGAGGACATCCATGATCTTTTGATTGTCAGGTTCGCCGTTTTCGTCATTGTCCAGATATTCTGCCATTTCATTAGCAGCATGGAGCAGAATTTCATCTGGAACTGAGTCGGTGGCATAGATATGAAGGCCGAAAACCTCTATTTGCTTGGTTATAGAGGGAGATGAAACCTCAGCTGAGGCAGAATCAGCAGTCAATTCTTCTTGGCTGTTCTGATTGCCTGGGCTGCACCCGTAAAATATCAATCCTGTACAGATAAGACATAAAAGTAATACTTTTTTCATTTTCTCCTCCTAAATAATCCAGGTTAAATAATAATCAATATTCACTAATATTATTTATATTACAGCCATAAGTAAAGTTCAAAGAAAATTAAATTGACGTTTAAACACTAATCTAGGGATCAAGTCTTTATATTCCACTTTTTGACGCGGAGGGACGCGGATAAGATTATAAAAACAATATTTTACGCTGAGGACGCTGTGGACACTGATTAAAGGCAGAAAAGACAGTAAAATCAGGAAAAACAGGAAAACCTTTAAAACAATACTTTTTGCGGATAAGACATAAGATGCTTTTTCTTTTTTGGCTTGCACCCAAAAAATAAAAAGCTCTTTCCAATTTGTGCTGGCGCACAAAATGAAAACCTTTCACCTCTTTTTCCTTATTTCGATTTGCTATTCTTATGACCTCCACAAAAAACAGTATTACTTTTTATTTAATCGTAACCTATTTTAAAGCGTTAGTTTAACTTACTTTGCATAGCAAAGTGATGAAGGGTTGTTTTGTTTTGACGATTCATCGGCAAAAGAAAACAACATCTTGGTTTAATCCGTGTCAATCCGTGTCCTCAGTGTAAAATTTACTTTTTCTCTCTTGCAGGCAGCGGGGTCAAGCTGTAGCTGTAGCTGTATGCTTTTGCCGGCAGAGAATATTCCGCATGCGGTCGGGCTCCCCAGCTGTTGTCGCCGCCCACTCCCATCTGTTTATAATCAATGTTTACAGTAATAAAATCCCGCTCTCTCAGTTCAAAAGTGTGTTCGGCCCGCTCCAGGTCTTCCATGGTAAAGGGCCAGGCGCTTATGCTTAAATGCGGCTGCCCTGTAACCAAGAGACCGGCTCCTGTGTCAGCGGTCAATTTAAACCAGCGGACATCGGTCTTGTTCCCGGTTTCCTGAGGCCTGATATAGGGATGCACTTGGTCCTCGACTTTACCTGAGTAAAGTCCCACAGCCGCACCCGTCTTGCGGTCCCAATAGGATTCGTGCGGACCGCGTCCGTACCAGGTCAGTGTTTTAAATTCTTCAGGCATGCCCATTTGCATACCGAAGCGGGGGAGATTAGGTAGAGCCATTCCCGGTTTAAAAGAGTTCTCGACAAAAACCTCTCCACTGCCGTAGACGCTATATAAGAGGATGAGTTCAGATTTTCCGGCTGGAAGCAGGTATTCTACCCGGACTTCTATCTCAGCTGGCCCGGCTCGAACTGCTTCTATTTTTTGGATGATCCTTCCCGGCCCTGCCAAACGCCAGACTGATTGCCTCAGGGGCATACGGTTGCCATTGTCATTGTCAGTGGGGGCGCGCCAGAAATTTGGGGCAAGAGGCCTTGCTATTAGCTGAATTCCCTGGAATTTATAGGATTCGATAACTCCGCTGGATTTTCCGATCTTCAGCTCAAAGTTATCTCCTTTGATAATAATAGCTTTCTCCGTTTTCACCAATTCAATTTCCTGCATATTATCGGCACTTTTCTCTGCTTTCTGCGGCACCTTAAAAGGGAGCTTGAATTGGTCCCAGGCCATAAGAAAATCTTTGGATGCCCACAAGCAGTCATCTGCTAGAGTAAAGTTTATTTTTAGGAGATATTCTATTCCGGGCTTAAGTTCAGGCTGGGTAAAAGGGATTTTTACATCTTTTGTTTTTTGAGGCGCCAGGTTTATTTTTGGTATCATTCCATTCTGGATGACTCTTCCGTCTGCGGTCATTTGCCAGCTTATATTAAAAAAGTCCAGAGAGAGAAAGTCATATTTGTTATGGATAGTAAAAAGCCCGGCAGCCGAGTCCACTGCTTTTACTTTGATATACTGGTAAACTTTTTTTACTTCCCAGAGATGGGGATTTGGTTTTCGGTCCGGCTGGATAAGGCCGTTTATAAGAAAGTTTCCGTCATTCCAAGCATCCCCGAAATCTCCTCCGTAACCGAAAAATTGCCGGCCGTCTGATGTGGTTTTGTAAAGGCCCTGATCCACCCAGTCCCAGATAAATCCTCCCTGAAGCTGCCTTTCATTTTCAATGACATCCCAGTAGTCCTGAAGATTCCCGACCGAATTCCCCATAGCATGCGCGTATTCGCACAAAATAAGAGGCCGCTCCCGCGGTTGGGATGCGTATTCCTTCAAACCTTCAATACGCATATACATGGGGCTTACAATGTCAACATGAGGCCGGCGCAGCGCCCGCTCGTAATGTACCGGACGAGAGGGGTCGCGTGCGTGGATCCAGGCTGAGGCAGCTTCAAAATTGCAGCCGTCTCCCGCCTCGTTTCCCATTGACCAGATTATAACTGAGGGGTGATTTTTATCTCTTTCTACCATACTGACTATCCGGTCAAGGTGAGCTTCTTTCCATAAAGGATCGTTCCCCAGGGTGACATCAGGATGATACCCCATACCGTGAGACTCGATATTGGCTTCGTCGATAAGATAAATGCCGTATTTGTCGCATAGGTCATACCAGCGGGGATGGTCGGGGTAGTGGCAGGTGCGAACAGCATTTATATTAAACCTTTTCATAAGTTTTATGTCCTGAAGCATTGATTCTTCTGAAATATAATGTCCGCTTACAGGGTCGTGCTCATGCCGGTTTACTCCTTTAAGCAGGACTGCTGCCCCATTTACAAGCAGCTGGCCCTCTTTTATCTCCACTTTCCGGAATCCGATATTACCTCGTTCCACTTCCAAGACTTTGCCGCTGGCGTCTATGAGAGAAAGCAGCAGAGTATAGAGTATGGGTTTTTCTGCTGACCATTTTTTGGGATTTTTAATCTGCTTGCTCAGCGAAATTAGCACTTCTTCCCCGGGAGGAACCTCCCCGGCTTTCTTGTTAAACTCAAAGTTTTTTTCAGCAGCCCGGCCCTTTTCGTCCCGCAGTGAAACTTTGATATGCGTTTTTTGGATGATGCTTGAGTAATTCCGCACCCAAGCTTTAACTGTGAGTATAGCATTGCGGCCTTTTTCGTCCAGATCTGTTATAACCTCAAAATCACGTATATGAATTTTTGGAGTAGAAAAAAGATACACATCGCGAAAGATTCCGCTTAACCGCCAGAAATCCTGGCACTCAAGATAAGAGCCGTCCGACCAACGGTACACCTCAGCTGCCAGGATGTTCTCTCCTGTTTTTAGAAATGAGGTGATATCAAATTCAGCCGGAGTTCGGCTTCCCTGGCTGTATCCGATCTTTTCCCCGTTAAGCCACAAGTAAAAGGCGGATTCTACCCCTTCAAACACAATAAAAACTTCTCTGCCTTTCCAAGCTTCGGGAACTGTAAAGGCTGTGCGAAATGACCCGACCGGGTTGTAATCGGATTGAATATAGGGGGGATTTTTCTTAAAAGGATAGGGATGGTTTAAATCGATGGGAGTGCCGTATCCCTGCACCTGCCAGTTGCCCGGAACAGATATTTTATCCCATTGGCTGACATCATAGGATGGTTCATAAAACTGGAGGGGGCGGTCAGCCGGTTTTTCCACCCAATTGAATCTCCAGCTGCCGTTAAGCGATTTATAAAAAGGGGAGCCTTCCTGGGGGCTGTTAAGCGCTGTCCGGGAGTCAGGAAACACCATCAAAGCAGTACGGGCGGGTTCTTTATTACGGCCCAGAACCTTGGGGTTTTCCCAATCCTGCCCTTCAGACGAGGATAAAACCGGAACAAGAAGTATAAAGGCTGCGGCTAAACTAAAGATTCTATTTTTTAAATGAATCATCTGTTCCTCCATTCATAAAAAATGTCAATATATATAATATAAAGTAAAATGCAAATTGCAAATTGTTTCATTTAAAACAAAATTTTACACTGAGGACACTGAAGACACGGAAAAAAGTGAGAAAGCATTAGACGCGGATTTTCGCGGATAAGACACGGATTAAAGCCCAATGTTGATTTCTTTTACCAATGGATTGGTAAAACAAATCAACCCTTCATCACTTCGCTTTGCGAAGTAAGTTAAAATAACTCTATAAAAGAGTTTATGTTTAAATGAAAAGTAATAATGTTTTTTATGGAGGTCATGAGAATTACAAATGAAAAATGGGAAAAAGTAGTGAAAGATTTACATTTTGTGCCCTTGGCACAAATTGGAAATAGCTTTTTATTTTTTGGGTGCAAGCCAAAAAAGAAAAAGCATCTTAGTCTTATCTGTGTCCATCCGCGTAAATCAGTGTCTAATGCTTTACTGCTTTAATCCGTGTCCCCGGTGTCCTCAGCGTAAAATATTATTCTAAAGGTTTTCCTTCCTGCCTATAAAAGAAAAACCTTGATATTTTACAAAATATAGCGATAATAATCATGATATATTCCATAAAAAAAAGTAGAATAGACAAAACAAGCAGATGAAATACATCCAAAGGCAATTAGAATCAGAAATAAAAGAATATTTAGAGCACCCCTCTGCACGTGGTGTTATTCTTTCTGGTATTATTGGGGTTGGGAAAACAACACTGGCTAATAAAATCGTCAATGATCTTTCCAACATTTTTCAATGCTTTACTTTTATAGGCGATGATCTGAGATTCCGACAAGCCATTGCTGGTGATACAAGATATCTGGTCAAGAGTATTCGTTCCCAGACTTCAGAAAGAGCGCTTGTATTCATTGATGAAATCCAAAAAACTCCTGAAATATTAGATGCTATCAAACTAGCCTTTGACGAGGAAAAAATCTCCTTTATTGTCACAGGTTCTGAACCCCAATATTTATTAAATGAGGCCAGAAGAAGATTGCAACGCCGTGCACGAGCTTTTTGTCTTTATCCTTTTAGTCTAAATGAAATTTATACACATAAGAATTTGTGTGAAAAAGTTGATAGATCATTATGGTGCCGATTGATCAAGGGAGAAACACCTGAAGCGCTTCTGGAAATCAAAGGAGATTGGAAGAAGATAAAAAAAGATTTTAAAAGCTATCGCTCATTCGGTACTCTGCCGCTTGTATATCAGGAAAAAACCAATAAAGAAAAACTATATGCCATTACTAATGTCATAGATAGAGGATACAAGCCAATTGCTGGTTTAAATCAGAGAGTTGCTGAAATTATTATTACTGAAATCTCCAGGTTGAACAATCGAGAGTTTACTTATCAGCCTATCCTTAATAAAACTCGTATAAAAAGGCGAGAAAAAATCACTGCAGTAATTGATTTTTACAGCAATAATGGACTTTTATTAAGTCGGTTAAGGAAACTGTTTATCGACCATAAACAAAGTTATCATATTATTTATTCTTTTGTAGATCCTGGACTAGCATTTTACATTCACAGGGGGAATATTTCAGAAGATACGGACAATGGCTTTGATCTCGAAAGTATTGTTCATGCACAGATCAGAAACTGGCAGAATTTCGAGCCCTTTCCAATTTCTGTTTATTATTATACGCCATATTACCAAACCCCATCCGGGCAAGTAAAATATAAAAGTGGGAGCATAGATTTTCTTATCGTAGAAGATTCAGTTATTATTCCAATTGAAGTAAAATCAACAAACAATATAAATAATATCAATGTGCCGGTATTAAATGATTTTATTCAGTCAGGCAGAGCAAAATACGGGATAGTAATTTATCAAGGAGCACCGTGGTATGATAAGGACAGTAAAATCTATTATCTGCCATTAGCACTACTATAGAAACTCCCTACTACCAACTGCCTTTCCCGCTTTAAAGGTTTTCAACAATGTAACAATGCATTTTCCCCCTGTCTTTCCTGCTTTTTCTGAAGTTTCTGCCTTTCCTGTAGTTTCTGTAGTTTCTGTAGTTTCTGTCTTTCCTGTCTTTCCTGCCTTTCCTGCCTTTTCTGTTTTTTCTGCCTTTCCTGCTTTTCCTGTCTTTCCCGCTTTCTATATGATATAAATTTAACAGGTTAGCGAAAAAGTAAGCGGAAAGTTTGATTAAAGGAGGCTTTTATGTTTAACCCATTTAAAAAAGCATGTTTTATTTCAGTGCTTGTTATTATCTTTGCTGCAGGTCTTATTTTTGCTTTAGAAGTCATTCAGACCCAGGAAAGCAGCCTCTGGGACGGAGTCGAGGTTGATTTATTAAGCGTTAAAGTCAAAAACAATATCCTAACAGTAAAACTTAAATTTAGAAATGAAGGGGAAGAGAACCAGAAAGTAAGTGCTTACTATGAAAGTTGTTATATTATGGATGAGACCAATCAGAAGAAATACTTTGTTCTTAAAGATTCTGACGGACAGTATATCGCAGGCCCAAAAGAGGGCGACCATAAGGGAGGATATTTTGAATTTAAAATCGAGCCCGCTAAGAGCAAAGGTATTTGGATGAAGTTCCCTGCTCCGGAAAACAGCCCGCAGACAATTTCCCTATCTATACCAGGTGTATTCCCGTTTGAAGAGGTAGAGCTGTAAAAAGAGTACTCCATATGAAGAATTTAAAATTAATTTTCTTACTTTTGTTTTTGGTTAGCTATGTTTTCCCTTTCCAGACAGAAGTGGATGAAATAATAATCCCTGCAGATGCGCACGAAAAGGCCATTGCAGCGCTTAAGCAGCTTGGTCCTGGAAGAGGTGCAAAGAAAATCAACTCTCACATGGTTAAGATCGACTTTCGTATGAATGAAATTTTAGGAGTCATGCGGGGCATAGAAGCAAAAAGCGAAAAGATCGAATCTGCATTGAAAGATCTGAGTGCAAAAGAGACTGAAACCGAATTTCAGATCGAGCTTTCCGGAGATGTCCTTTTTGATTTTGATAAATGGGATATCCGTACTGAAGCAGAAGAAGCCCTTAAAAATGTCGCTGAGGTTATCAATGCCAGTAAAAGCCCTAAAGTGAAGATATCAGGTCATACCGACTCTAAAGGAGCAGCTGATTATAACCAGCAGTTGTCTGAAAAAAGGGCGGAGTCTGTAAAAAATTGGCTGAAAGAGAATACAGAAGTTGATCCGAAAATAATTGAGACTTCAGGTTATGGTGAATCCAAACCAGTAGCGCCCAATACAAACCCTGACGGTTCTGACAACCCGGAAGGACGGCAGAAAAATAGAAGAGTAGAAATAGTAGTTAAAAAGAAATAGAAAATAGAAAGATGAAAACAAGAATTATTACCTTTCTGATCCTTGTTTTCATAGGCATAATTCTTTCCGCCCAAGAATATCAACCGGATTGGAAATCCCTGGATAAACGGCCCGTCCCCCCCTGGTTTCTCAAGGCAAAATTTGGCATATTCATCCACTGGGGCCTATATTCTGTGCCGGCCTGGAGGAAAGTGCCCCCAAAGCGGTATGCCTCGTATGCGGAATGGTACTATGCCCGGGTGATGTTTGATAAGGAA
>JAUWNW010000208.1 GCA_030612445.1 Candidatus Aminicenantota bacterium
CCCAGGGCACCGTCGCCTACAGCCAACTTGGGCGATTCCTTAAGGCCGCGGGCCTTGAGATCGCGCATCACTTCCTGTTTTGCAGTAACATTGTTCATGAGCGTATCCTTTCGGACCCATCCGGGTCCTTGTTGAATTTTGATTCTCAACATAGGATACGCTTTTTCCTTTCATACACAAGATTCGGTTATATCTCTCAGATCTGCTTAAAGAAAATCTAGATCCTAATTCCTAGGATCTAGGCAAAATGCATATTGTATTCGTTCAGACACATTAGTGACACAATTAGGTAAATATTTATGATAGAATCGGGATCACAATGAGAATAGGACCTACAAGCAATTATGGTTTGATCATACCAAGGGCGGATTATATTAATTCAATTGTCAGGCAAGGGACCATAAGTAGAGAAGTGAAAAAAAGGCTTCAGTGGATGGATCATTATCATAAGCACGGCAATGCCCGGTTTACCTGCCGTCACTTTGGGATCTCGCCTCAGACATTTTATCGATGGAAGAATCGTTTCGATCGTTATGATCTGACAACCTTGGAGGAACAATCTCGAAAGCCTCATAAGGTAAGAAAACCAGAAACTCCTGAAGACATTCAGAAACGTGTCAGAGAACTGCGGACGCGATATCCTCGTTGGGGGAAGGATAAACTTGCTGTATTGTTGAGAAGAGAAGGGATAGAGATATCTGCATCTACAGTTGGAAGGATCATTAATAGGCTGAAAGAGAGAGGGCTTCTTGTTGAACCTTTAAATATGATCATGGCCAAAAGAGCCCGCAAAAGACGTTGGAAGCCTCGTTATGCAACCCGTAAGCCTAAGGGATATAAAATAAAAGGCCCTGGAGATCTTGTCGAGGTTGATACCCTCCAGGTGACCCTTATTCCCAATGAGATCCGCTATCAATTTAGCGCAAGAGATGTGGTGGCAAAGTTTGACGGGCTGAGAGCTTACAAGAGTAAAACGAGGGTGAAGGCAGCTCTTTTTCTGGATTATCTGCAAAAGAAATTTCCTTTTAAGATAAAGGCCATCCAGATAGATGGCGGCTCAGAGTTTAAGAAACATTTTGAAGAGGAATGCAAGAGAAGAGATATTATGCTTTTTGGGCTTCCTCCCCGCTCTCCCAAGCTTAATGGGCATGTGGAGAGATCAAATAGAACACATAGAGAGGAGTTTTATGAAGTAGAAGAAATAGATTTATCCATAGAAAAACACAATAAACAGCTAGAGCAATGGCAATATGTTTATAACTACATTAGACCTCACCAATCCCTTGATTATTTAACCCCTATTGAATATTATCAAATGTGGTTGAAAAATCAAAAAGAGAAGTGTCACTAATGTATTGGACGAGTACAGCCTGTGAAAATGAAAAGGTGCAGCATATTTTAGAGGAAGTGAGTAAACTAAAAAGCTCCATGAAAAAAGTGGGGGTTAGAGCATTTGTTATGCCACTTGAAGATATGGTTTAGTTAACGAATAAAAAAATATCCTAAAATGATAATCAAAATCTGCACTCTCGTTTATTTTTTATGTTTGTTGCCTTTGGCTGCCGTTTCCCAAGAAAACCGAGGAACATGCAGCCTTTACTTTGAGAATGATGCTTTTACTAACACAGACCGCTATTACACAAACGGAGTAAAGATAGCCTGGGGATCTCCTAACTTGAAAGATTCTCCTGAAAAACACAGACTGTTAAGATTGATGTACTCGTTTGGTAATGAATTGTCTATTTTTCGCAAAGGGGATTTTCATCATGCCGTTTCGATTTCCTTCGGGCAAAACATTTATACACCTGATGATATCAAACAAACTGATTTAATCGAAGAAGATCGTCCTTACGCCGGGATGGCGTATGTAGGGGCCGCATTTCACAGCAAAAGCAGGCTAAGCCTGTCCTCGTTTGAGTTCAATCTCGGGATTGTAGGGCCTCATGCCTTTACCAAGGAGATTCAGGAATTCTTTCATGAATTAACAGGTGCAGATCATCCTAACGGCTGGGGAAATCAGCTTAAGGACGAGATAGCTCTGGGAGTAAATTACGACTACAAGCTAAAATTACTGAAGCCTCGAATTAAGCACCGTTTTGGATTTGACTTGATTTCACACCTTGGGGGAGGGTTAGGAAATGTTTACACTGGCATAAGTACCGGGGCACAGGGCCGGTTGGGATGGAATCTGCCTGATGATTTCGGAATTGTTTTAATCCGCCCTGCTGGAAATGCTTATGTTGGTTCTTCTGTTTCTTCTCGTCATAAGTTTGGAGTGAATGTTTTTGCGGGCCTAAATGCCCATACGGTCTTAAGGAATGTGTTTCTTGACGGCAATACCTTCCATGACAGCCATAAGGTGGAGAAAAACATTTTTACAGCCGACATCATGGCCGGGATAGCTTTGTCAATCAATCGTTTTAAAATAAGCTATACTCATGTCTACAGAACAAAACAGTTCAAAACACAAAAGCATGAACAAGTTTATGGGTCCATAAATATTTCTTTCTCCTACTGATGTGCATGACAAAAATACAGCTAGCTGCTGAAATTTAGTTCTTTTTTACAATTAAGATCTTAGAAAAATAAAAACACCTTCAAATGTAAAAGAATATATCAGACTGAACTACGGGAATTGGGAAGTTCCAAATCCGGATTTTGATTCCAGCATTGATAATGGTACAATTGCAGAAAAAGGATTTTAAATGACTAAAAAGAATTCAAAAATAAAAGAGTTTAATAAGCAAATATTCAGGGATTATAAAAAATCGATTAAGCACGCTGTATTTGATGAAACACTGACTCTTTAT
>JAUWNW010000007.1 GCA_030612445.1 Candidatus Aminicenantota bacterium
GAAGCCCCAATAAGAGCTGTCGGCAGTATCAAACCCCCTCAGCTTATCACCCGTGTAGACCCCATTTACCCGGAGATCGCACGCCAGGCCAGAGTCGAGGGCGTGGTCATAATTGAAGCTACTACTGATAAATACGGCAGGGTGGCTATTATGAAAGTCCTTAGATCCATCCCCCTGCTCGACCAGTCAGCCAAAGATGCTGTCGCTCAATGGGTCTATGAACCCATGGTTATTAACGGACGCCCCCGAGGCGTTATCTTTACTGTTACTGTTAGGTTTAAACTTAAATAAAAAAAGCTAATAATGGCTTTCGATATTTAATAAGGAGGAACTTAAAATGCAATTTGGACTACTTGAAATGTGGAATGCAATGGGAGCTTTGGCAAAAACAGTTGCTATTCTCCTGATCTTTCTCTCAGTTATTACGATTTATCTCTTCATCGAAAGACAAATCGTCTTCGCTAAGGCCAGGAAAAAATCAAAGATTATCGCTCCTAAACTCGCATCCCTGCTGAAAGCGGGAAAAATTACGGAAGCCCTGACTCTTTCTAGTAAGAAAGAAAACAAGGGAAGCCATTTGGCCCGAGTTACCGCTTCTGGCATTAAAGAATTTGTAACAGGTGGAGAAGCTGGATTAGAAAAAACCCAGAAGATCGAATCCGCCCAAAGAGGATGTGAAAGAGCTCATGCTATTTTCGCGCAGGAATTAAAAAGAGGTTTGCCCATTATGGCTACTGTTGCTACTTCTTCCCCATTTATCGGCCTGTTCGGTACTATAGCTGGTATTATCAATGCTTTCCGGGGCATGGCTCTTACTGGTTCCGGTGGAATCGGTGCTGTTGCCGGCGGTATTGCTGAGGCACTTATCACAACCGCCTTTGGAATCGGGGTTGCTATTCTCGCTCTCTGGTGTTATAACGGCTTAAATTCCAAAACCGAAGTCATCGGCGCTGAAATGGATAACGCAGCTTCAGAAGTTATTGATTTCTTTGTCAGAGAAGATCAAGCATAAGCAAAAAAAGATAGAATAAAAGAGGTAAATTATGGCTTATTCAGTCGGAAAAAAAGAAGCTCTTAGTGCTGAACCTAATGTTGTCCCTCTCTGCGATGTTCTCCTTGTTCTTTTGATTATCTTTATGGTAATTACCCCATTAGCCCAAAAGGGCGTCGATGTTAAACTTCCCACTGCTATGAATACCCTTAACATGCCTGAGAATCCGGATATAGTATTATACATAAAAAAAGACGGCACCATGTTTGTTAATTCTGATAAGGCAACCTTGGATACTTTGCAACAGCTAATGGAAGACGCCTTAATGACCGCGACAGATAAAAAACTCTATTTAAAAGCAGACCAGCAGCTCGAATACGGAACCTTAATTGATGTCATTGAGATCCTAAAAGCAGCCGGAGTAGAAGACTTCGGCATCATTGCTGAAAAGAAGAGAGAAACTCTTCACTAATCTGACCTTTTCTAATTAAATCAGAAACAAAGATAACTAGGAGGCAAGGAAAGATAGCTTTCAACCTGTTCCTTGCTTTCTGGTTCTTTTTTTAATACTTTTTTCCATACCTGCTTACTCTC
This sequence comes from Candidatus Aminicenantota bacterium, assembly GCA_030612445.1. Lineage (GTDB taxonomy): Bacteria > Acidobacteriota > Aminicenantia > Aminicenantales > Aminicenantaceae > JAUVXM01. The sequence continues at coordinate 1,586 of JAUWNW010000007.1, forward strand.
CATACAAAAATATAAAGGGATTTCATTTCTTTCCCGGCCCCTGATAAAACCTATTATCTTCTCATAGAGTTCCACACGGAGAGGTAAAAAATATCTTAGCTTACCATCCATCCCCTGGATAAACTCCTCATATATTATTTTCGAGTTAGGAAATCTTTCTGCAATTACAGTCTTAAGCCCTTTCGGAAACCTAAGACTTCCCAAGCTTATCCAAGCGATCTTAGAAGCAGGGATTTTCTTCAGCATTTTCTCCACAATTTCAGCATATCCATCTTCCCATCCAGAAAATCGTATTATAGGGTCAAAGTGAAATGCTACCCGGTATCCCTTTTTCATGACTTCCTGAGCAGCTTGCAGCCGGTCTTCAACGGGCGGTGCGCTTTTTTCTTCTGTTTGAGCGATCTTTCGGGCATTCAATGACCAGGCAATGATAATGTTCTCAGCAGGTTCGGTATCCATTATATTTTTGATATTTACTGTTTTGGTCTTAAGTTCAAAAAGAGCGCTTTGTTTTTGGCGAAAATACCTGATAAGTTCCCGTGAACGGCCGGTTAAATGGTCAAGCACTAAAGAATCGCCCAACTCTCCGGTCCCGATACGCAGCGGCCTTCTGTTCTGTTGTAGAAAAGAATCAAGTTGTCCCCATAGTTTATCTATATTGACATGCACAGTCACGATCGGACTGGCAAGATAGTGCTGGAGTATGCAGTAACTACAATCAAGAGGGCAATTTAGGTCAAGATTAATGATGTAATAATTACAGCCTAAATATAGAGGAGTACATGGACAGGGCTTTACAAAATCTCCCTTTTGTTTTGTTAGAAGCAAGTAGCGCTTCCCCTTACCTACCGGGTCCCGGGACATGGCAAGATCAGCTTCCAAGGCCTGAATATTTTCTATCACTTTAAAGGGGACATGGTCTAATTTTTTTAGAATCGAGCGGGTTAGAGGATATTCAAAACTGCTTTTTTCTATAAAAATCTTTTCCGGAAATTTTGTGATATCAATCATCGGAAGGATTTTTAAAAAGACCGGAAAAACCCTTGCTGTCTGCGATTTTCCGCAACTCAGACAATTTGTTAAGAAATTCTTTCCTGTTTTTAAAACTGAAGTTCAAGGAGATATCCTCTTTTTCAAAAAAAGCAGACGGAGTGACCACAATCCCGCTTGAAATATTCAACCTTTTTAATACTTTATCAAAAGCATTATTCCAAGAGTTTAAAACAGGATTTCGCTTAGCTTCGAGCAGAAAACATAACCTCTCAGCCTTCTGCAATGGGGAAAGTTTCTCATCTTCACTTATTTTTTCTACATCAGGTAAACTGAGGATATCAGCTACACTCATCTCCTCTTTACGGGTTAGCTCGTATATGGTAGTAACAAGGACTCTCTGCTTATTTTTGCCAAGCGGCAGAATATACGGCAGCAGCAATGTCCTTTCTGGGGAAGAAAATTCAGCCAGCAATTTTAATACATTAAAATCAGTATTTCTGGAATGGATAAGCTTTTTAAGTTCTGATTCAAATTCCGCAATCTTTAAATAAGGATCCAAATATTTAACTAAAGGAGGGATATCCAGCAGGGGAAGATATTTCCGGACAATCTCTTCCTCACCAGCTCCAAATCCCTTGATCTTTTTTAATACTTCAGCCTTTTCCACAATACTATATTTCCGGATAGAAAGGTTTTCATAGACTGTTAATTCAAATGCCTTAAGGTCAGCCATTTCCTCTGAAATGAATACGGGGATACTTTTAAAAGAAAGCTTTCTGCAGGCAAGCACTCTTCTCCACCCTGATACAATGACCGGCCTTTCTCTCCGAAAAGAAAGGACCGGCGGATTTATCAGGCCGGCGGTTCTAATCGATTCAATTAGGTCTTGGTGTGAAATAAAATAGGATATCCGGAACCTGTCATCGTTAATATCGATCTTATTAATATCTATATTAGTAAATTTCATTTACCATTTACCATTTACCGTCTTTCCTATAAACGGTAATATATATTTTTTAATCTTGCTACTCATCCCGGGATGAAGGAAGCCGCTTATATGCTTACTCTTATAAAGTTTATCACTTACAATTAGGAGGGCGGCCGCCTGGATACCATAATACTCAGCCAGGGCAAAAACTGCGGATGTTTCCATATCAACACAATCAACTCCCCTGTCCCTGTTACTTTCCAGCCAGGCTCTGGTCTCTCTGAAAGGTGCATCAGTAGAAACTACACTCCCGCTTTGAGACGAAAGACCCTTTGAATGAAGAAAGCCTTCAATTTTATCTGTTAAAACCCGGGAGGGAGAAAACTCCGTCCTCCCGGAAAAATAATGCCGGGATGTGCCTTCCTCGGAAAAAGCTTTTTTTATACTGACAGCATCCAGCAGTTTGAATTTGGAATTTATGGCACCGCAAAATCCCAAAATAATTATATCTTCAGCCCCAGATACAATCAAGCTTTCCAGAGAAATAACAGCAGCAGGCGCCCCGATCCCCCCGAAAACAATGACTTTATCTTCCAGTAAAAATAAATCCGCCCCCAGCCAGGCTTTCTTTTTAAGAGCAGTCTTGCTAAGTGCCTTCTTAATAGTCCCTGATAAGGAATCAACCGGAATATAAAGAACAGTTCTGCGCGAAAACCCCTTTATCGCTCTGGGTTTAAATAGAACCTCATCCATCATAATCGTTTTATTCTATCCCTTTATTTTCAGACGTGAGTACCTCATTCAAACTGCCGGTGCGGTACCCGGCAAGGTCAAGAGTTATATAGGTATAGCCTAACTTTTTAAACCTTTTTATGATTTTAGGCTTAATCCCGGCCTTAAAAAGGCTTGGCACATCTTCCGGCAATACTTCAATTCTGGCAATATCATTATGGTGGCGCACCCTGACCTGAGAGATTCCCATCGAATGAAGAACTTCTTCCGCATCTTCTACTTGTTTAAGAGTCCGAGCTGTAATCTCTGTATAGTAGGGAAACCTAGAGGCTAAACATGCCTGAGAGGGCTTATTCCAAGTGGAAAGGCCAAGTAAACGGGAAAGCCTTCTTATTTCATCTTTATCTAATCCGGCTTCTTTTAAAGGTGAGCGCACTCCCAGTTCTCCTGCTGCACGTGAACCAGGCCGAAAATCATCAGCATCACCGGCGTTTTCTCCGTCCAGAACAAAAGAAATATTTTCATCTTCAGCAATATCTTTTAATTGGCAAAATAATCCCCGTTTACAGATATAACACCTTTCAGGAGGATTCCTGGTGAAATCAGGGTTATCCATCTCATCTCCCTTGACGATTTTGTATCTTATATTATGCTTACGGGCAAAACTAACCGCCTCTTCAGTTTCCCATTCCGGGTGTATTTCCGAAACAGCTGTCACTGCTAAAACACCATCTTCTAAAATATCATGAGCTGTTTTTAATAAAAAAGTACTGTCAACTCCACCGGAAAAAGCCACCAGCACTCTTTTCATATTAAGCAAATTAGACTTCAGCCGGTCATATTTTTCCTGTAATTCTTTTTTCATTCTTAATTTTCCCTTTTCCATTTTCTTACTATCATACATGTCGACATTTTTTATGAATAGTTCAGGCTAATCAGCTTCTGAACTTCCAAGACAAATTCTTCTACAATATCTTCTTCTTTAATTTTTCGCAGCAGTTCCCCTTTTTTGAATATAACTCCCACACCCTTCCCACAGGCGACTCCAATATCAGCCTCTTTTGCCTCGCCCGGGCCGTTTACCATACATCCCATTACTGCAATAGTGACTGGTTCTTGGATATTATCAAGCCGCCTTTCTATCTCAGCAGCGATCCGCGGCAGATCGACTTCACAGCGCCCACAAACAGGACAGGAGATAATATCCAAACCAGAGGACCTAAGACCCAGATTGGAAAGAATACGATATGCCACTCTTACTTCTTCTTCAGGTGGGGCAGTAAGCGACACTCTTATGGTATCAGCCAATCCATAGTTTAAAAGCAGGGTCAAACCGGCTGCAGATTTTACACTTCCAGACAATAAGCTGCCTGCTTCTGTTATTCCGGCATGAAAGGGATAATCCACTTCTTCTGCCAAGAGCTGCGATGCCTCCAGTGTTCGAGTAATATCTGAAGCTTTCAGCGATATCTTGATAAGCTTAAAATCCAGATCTTCCAGGATCCTGACATGCTTAAGGGCGCTCTCTACCATAGCCTCAGGAGTGGCCCCGCTATATCTTTGGAGTATTTCCTTTTCAACTGAACCAGAATTTACTCCGATACGAATTGGTATTTCCCGTTCTTTTGCAGCTTTTACGACTTCTATCACCTTATTCCTGGACCCAATATTCCCGGGGTTAATCCGTAAGCCGTCAACACCGTTAGAAAGCGCAGCCAATGCTAACCTATGGTCAAAATGGATATCAGCAATAAGGGGAATAGATACCTGTTCTTTTATTTTAGAAAGCGCCTTGGCTGCCTCTTCATCCGGGACTGCAGCGCGCACTAGCTCACATCCAGCCTCCTCCAGCCTTTTTATCTGGGCAGCTGTGGCCTTAATATCTCTGGTATCCGTTTTGGTCATCGATTGGACAGCAATAGGTGCGCCCCCTCCCACGGGAACATCACCTATTAATATCCGTCGAGTCGTACGGCGTGGGAACTTTAATTTAAAAGCGGCCTTTTTCATCAATTTTCCTGCTTCTCCTGCTTTTCCTGTTTTTTTCTGTCTTTACTGTTTTTTCTGTCTTTCCTGCTTTTCCTGCCTTTTTAAAATGGGATCAACGAGTCCCAGCCATTGGGTAATCGTTTTGCTATATCATTAAGAATTATAAAGACCATCAGGAAAATAAAAATTGCAAATCCAATCTGCATTAGGACCTGTTTCACTTTGGGATGGAAATCCCTCCGGAAAACTCCCTCCAGGCTCAGTACCAATATCTGGCCGCCGTCAAATACGGGGACAGGAAAAAGATTAACTACTCCTAACTGCAGGCTGATAAAAGCAATAAAACTCAGCAAGGGTAAAAATCCCATCCTAAAAAAAACATAGGAAAAATTAGCAATCTCAATCGGGCCGCCAAGCTGACGGGTGGAAGCTTTTCCGGTTATCAAGTTCTTCAGGAAATCCATAACTGCAGAGATCATCTTCAGATTGTCTTTATAACTTTGGGCAAAAGCAGCAAAGAAACCATACTTCATTATTACAGATTTTGCCCCATGCATAATCCCAATTTTGCCGATATCTCCTTCTTTTCGGGGAGTAACTTTTAGATCGATTATTGCTTCATTTCTCTGGACTTTAATATCCAGCTCATTGCCGGGATTTTTTTCAAGAGTTTCTATAAACCTATAAAGATAGGCCGGACTGTTGTCTATTGCCAATATAACATCACCAGGTTTAAGGCCGGCTTTTTCAGCCGGAGAATTTGCGGTAACTGCATTGACCTGAGTCAAGATCCTGGCGAAAAAACCAGCATACCCCATATCAAACCGGGTTCTGCTTTCTGTAAGCAGGTCGACATAAGCCACTCCATCTTCTCTTTTTACCTTGATTTTAATTATTCTATCCGGCTTGGTCCCAACTGCAAGTTCAACGTCACTCCAGATGGCTGTTTTTTTATCATTAATGCTTAGAATCTCATCTCCAACAACCAAATCCGCCTTCTGCGCCGGAGAACCTGGTTCAATCCATCCTATAACCGGAGCCTGGCTCTGATATTCAGGCACAGAATCTCCGACCATATTAATAAATGCCAATATCAGCAAGGCCAGAGCAATATTCATGACCGGACCCATTAATATAACCAGAAATCGCTGCCATCTTTTAGCTGATTGAAAATCACCAGGTTTAGGTTCAGGGTTCTGCTTGAGTCCTTCAAGGGCTTCATCTCCGGAAAATTTGACATAACCTCCCATAGGAACAAGGCTGATACGGTAATCAGTCCCGCCCCTTTTATAACCGAACAGCCTTTTTCCGTATCCGAAAGAAAATGTTTCTACATTGATCCCAACAAGTTTAGCCATAAAAAAGTGACCGAATTCATGGACAAAGACAAGTACTCCAAAAACAATAGCAAACGCAAGTATCGTGCCTAAAATAGATACCATATTATATCCTCTGTCTGATTAGATTCCGGGCTTGTTTTCTTATCTCCCGGTCGATTAAAAATATATCTTCCAATGTTTCAATATTTGTCCCAACGGAAGAGTTTATCGTCTCATTCACTATTTCAAAAATATCTATAAGTTTAATTTCTTTATTAAGAAATGCCTCCACTGCAACTTCATTAGAGGCATTAAGGACAACAGAAAAACACCTGTCTTTTTGCAGGGCTAAAAAGGCCAGCTTAAGGAGAGGGAATTTTTCCTGGTCAGCCTCCATAAATTCCAACGATTTTACAGCTTTAAGGTCAAGTGCCGGTAAAGGAGACTCACACCTTTCCGGGTAAGTCAGCGCATACTGGATAGGGATTTTCATATCAGTAATACTAAGCTGAGCAAGTACGGAACCATCCTTCATCTCTACCAGAGAATGGACAATGCTCTGCGGGTGAACCAAAACGTCCAGCTGCTGGGGTTCCAGGCAGAAAAGACTCTGAGCTTCCAGCAGCTCCAGTCCCTTATTCATCATAGTCGCCGAATCTATAGTGACTTTCTTTCCCATATTCCAACGGGGATGCTTTAAAGCATCGTCCAGAGATTTTGATTCCATCTCGTGGCGGGATAATCGGAAAAACGGTCCCCCGGAAGCAGTTAAAATCACCTTTTTTACATCCTGACTCCTTTCTTTAGCCAGGCACTGGAATACAGCACTGTGTTCACTGTCCACTGGGATTATCTCTGCGCCATTCTTATCCGCAGCTTCCCTGAGCAGAAAACCAGCTGTTACCATAGACTCTTTATTGGCCAGAGCAACCCTTTTTCCAGCTTCTACTGCAGCCATAGTAGGCCTCAGCCCTTTTATTCCGGTAATTGCAGAGACTACTATGTCATTTTTAAAATAGCGGGCGGCTTCTTCAGCCCCCTTTGTTCCAAAAGTGATTTGGGGATACGGCTTTTTACAGTTTTTTCTGAATTTTAAAGCATCCTCTTCCCTTTCCAAAGTTACAATTTCAGGCTTAAATTTTTCTGCCTGCTTGTACAATAGATCTATATTCCGGCCGGCAGCCAGACCTACGACTTTAAACCTTTGAGAAAGCCGGTCTACAACTTCCAGGGTACTCCTGCCGATTGAGCCGGTTGAACCAAGAATCGTTATGTTTTCCATTTTTTTCCCAGGTTAGAGGTTTATCCTGAAGTATTTCAAGAAATAATAGAAAAAGGGAGCAGCCAGTATTAGGCTGTCAATTCTGTCAAGAAAGCCACCGTGTCCGGGAAGTAGGTTTGAGGAATCCTTGACCCCTGCAGCTCGTTTAAAAAGAGATTCTATCGGGTCACTCATCTGGGCCACAGTATGAACCAGAAATGCAAAGATAACCCCCTGCCAGAGGGACATCTGCTCGCTTAGAAAAAGTTGCTGGACTGCTGCCCCTGTCAGCATAGCTGTAAACAGGCCGGCAAAACATCCTTCCCAGGTTTTCTTGGGGCTGGCTAAAGGGACAAGTTTATGTTTTCCCCACTTCTTTCCAATAAGAAAGGCCCCTGTATCTCCAATAAAAATAACAGCCATGATAAAATAAATATAATAAGGCCCGTATTCATCTCTGAGAAGATTAAAGTGATTCAGGGTAAAACTTAAATAAAAAACCCCAAAAAATGTCAGGGCAATGGAAGCTGGGAATTGAACTAATTTATCGATATCTTTAATAGTAAAAAGATAATAAGCCCCCATAAAAAACAAACCAATAAAAATCGCAAATTGTAAAGGAAATCTCTCAAAATAGAAAGCAGCACTTATAAGTAAAGCAAAAAATATTCCTACTGTCTTAACCGGGAAAAGCTTCTTCTTCCTTGGTAGATTATAAAACTCCAGAATAGATGCCAGGATAATGATCTGGATAAAACAAAAAAAACCCAACCTTGGGAGGTATTGAATACTTACAAATACCAGCGGTAATAAAATTGCAGAAGTTGCTATTCTTTTCAACAGGTTCATTTCCTCTCCTCTACTCTCTTCTTTTTATCTTTGTTCCGGTCTAATATCCCCGAATCTTCTCTCTCTTCTCTGAAAATCAATAATTGCTTCAAAAAAATGCCGTTTGCGAAAATTAGGCCACAATTCTTTAGTTATCCAAATTTCAGAATAAGCTATTTGCCACAGAAGAAAATTTGATATTCTCAACTCTCCGCTTGTTCTAATAAGAAGATCAGGATCCGGGACATCGGGAGCATAGAGCATTTCTGAAAACTTTTTCTCATCAAGGACATCAGGCTCAAAATCTTTTTCTTTTGTTAGTTTTTTAATCGCATCGACTATCTCAGCCCGGCCTCCATAGTTAAGTGCCATAATAATAACCATACCATCATTATCTCTGGTTAGATTCATAACCCGGTTCAATTCCTTTTGTACAGCAAACGGGAGTCCCTGGATCTGACCAATGACCTGTAAACGTAAATTGTTTTCCAGCAATACTTTATAGTCTTTTTTCAAATAATCTTCCAGGAACTTCCAAAGGGCCACGACCTCTAGTTTAGGCCGTTTCCAGTTTTCTTTGGAAAAAGCGAAAAGCGTCAAATATTCTATCCCTACCCGGGCTGCAGTTTCGACTATCTCACGAACTGATTTTGCCCCGGCCCGATGGCCTTCAACTCGAGGTAGCTCTCTCTTCTTTGCCCAACGCCCATTCCCGTCCATGATCACAGCAACATGGCAGGGAAGCTGAGCAAAGTCAATCTGTTTTACCAGCTCTTCTTCTTTACTTCCAATTTCAACAAACCCTTCCAAATCTTTAAACATAGCCCAATTATAGGAGTTAGCCTGTTAATTGTCAAAAGCAGGGAAGACAGGAAAGACAGAAAAGTCAGGGAAAGGCAGTAAAGACAGAAAAAGCAAGAAAAACAGAGGGATTCATTGTTAAAATCACTGCCTTCTGCTAACTGGACTTTCCCCCTCAGGATAATTTTTCATCTTATAAACATTGTATTCTGGCCCTAATCTGCCTATAATAGTAATCTAATAAAATCGTTAATAGTAAATAGTAAAATGAGGTTGCAAATATAAAATGTGCTTAGGGATTCCAGCAAAAGTAATCGAAGTCGATGAATCCAAACACGGAAAAATCGATTATCTGGGGACAAAAGTCAAAACCAACTTCTACCTACTCGAAGATGTGAAGAAAGGAGACTGGGTCATTGTGCATGCCGGATTCGCTATCTCAAAATTAAACGAAGAAGAAGCAAAGGAAACAATGGACCTTATCCGGGAATACATAGATCATCCGGAAACTTGAAAACAGGAAAGACAGGAAAAGCAGGATATTTGAAAAATATAATTTTACACTGAGGACGCTGAGGACACGGATAAAACTAAGATGTTGATTTCTTTTCCCAATGAATTGGCAAAACAAATCAAACCTGCATCACTTCGCTCCGCGAAGTCAGTTGAAATAAAGTTTTCATTTTGGGCTCCAGCACAAATTGGAAACTGCTTTTTGTTTTTTGGATGCAAGCCAAAAAAGAAAAAGCATCTTAGTCTTATCCGCGAAAATCCGCGTCTATTGCTTTATCGCTTTAATCCGTGCCCTCCGCGTCCTCAGCGTAAAATTTTGTTTTTAGCAATGTAATAATGAGTCAAAATAAATTGCGAAACAGGCAGGTCCTCCGGGGACTTCTGACTGAAATTAAATTAAAATCTAAATCCTTAAATACCCCTATAAAGATTATGGAAGTCTGCGGTACTCATACCATGGCTATTCACCACCACGGATTAAAGAAATTACTTGAAGATGTTGGAATTGAAATGCTTTCCGGCCCTGGCTGTCCGGTCTGCATCACTCCCAATGAAATCCATGAAGCTGCCATTAAGCTGGTTACAGAAAACAATAATTTCATACTGACAACCTTTGGCGATATGACAAGAGTCCCCACTCGGAAAGGAGCTATTCAGACCATAGTCCCGGCGGCCGGCTCTCAAGTAAAAATCGTTTATTCCCCGGAAGAATCACTTGAGATCGCCAGGAAAAATCCTAAAAAAGAAATAATTTTCTTCGGAGTCGGGTTTGAGACGACAATCCCCTCCATTGCTATAACTGTTAAAATCGCGGCAGAGAAAAAAATCTCTAATTTCTCAGTTCTTTCAGCTTTATGGTTGGTCCCTCCCCCTTTAAATGCTTTAGTATCAGCAAAAGACACAAAAATACAAGGTTTCCTTTATCCGGGACATGTAAGCGCTATAATCGGAGAAAAGCCTTACCACTTTATAGCAGAAAAATTCAATATCCCAGGTGCTATTGCCGGATTCGAACCTGGCGATATATTACTGGCCCTGTCATCCATCCTTGACCAGAAAAAGACAGGAAAAGCTGAAGTCGCAAATGAATATTCCCGGGTAGTAAGAGCGGATGGAAACCCGACAGCTCTGAGGGTTATGGATGATATGCTGAAAGTCAAAGACAGCCTATGGCGCGGCTTGGGGCTTATTCCTAATAGCGGCTTACAGTTTAAATCAAAATATTCCGGATTCGATGCTGAAAAAAAATTCAGTTTAAAAATAGAGGGCGGAAGCGGAGACCTTCCCGGCTGCCGCTGCGGTGAAGTGCTGCAGGGAAAGATCTCTCCTCCCCAGTGTGAATTGTTCGGGAAAAAATGCAACCCGGATTCTCCCTATGGCCCCTGCATGGTATCATTTGAAGGCGCCTGCCTGGCATATTATAAATACCAGAGATGATGCAGGAAAAACTAAATATTAAAAAAACAAAATTTAACAGTAGAGTAGAAGCCTTTCAGTACGCCCCTTCTCCCCCAATAAAAACCTTTACTGTCTTTAAAATAATAACAATATCCAGCCAGAATGACCAGTTACGAAGATAATACTCATCCAGATTTAACCTCTCTTGAAAAGGAAGAAGCGACCGCCCACTGGTCTGCCACAGCCCTGTAATACCGGGCCTTACCTGAAGCAGTAAGGATTTAGCCGATTTAAGCCTTTTTAGCTCTTCCATCATATAAGGCCTAGGCCCTACCAGCCCCATATCGCCTTTAAGCACATTTATAAACTGCGGCAGCTCATCTAAGCTGTATTTCCGCAATATCTTCCCCACCTTAGTAACTCTGGGGTCATAGGTTCTTAGTTTGTTATATTTTTCCCATTCCTCTTTTGCCTCAGGATTTTTCATAAGGTACTGCTTTAATTTATTATCCGCTTTAACATACATGGACCGGAACTTTATAACCCTGATCTTTTTTGCCTTTTTCCCGTATCTGTCTTGGACAAAAAACACCGGTCCCCGAGTATCAATTTTAATTGCGAGGGAAATAACCAGGAAAAAAGGGGTAAGCAGGATAAGCATAACTAAAACAGATAAAAACTCAAAAACTGTTTTTAATAAAATATTCCAGGGTTTATGCAGATTTTTCATCAATGAAAGCGACAGGAATTTGCCGATATTTTCTATCTCAACACCGGTTGTAAGCAGGTCACCTGTCCGCGGAACATAGCGGATGGTCTCACATTCCTGATCCCATTCTTTTAAAAGCCCGACCAGTTTATCTCCGCCTAAATCAGGCAGGCAAACAATGATATCTTCAAACCCTATTTTTTTTTTTAACTTCGCAAGTGCTGAGTAATGGCCCCACACTCTTACTCCCTTGATAATCTTACCTTTCTGCCTGAGTTCTCCACTTAAAATCCCTACTATCTCATAGCCTAATATTTTATTTTTCTGAATACTTTCGATCAGAGACGCAGTAGTGCCGGCTGAGGTTATAATGAGCACCCTTTTCTTCCACAGGCCAAACTTAATAATAAGCCGCTTGGTTGCATACCGAAAAACAGGCAGCAATATTATACTCAACAACCAGGCCGAAAGAATAATAATCCTTGAGTACTCGAAGTACTGTTGAGTGATAAACACCATGATCATGATGCCAGTAAAAGAAATACTAGTGCTTTTTAAAAGCAGCCAAGCTTCATCCCTGAAAGAATACCTTTTAGTGTATGTCTTTTCATACAAAAAGACAAGCAGCCATAATAAAAACATATAGGACTTACTCAGATATATTTCAAGAAAAACAGGTCTTTCTAAAAGAGAGGGAAAAAAATAAGGCAAAATTTCAAGTCTAATAAAAAACGCTAAAACAAAGCTGATAAAAACAGCTAAAAAATCAGCCCCCACCAAAAAACCAAAGCTAACACTTTTTTTTAACATAACCCAACCAGATTAAACAAAAACAAAGAACATTTGTCAATTAAGCAATTTATATTCGATTTATTTCGCAAAACGAAGTTAGGAAGGGTTGATTTCTTTTGCCAATTCATTGGCAAAAGAAATCACCGTCTTATTCTTATCCTTGTCCTCAGAGCCCTTCAGCGTCTAATATTGTTTTTTGCTATTTTCCATTTACTATTTTCCATTTTCTAAGTATCATACATAGCAACATATTTATGGATAAAATAAGCCTTGAAATCGGAAGCGGTGGGAAACTTATGCGGGATTTTATCGAAAAGCACATTATCAGCAATTTCAACAATTCTTATCTCAAAAACCTCTCCGATTCAGCTCATCTCCCTCAGGATATCGCTTTTACAACAGACAGCTATGTGGTCGACCCTATATTCTTTCCAGGTGGAGATATCGGCACCCTTTGCGTCAATGGGACAGTCAATGACCTGATAGTCTCAGGGGCAAAGCCTAAGTTTTTATCGCTTGCACTTATCCTGGAGGAAGGGCTGGAAACAGAATCCCTGAAAAAGATCTTATATTCCATAAAAATCTCTGCTGAACAAGCAGGGGTTCTGATAACAACCGGAGACACTAAAGTAGTAAGGCGCGGCCAGGGAGATAAAATATTTATTAACACTGCCGGAGTAGGAAATATTATTGCCCGACCCTCTCTCAAAAATATCAAGCCCGGAGATAAAGTCTTGGTCACAGGCACCCTGGGAGAACACAGCCTGGCTGTAATGCTGGCCAGAGGTGAGTTCGGCCTTGAGGCTGAAGCTGAAAGTGATTGTGCTCCTCTAAACTTTCTCCTCCCCTGCTGGAAAAAAGGGGCTATGTGGATGCGGGATATAACCCGGGGCGGGTTGGCTACTGTGCTGGCTGAGCTTGCTGAAAAAATCCCTTATTCAATTGTTATAGAAGAGGAAAATATCCCTCTATCACAGGCTGTCAGGGGGGCAACAGAGCTTTTGGGAATAGACCCGCTTTATCTGGCCTGTGAAGGCCGGGCCCTTATTGTGGTGCCTGAGGATAAAGCTGCTAAAATACTTTCTGAGATAAAAAAAGATAAACTGGGAATACAAGCTGCAGTCATCGGACAGGTCGATAACAAAATAGGAAAGCCCGGGGAGCTGCTGCTGGAAACAGCATCCGGCGGCCTGCGCCTTCTGGAGCCATTGACATCTGAACTGCTGCCGCGTATCTGCTGAGGAGAAATAAATACCCAGTTTATTCCCATTAAATTTATAGTATACTAATATAATAGTAAGTTTGAATAGCAATAAGGCTTTAACAATTAAACAATGCTAATTAAAAGTTGTTTACAGGCCGAGCCTGCGTTATTAGTAGTAATTTACGGGCTAACGCCCGTTTTATTAAAATATCTAAAAATAACCACGAATTACTATGAATAACTCTGCTTTTCTGCCATTTACTATTTACTATTCACCATTTACAATTTGGCAGTATGGCAGCATGCTTTTAACAATATGCCCATGATTCTTCAACATTGGAACAATACAAAAATTTCAACAGCTGTAATCCTTATCCTTTTTTCTACAGCTTTTTTTATTACCTGCACAAGGTCTTCCTCAAATAAAACTGAACCTAAAGCTGAATATTCCGCTCATATCCGGACGAAAAAAAAGAATCTTTATGCAACGGAAGGCGCCAGAGTAAAAATTCAGTTCAACCTAAAGAATACCGGGACAAACCCCTGGCATTCAAAAGATAAGCACCCTTGTTTATTCTCCTATCATCTCCAGAATAAAAATGGGGAAACAATCCAATATGACAACCGCAGATTTACTCTGCCAGGGAAAGTTATACCCGGGCAAAATATTGACCTTCCCCTTACATTACGTATTCCGATCAAAGCCGGAGATTACATCCTCGAATTCGACCTGCTGCGGGAAGGAGCCGCGTGGTTTAAAGACTCTGGGTCAAAGACTTCAGAGATCAGCTTACATGTTAAAGAAATAAAATGGCCGGATGAGCAAAACAAAAACAGCTTGGAATACGGAAAGTATACACATTTCTCCTCCAGTGTTGAGGAGATAAACCAGCTCTATAAACTCATTCGACTCACTTTAGAGCAAAACAAAGTCGAATTTAAGGGCAGATCAGGCCGAGTCTATGGTTTTTCCCCGGGAAAGGACTATCCTCAAATTTGGCTGCGGGATGCAAACACAATAATCCCGGCATCACGGTATTTCTATGATTTACCCTATCTTAGTTCCTGGCTGGAAGAACATCTCTATTTTCAGGAGGAAAACGGGGCTCTGCAAGATTGGATCGATGCTACCGGACAATCAGACAAAAACACCACTGAAACCGACCAGGAAGCAAGTGCTGTCCAGGCTGCCTTTCAAGTATATCAGCTTACGGGCAGTGATTGGCTGGAGAAAAAAGTAAAGGGACAAAGAATTATAGACCGGTTGGAAGCGGCCCTCAATTATATCCTATGCAACCGCTTCCATAAGGAGCTGGGTCTTATTACCGGTGCCCACACCGCAGACTGGGGAGATGTTGACCTGATAGATAAAGATCAGGAAGCTGTATATGTGGATGAGAAGACCCATTGGACAGCTGATATCTACGACCAGGCCATGTTCTTCAAATCTTGCAAAGAGCTGGCAGAAATGTTTTCGCCTTTAAACGAAAAGGACAAAACTGAGTACTGGCGCAAGCAGGCCGATTCCAGCCGGCAAAATACAAATAAATTATTGTGGCAGGAGGAAAAAGGTTTTTATAAAATGCATCTTCACCTTGATTCCCTCCAGCATAACTTTGACGAGGATGATATTTTTGCTCTAGGCGGCAATACAATTGCGATGCTTTCAGGGCTGGCAGATGATGAAAAATGCCGCAAGATAATTACCACTTCCCTCCAGAGGCAGAAACAATTTGGCGTATCCACAATAAGCGGGACCTTACTTCCTCCCTACCCGGAAAATATCTTCCGGCACCCCCTCCTGGATAGCCCCTACGAATACCAGAACGGGGCGCAGTGGGATTGGTTCGGAGGACGAATGGTTTATGCCATGTTTGAAAATGGATACAGCCTTAAGGCCCGAGAGAAACTGCTTGAGATAATAAAAAAGAACACAGTAAACAGGGGGTTCTTTGAATGGGACGACCGTAAAGGGAAAGGCAGAGGAAGCGATGTTTTCTGTGGGAGTGCAGGAAGTATGAGTAAAGCAGTTGTAGAAGGCTATTTTGGTATTAAGCTCAAAAATGATTCCCTCTCGATAGAACCTAAATTAAAAACTGATTCCGGGAAAATCCATATATATCAGCCTTCAAATGATATCTTTGTCGCATATGAATACAGCTTTGACTCAGATAAAAATATCATTACTCTAAAGTACAACAGTAATTTTTCACGGAAGGGAGCAGTAAAAATTCTAATTCCCCAGCTTATACTTAAAAATGAATCAATCAGACCAACCATTTTATCCATAAGAAAGGACGGTCAGGACCTAATCTTTCAAACAGATTTAAATAATGAAGATGTTTTCGTAACAATCAGAACAGACTTTGATAACCACACTTTAGAAATATCAATCCAAAGCCCAGATTATTCCCTCCCCAAAGAATAATACTCAAACCCTAATTCCCGGACCTTTCCGGGCTTAAAAATATTTCTTCCATCAATAATAATGGGATTGGCCATGAGCGCTTTTACTTTTTTCAGGTCAAGGCAGCGGAATTCATCCCATTCTGTTATAAGCAGTACGGCATTAGCCTCTTTTACAGCCTCATAGGGTGAATCTGAATAAACCACCTTTGCTGACTCCGGGACTTCCTCTTTCATGTTTTCTGCTGCCTTGGGGTCATAAAGACGGAGAAGAGCCCCCTCACTCTGAAGAGCCTGGATCACTCTTATGCTGGGAGCATTGCGGATGTCATCGGTTTCCGGTTTAAAAGCCAGGCCTAAGACAGCGATCTGTTTGTCTTTAAGGATCCACAAAGCCTTTTTGACTTTCTCTACAAACTTTTCCACCCTGGCCATATTGGCCTTATCTACCTCTTTCAACAAGTTAAGATCAACACCCAAGTCCTCTCCTATTTTCACCAAAGCTCTTACATCCTTGGGGAAACAGGAGCCGCCATAACCAACCCCTGCCTTAAGGAATTGCTTTCCAATCCGGCTGTCAAGGCCCATGCCTTCAGCTACAAGCTCTACATCCGCATCTGTTTTTTCACATAGATCTGAAATAAGGTTGATATATGAGATCTTCATGGCTAAAAATGAATTCGAGGCATGTTTTATTAGCTCAGCAGTATCGATATTCGTAATCAATATCCGATCTTGGAATTTTTTATATATCTTAGTCAAAATATCCCTGGCTTTATCCGTTTCCACCCCGATTATTATTCTGTCAGGCTCAAGAAAATCCTTCACTGCCGACCCTTCTCGCAAAAACTCCGGGTTGGAAGCTACATCAAATTCATAGTCCTGCTTTTGATAAAGAGATATAATTCTTTTTATCCAGGAAGAAGTCTTTACCGGAACCGTGCTTTTTTCCACAATAAGCTTGTAGCCATTGAGATTTTCTGCAATCCGGCGCGAAACACCTTCAACAAAAGACATGTCCGCACTACCGTCTTCCTTTTGAGGCGTGTTTACACTTACAAAGAGAACGTCAGAAGAGCGGATCGTATCGTCCAAATCGCGACTAAACGTAAGATTTCCTGCTTTGAGATGCTTCTTTAATAATTCCTCAAGACCGGGCTCATAAATGTGAGCGATTCCCTGATTGGCTTTATCGATTTTTTCCGAAACAATATCAGTGCCAGTGACGTTATGGCCTAATTCTGCCAGGCCGACGGCCGTCACCATCCCGACATAACCAGTTCCAATGATTCCTATCTTCATTAGTCCATATACCCAAGAGCTTTAAGCCTCTCCTTTACTTTATCTTCATCTTCTTTAGACAAGTCTCCCCCGCTATCTTTCAGAAATTTCTCTTCCAAGAGTTTAATCACATACTCTTCAACTGATTTTGTTTCTGAACTGGCGATTTCCTCTTCAACTTTCTCATATAACGAAATCGGAATAAATACTTTTTTCTTGCCTTTCGCCATTTTATTTCCTCCTAACAATTCATAAAAAATGTCGATATATATTTTACCTTTTTTAACTCAATATTTTACACTCTCCATTTTCCATTTTCTATTTACCGCTTTATTCTATTCCGATACAGCCTTTTATCCACACATCCAAGCATTGCATCCAGATCAGCTTCCTCTGAACCCAAGAAATCATAGATCTTCCTGATATTTGGTTCCGGTTCAGACAATATAGCATTATAATCAGCAAATAAGACCTCAACATCATCACGATTGCTTATCAGGTCCATAATCATATTATTCAGCTTAATAAACAGCTTTTTTGTTTCTGCTCTGTTCTCATCTGTGATTTTTGCCATCTTTTCCATTGAATCCAAAATCTCCTCAATTTCTCTCTGCGAGTAGATTATCCTGTATTGCCCAACCGGGAGAAACTTTAGTCCATAAGCAGTAATCTTAATAAATTTTCCCTTGTAATCGGAAAAAGAGAAATCTTCCTCCATTAGTTTGTTTATGATCTTGCCGCCTTCAAGCTCAAAATAGC
The DNA here is from genome assembly GCA_030612445.1 of Candidatus Aminicenantota bacterium. Classification (GTDB taxonomy): domain Bacteria; phylum Acidobacteriota; class Aminicenantia; order Aminicenantales; family Aminicenantaceae; genus JAUVXM01. Next base: position 19,499 of record JAUWNW010000007.1, read on the forward strand.
CTTTGGGATTGTTGTTATCCGGTGGCCGGGATTCTGTACTAAAAGCCATAGGTGCTCCGCCCGCCTCCAGAATCTGCATAAGCATTGATGTACCAGAACGTTCCAGACCAGATACGATATAATTTACATTTTCATCTAATTTCATAATGGGTATATATTAATTAAAATCCCCCTCCCCTGCAAGTATAAAAAATCCAGCCGGCAGTTTGCAGCTAATTTTTTCCTTATCTCTTTCTCTGGGGTTCCCTTCTATTTTTTCTCTAACCTGAAATACAGGCTACAGGCTGGCATGGATCCGGGTAAATCCCGGAGAAAGCCATCCTGAGCAGCGCGGGCCTGGTTCCCCGAGAGAATCTCGAGGAGAGCGTTGTGAGGAGGGGAACTCCAGGCTTAACTCTACTACTTGACAAAGACATAAATATTGTTTCTAATGTTTACTGCTAAAATAAGATGCATGATAAATCCTGCCTTATCGTCTGATATGGAAAAAATCGAATACCCCTATGCCAGCAACTCTGCTTTCTCCGGGGTTCTGGACAATAATATTAAAAAACTTGAAAAAAGACTGGGTATATCTCTATCTATAAGGGGTAATAGCATAATACTCGACGGATCCGAGGATAAAGTAGAATTCGCCAAGAATTATTTTAACCAGCTGAAACACTTTAAAAACAAAGGCCGCCCCTTACAATCAGAAGACTTCCAGATCGCCCTGGACCTGCTTGAAAATGGGCAGACCAATGATCTGGGAGACTTTAATCTTCCTAAGCCGCTTGATCTCGCCCGTAAATCAGTGAGACCGAAGTCTCTCAATCAGCACAACTACATCCAGGCCATTAAATCTAATGACCTCGTATTCGGCATCGGACCTGCTGGAACTGGAAAGACCTATCTCGCTATGGCCTCAGCACTTTTATCTCTTCAAAATAAAGAGGTCACCCGCATAATCCTGACCCGACCGGCAGTGGAAGCTGGGGAAAAACTTGGATTTTTACCAGGAGATCTTCAGCAAAAGATCAATCCTTACCTGCGCCCCCTCTATGATGCCCTCTATGACCTTGCCCCCTCAGAGCAAGCAACCAATTTTATTGAAAAAGGAATAATCGAAATCGCCCCGCTTGCATTCATGCGGGGAAGAACTTTAAACAGTGCCTTTATCATTCTTGACGAAGCTCAAAACACCACAAAAGAACAGATGAAGATGATTCTCACAAGAAGTGGATTCGACTCCAAACTTATAATAACTGCTGATATAACCCAGATCGATCTCCCTCAACCTCACAAGTCAGGAGTTTTACAGGCTTTAAAAATCCTGTCCGGCATCAAGGAAATCGCTTTCATTAAATTCAATGAAAAAGATGTCGTTAGACACCCATTAGTTCAAAAAATCATCAAAGCTTATGAAAAAGCTGAAAATAAACCCAAGAAAAAGAAATGACTCCTCTCTCCTTAAAAAAAATAAAATTTTTTCACAGCAAGGAAACCCCTGTGAGAAAAGCAAAAAACAATGGCTCCTCAAGCGAAAACAAGGAAGCCTTAAGTTTCTGGAAAAAACTTATAAACAATCCCTTTTTCTACCTGATTATTTTTTCTGCAGCTATTGCCTATCTAATTTCATATCTCCCCTCAAAATCTTTGCCCCAGCTTTTAGTAGGCGATATCGCCAATGCAGATATCACCGCCCCCTCTGATCTTACTATTATTGATGAAGATACAATTAAAAAAAGGCAGCAAGAAGCAGTAGATGTAGTAGTTCCGGTATATACGCTCGACCAGAATGTCTTTTTAAAAACAGAAGCTAAAATTCGTGATTTTTTTAAAGCAGGCAGAGAATTCGCTCAAGAAAAAACAACCGCAAAAAAAATCGATGAATTCACGCGCACTGTATCCAAAGCATATGGAGTCAAATTTCCTCCTAAGGACCTAGGCTTTCTTACCAAGCTCAAATTCCCGGCAACTATGGAGGAAAATCTTATTAACCTCATCGGCAAAGTCTCATCCAAGGGTATTCTTCTGACGAAAGATCTATTCCTCCATGATGAACAGAATAAAGGACTGGTTATATTCATAAATTCTGAGAAGGAAATACCTTATCAAGTATCAGATATCCTGGATGTTAAAGAAAGCAAAATAAAATTATCAGAAAAAATCAATACATTAGAGCTCCCCCAAAATGAAAAATCTCTACTTATCCTACTTTCTCACCTCTTTGTCTCCTCCAATATAACTTTTAGCCCCTTTAAAACTTCCGAACGTGAAGAATCTGCACGCCAGAATATTGAAACAATCTTTTATACAATTAAAAAAGGTAAAGTCATAATCCGCAAAGGGGATGAAGTCAATAAAGATACTATTAAGCAGATCAACATCATCAACCAGAATCTTAGCGCTAAACCAAGCTGGTTTATTAATTTTACCGGGTTTTTTCTTTTATTCATCATCCTGTTAGGTGTTTTACTCTACGATCTAAAAACCAGGCCGGAATTAGAGGAGCCTTTAAAAAAATTCATTATGACCGGCATCCTCTTGGTAATAAGCCTTATCCTGTATAAGTTTTTTAACTTCTTGGCAGGTATACTCAGTCAGAATGCCGGGCTGTCTTTTTTTTCGCATACAGGGAGCTACATGTATTTATTCCCTCTCCAGATGGGAACACTTCTCATAGCATTCCTTTCAGGAACTCTTTTCGCATTAATATTCACAATAATCAATAGCATTATAGTCGGATATCTATTAAAATCCAGTTTTCACATAATCCTATTCTGTACTATCGGCAGTTTAGCTGCTATCTTTGGAACTAAATACTTTGGGAAACAGACCAGGACTACAACGTTTCGGGCTGCTTTATTCATGGTTGCGCCTGTAAATATCTTAGTAATAATTATATTTCACCTACTAAGAGAAAAAATCGGCCCTATCGACCTTTTTTTTAGCGAACTAATTATGGCACTTATAGGCGGGCTTATAAGCGGAGCCTTAGCCTTTCTCTTACTTCCTGTATTTGAGTCTCTCTTCGGAATCGTAACTCAGTCCCATCTGCTTGAGCTAACCAACTCAGATCTGCCTATTTTCAGACAGATGGCTATGGAGGCCCCTGGAACATATCACCATTCCTTGATCGTCTCTTCCCTGGCAGAGAACGCGGCTGAAGATATTGGACTTGATCCCTTACTTGTAAAAACCGGGGCTCTCTATCATGATATCGGCAAAATTAAAAGACCTGAGTATTTTATTGAGAATCGAAGACGTAATGCCGATATGCATAAAGATTTGAAACCAAGCATGAGCACCCTAGTTATTATCAACCATGTAAAAGAAGGGGTAGAACGGGCAAAAAAGTTAAAGCTTCCTAAAAAAATCAGGGATATAATTGAACAGCACCATGGAAATTCCCTAGTTAGATATTTTTTCGAAAAAGCCAAAGAGGAATACGACCCTGAAATGAACAAAATAGGTGAAGAAAGCTACCGGTATGTCAGCCCTACCCCGAAAAGCAAGGAAGCTGCCTTAGTAATGCTTTCGGATTCCATTGAAGCTGCCTCCCGCAGTATAAAAAATCCCACTAAATCAGTCTTAAAAAGGGCTATAACAGAAATATTCAACAACTATCTTCAGGACGAACAGCTGGATGACAGCAATCTGTCTCTAAAAGAGATGAAATCCATTGCCGAGTCTTTCCTCTCGACATTATACACTATATATCATCAGAGAATGGAATACCCCGGGTTCAATTTTGAAGGAAAAAAGAATAAAATGGGAAAACCAAAAACAAAAAATGATCGAAATTCTAAACCAGCAAAAAAGACACCGCATAAATAAAGACAAGTTTAAATCTCTCCTCCATAAACTGTGTTCCCATTACAAAATTCAAAATGCTGAGATAACATTAGCGTTTGTGACAAATCAAGTGATAAGAGACCTTAACCGCAAATTTCTCAATAAAAATGCTTTCACAGATGTATTAAGTTTTCCCATCAGAGAAAAAGGAGCTGACGGGAAATTTTATCTGGGAGATATAATCATTTCTGCACCCCAGGCATTCAGGCAAAGCTCCCAGGAAAAACACAGCTTAGAAAGAGAGCTTGAATATTTAACTATCCATGGCTTTCTCCACCTTAATGAGTATGAACATTTCAAGGGATTAGAAGAGGAAGAGGGAGAAATAAGAAAACTTTTATTTAGGAAAAACCCTACTAACCTGAATTATTCATAAAAAAATGACAGCTAAAGATAAATTTAATGTCGGCTATGTAGCTTTTATCGGAAGACCTAATACTGGGAAATCCACACTTCTTAATAATATAATCGGGCAGAAAGTTGCTATTGTCTCTGATAAACCCCAGACAACCAGGACCAGTATTATCGGCATAAAAACCACTTCAAAAGGACAGATCATATTCATCGACAATCCAGGCATCCACAAACCCCTGCATAAACTGAACAAACGTATGATGCACTTTGTTTACTCCTCGCTTGAAACAGCTGATGTATTATGCCTGCTCATCGATGTCACTTTAAAGTTTGGACAAGGAGATCAATTTGTTATTGATAGGCTAAAAAAAATATCAACTCCTATATTTTTACTGATAAACAAAGTGGATATAATAAAAAAGGGCAAGATCCTGCTTGTTATCGACAAATATAAAGACCTTTTGCCTTTTGCTGAGATTATCCCAATATCCGCCTTAAAAGGGACAAACATCATGGAGCTGGAAAATTCTATTTTTAAATATCTACCGAAAGCGGAAAAAATCTACTCAGATAATGAAATATCCGATCAATCCCAACAATTTTTATTCGCAGAGATCATAAGAGAAAAATTGTTAGCTCGTGTCAGACAGGAGCTTCCTTTTGTGACCGCAGTTCTTATTGATGGAATTGAGGACAGATTCCCCCGCCCCTCCCATAACCAAGCAAAACCAAAAAAATACATAAAAGCACGAATATTTGTAGAAAAAGACACTCATCGTAAAATTATCATCGGAAAGCAAGGCTCTCTCATCAAAGCTATCGGCACCGACGCACGTCATGATATTGAAAAGATCCTCGATGCTAAAATATACCTTGAACTTCAAGTCAAAGTCAAAGAAGGCTGGCGCGACTCAGCCAATGTACTTGAACTAATCCAAGGGCGATAAATCTTGACATTATTGCTATTTGGTGCGAAAATTTTGAAACCCAAGATTTGGTGAGCGTAGCTCAACAGGTTAGAGCACCGGATTGTGGATCCGGAGGTTGGGGGTTCGAAACCCCTCGTTCACCCCACCCCTAATCTCACCCACAAAATCACCTCAAAGGGTGATTGATTATTTAAAGCAGTAGCCTAAAATATAGATAAACATTAAGTGGTTTAAAGTATATGAGGAAAAATTAATGGCTCTCAATAAGAATCAAGAAGAACTTTATAAAAAAACCATGGACGAAGCTAAAGCTCAACTTGAAACTATTGATGAAGAAATGGAAAAAGTTATTCTAAATGCCAGAGAAAAATTAGCCGGGCTTCAGGACTCAAAAAGGTCCTTTAAGCAACTCTATGAAGGCGCTTCACGTCTTCTGGGCATAAAAATCGAGATCGAAGAAGAGCAGCAAGAAGAACCGAAAGAAACAATCAAAGAACAAGAACAGCCAGATAAAACATTAGAAAAAGAGGATGAGCTAAAAGAGGAAATAGCCTAAAAAGACTGATCCGTACTATTCGTGATAGTATTATTACTTCTTCACTGAAAGTTGAACATCCACCCAAAAGTTATATTCTTTGGGACCGTATTTTCTTATAGATGATAAGGAACCTGAAAGCCCTCCTCCTCCTCCTCTTTCGCTTGTTATTCCGGATTGGCTTCCACTTCCTGCTTTTGCCTGAGAACCTCGCGCTACGGCTTTTTTCAATCTCTGTTCCTTCATCTCATTTGTCATCCCGCCCCATTTAAAGCCGATCATAATTTGTTTTCCAGGCTCTGTTCCAATTCCGGGGGCCATTTCAGCTTCCTTTTTTAAAGGAATGGCAAACTCATGTACAAACGCGTCCTTGCCTTTCTGAGATCTAAAAATTGCAGGCTTTGTCCCTTCCATAACCTCAACATCCGAAGATTTGCTTTTATTGTTTATAACAGTATTATCATTCAGAACAACAAAACGCTGTGCTCGTATGGTCTTTTTCTGTTCCTCAGTCAATACCTGTCCGCTCTTTTCCATAACCCTGATATATGCATCTGCAGAAACTTGTTTCCCCGTAAAATTTATCCCGTAATACTTTTTCTTTTTACCCTCAAGATTATAATAAACAGTCATTCCTGTAGCACTTATAGAGCTTACATATTTTGGGTCATTAAATCTAAACATAATATAAAGATAATCAGCATCGTTTTTAAATGCATAATCAACCTTGACTTTCTTATTATAAGTGAGAGTATCCGCTGCCCAATCATTCATTGCTCCATCAATCTGCAGCTGGCTGCTTGCCCAGGTGCTATCAATAACTATCTTCTTGGAAAAAACCGGAAGACAAAGAAAAAATATTAAAATAGAAAAAAAACTTATTCTCATTAGTTTTGCTTTATTCATAATAACCTCCTTAAATCGATTTGCATTATAACGTATACAATCTCTTTTTTCAAAATATTTTATTGTACTTTTTAGCTGAATAAAGAATAATATCGTTATCGTGAAAAAAAGCGTACTTTGGATATTATCCTTTTTAATTACTGCATTTATCCTTGTATACCAGAGGACAACAGGCCCTACCTATCCTTTAAGGGGAAACGCAACTCTTGGGGACATAGAAATATCATATAAACTGCTTCGCAGTCATGAAACAACCCAAGATTATGAGATCAATATAACCACAAAGAGCCCAGATATCACAGGCTATGTTCTCTACAAAAGATTTAATACTCAGGATGCTTTGATTCGAAAGCCTCTCCAGAGGGAAAAAGACAGCCTCATCTCATTCCTTCCCAAGCAGCCTTCTGCCGGCAAACTGGAATACCGCGTCATCTTAACCCATCTTGGAGCTGAATTAGACCTGTCCGGAAAAAATCCCATTATAATAAGGTTTAAGGACCCAGTACCTACTCTAATAATAATCGTACATATTCTGGTTATGTTTTTAGCCCTGTTTTTTTCAACCCGGACAGGCCTCGAAGCGCTGCGCGCAGACAGTGACCCAAGAAAACTTACTCTTTGCACATTCATATTCCTTGTCCTGGGCGGTTTAATTTTCGGCCCTCTGATGCAAAAATTTGCCTTTGGAGCTTTCTGGACCGGATTTCCTTTTGGTACTGACCTTACTGATAACAAGACATTAATAGCTTTAATAGGATGGCTCATTGCCCTGATCGCTGTCTTTCGTAAAGGTAAACCCGCCCGCGGCTGGGTATTGGGGGCGTCCATATTAATGATTGCAATATTCCTGATCCCCCACTCACTCCTTGGATCTGAACTGGATTATTCAACCTTAGAAAATCAGGAAACGCAGATAATGCAAGAATCAGGTCAGTTAAGTCAAAACTTTTTATAATCTATAAGCTCAAAGGAGAAAACTGCAATGAGAAGAACCACCAACATCTTAGTAGCACTTGTTTTATGTCTATTTCTTGCCATACCGGTATATTCTGCCCAGGCGGATACAAAAGCGCAGGTAAAGCCAAAACCAATCGAAGAAGTATCCGATATAATGGCCTGGAAAAGCATAAGAGCATCTGTTTTGTCCAATAACGGAGAATGGTTTGCCTACATTTTAGCTCCTCAGGAAGGAGACGGAGAGGTCATTATCCGGCAGACAAAAGGAGAAAAAGAGTTCCTTTTTCCCATAGGTGAAGCCCCGAGATACGGCGGTTCCGGCCTGATTTCTTTTTCTGAAGATTCTTTATGGGCCGCATATACCATCTTTCCTAAAAGAGAGGAAGCCAGAAAATTGCAGAAGCAGAAGAAAAAATTATACAATGATGCCAAAGCGATCAACCTAAAATCAGGAAAAGAATATGAATTTGAAAAAGTGAAAAAATTCTCTTTTTCCCAGGAAAACCCGGGTTGGCTCACATTACACAAATATCCATCTGAAGCCCAGTCCAAATCTGAAGATAACCAGTCCAAATCTGAAGATAAATGGAGCGGTTCTGATCTGCTTCTTTTTGACCTTAAAACCGCCGAACCGCTCAATATTGGAAATGTCTCTGAATTTGCCTTCAACAAAAAAGGAGATTGGCTGGCCTGGGTCATCGATGCTCAGGGAAAAAGCGGGAACGGAGTCCAGCTGAGAAACACAAGCTCAGGAGTTATTGTTCCTGTTGAAAACGACAAAGCTGAATACAAAAAACTAACCTGGACGGAAAAAGGAAACGGACTAACAGTACTTAAAGGTAAAGAGGATGAAGGTTTTGAAAACAAATTATTCAGTGTTATAGGCTTTTATAATTTTTCCTCCTCCGGACCGCAGAAAATCAGTTATGTTCCTGGAAAAGATAAAAGCTTCCCAGAAAAAATGACTATCAGCCCCAACCGAAATCCTATGTGGACAGATGATTTTTCCGGCATTCTTTTCGGTATTCACGAACTTAAAGAAAAAAAGGATAAAAAGAAAAAATCTGAAGACACACCCAAAACAGAAGAAATAAAAGGCAAAGACAAAACAGAAAAACCCGAAGATAAAACAGAAAAAACCAAGGAAAAACCTGAAAAAGATATTGACAAACAAGACCTTCCCGGACTTGTAATCTGGCACTGGCTTGATAAAAGAATCCAGCCCATGCAGCAGGTCCAGGAAAAGAGGGACAAAAATTTCAGCTATCTCTGTATTTACCGGGTAAAGGAAAGCAAATTCCTGCGCCTAGCAGATGACAAAGTAAGAGATGTCACAGCTGCCCCCAAGCACTTATGGGCTATCGGACAGGACAACAGGCAATATGAACTGGACGGAAATCTTTACGGGCGACATTACAATGATATCTATGTAATCGATCTAAAAAGTGGCGAACGAAAGCTAGCGCTTAAAAAATGCCGCTGGTTCTTTTCTCCTTCCCCAGACGGCAGCCACTTTCTTTATTACAAGGAGGGTAATTTCCACACTTATGAAATGGCGACCGGAAAGACATATAATATCACCAAAGAAGTCCCCACATCTTTTATCGATACAGAAAATGACCAAAATGTGATAGATCCGCCTATCTATCCCCGCTTGGGTTGGACCAAAGGAGGAGAATCAGTTCTTCTCTATGACAATTGGGATGTGTGGAATATTCCAGTCGATGGCGGAAAGGGGGTTTGCCTGACTGTAAACGGTAAAAAAGAACAAATCCGCTTTCAGAGACGCTTCCGGCTGGACCCGGAAGAGAAAGGAATAGACCTAGCCAAACCGCTTTACCTAAGCGCCTATGAAGAATGGACGAAAAAAAGCGGCATCGCCCGCATCGACAAGGGCAAACCAGGTGTAAAAATGCTGTGTTGGGACGATGCAGTATATTCCCTGTTCAAAGCCAAAAAAGCAGAAGTCTATCTTTACACAAGGCAGACATATAAAGACTATCCGGATTATTATGTATCCGGCCGGTCCTTAAAGAAAGGCAAAAGAATAACAGAAGACAATCCAAAGCAGAAAAATTACCTCTGGTCAGATGGATGCAGACTGGTCGATTACACAAGTGTCAAGGGTGACAAACTCCAGGCAGCTTTATTCCTGCCGGCAAACTATGAAAAAGGCAAAAGTTATCCCACGATTGTCTATTACTATGAAAAACTCTCCCAGCGGATGAATAATTATTTTGCGCCAGCAGCCAGAGGCTTTAATAAATCGGTTTACACCAGCTGTGGATATGCAGTGCTAATGCCGGATATCGTTTATCAGATCAATGATCCGGGAATGTCTGCAGTATGGTGTGTGCTCCCAGCTGTTAAGGCGGCTGCAGATACCGGTATAGTAGATATTAACCGGGTCGGAATACACGGCCATTCCTGGGGTGGGTACCAGACTGCATTTCTTATAACCCAGACCGATATGTTTAAAGCCGCAATTGCCGGCGCTCCGCTTACTAATATGATAAGCATGTACAGCTCTGTATACTGGAACTCCGGCTCTGCCAACCAGCCGATATTTGAATCGAGCCAGGGGCGTTTCAAAGGCAACTACCTGGATAATCTTGACGCCTATACTCGAAATTCTCCAGTCTATTATGCAAATAAAGTAAATACTCCCCTGATAATCCTCCACAATGACAAAGACGGAGCTGTGGATTGGAACCAGGGAATTGAATATTACAATACCCTGCGCCAGCTTAAAAAACCCGTTATTATGCTGCAGTACAAAGGCGAAAATCATGGCCTGCGCAAACAACCCAATCTGAAAGACTATTACATCAGGATGCGCGAGTTTTTCGACCACCACCTCATGGGAAAACCGGCCCCCAAATGGCTAAAGCAAGGCATATCACACCTTGACCTTGAAAAACACATCGAGGAACGCACCAAAGCTATTTTGAAGAAAAAAAAGGACGAGAAGAAGAAATAGAAAAGAAATTATTTGCCGTTAATAGGCATTGTGCGTATGTCAGACCTTCCTGGACACTTTGGTGAATCTTAGATCCATCGCTATTGATTGTCCACAATTCGACTTGCTTTCCCCAACCTGGCCTGCTGTAACCTTTTTTCCATTATTTAAATACTATTTTATTTAAATTATTTTGTTCAACATTTTGGTCAGGAGAGTAAGCCCACCCGATAGAAATGATTAATGGGTGCTGGTTTTGATACACGGGCATTCAAGTATTACCACCAGGGGCACTTAAATGCGCAGCAGGTAAGATACCTTGAGTGTTATGGAATAGCCCTTTTCCGTCATAAAATTTTCTGTCCTCGAGCCCTTTTTATAGCTGAGTTGGATGACATTCCCAGCCCCAAAATAGTACCCGGCGAGGAAATCCAAGTTATACTGATTATCCCGGGTTTCCCCATTCAACAACGTTGTCAGGAAAAGGCGGCGTGTGACCTGGAGATGCAGGCCTGTGGCATAGGTCATCCCATAAAAAACCATCTCTCCGGTCCGATCGATCGTCTGCTTGATCCAATCGCTGCTAAAGGACCATTCTAAGTAGCTGAGAGGTCGCAGAGTAAGTTCGAACTGCGCGCTTAAATGGGAACCGAGTTCCACAGCGTTAAAATCTTCATTATATACCCCCCTTTTTTCCCATCCTGCTTCAGCGCTCACTCCTTTTATGAATCCCCCTCGATCCCAACGAAAATCAATATCTCCTCCATAGGTTTGGATAAAATTATCTGTCCAGACCAGCTCATCGTTGCCGTCGAAAACTTGATATTTACTCTTTCCAAAGGAAAATCCTCCGTGGATCGAGAACTTCGCCAAAAACTCTGTCCAGTACCTGAAATCAACAGAATTTCCGGTCATATTCCCGTGCGTATCTTGATTGAGATTTCCGCTAAGGTCTAAACTGACGCGCTTGATCCGGCTCTGATTGAACCTCCAGGCGAATCCTGAACTCAACTCAAATGATTGGGTGTCGATCTGATTGACAAAGCCTGTCCTGACATTCACATTCTTTTCAATCCTCTGAAAATTCATCTCCAACTGAAGGCCGGCATCAACATCCCTTTCAAACTGAACGACATGCATGCCGTGGTTTTTTTCAGGGACATCCTTGTTGGTGGATAGGGCATGCATGCCGCGGAGGTAATAAACGCGGCTGAAGTTAAAATTGTAATCCACTGCAAAGTTCCTGTTGTAGTCCTCCTCGGCGCTCATGCCGGCATAGTAGATCCCTATCTGGGAATTCTTGAAGATATCCTTCTGAACCCGGACAATGGAAAAAAAGGCGTCGCCCTCTTCTTCATCATTAATCGCGCCCAGAATGCCAAAAGAATAGCCTCCGGTTTTTCCCGAGATCTTCCCGGCAATCTTGGGGTTGCTGATGCGCCTGGAATAAAGCAAAGAGAGACTGGGACGCCAAAACTGCATCCTTTCTGTGGAAACTCTAAAATACTGACTGCCCTCACTGAAAAAGGGTCGGTTCTCTCGGAAATAATTCTCGTAGGGCGTGCGCTGGTAGATAAAAGGATCGGATTCCACCTCGCTGAAGTCGGGGCTGGCTGTCATATCCAGGATAAGATTAGGGAGTATACCGTATTTAACATCCAGACCCGCTGCCAGTTTGTCATCTTTTTCGTCTTCCCATCGAGAACTTCGGACCCCTGTATATGGAAAAAATTCCAGGTTATATCCGGGCCGAACTCCAGAGAGCCCGGTCAACTCTGCCATCTGGTGGAGAAGAGGTGTATCCCTGTCCACATCCGTCCAGTATTCCTGCTCATTCAAACGGTGAATATACCGTTCAAAATTTATCCCCCAGATCTGGTCTTCTTGTGGGGAAAACCTCAAAGATTTGAAGGGGATGGCCATCTCAGCCGTCCATCCATTATCGCTAACGACAGCACCGGATTTCCAAATCGTCTCCACTGAGTTTTTTTGGACTCCCTTGGGATTCACGGTAAAACGAATGCTTGTTCGCTTGTCATTGTAAGTATCCAGGATCACGGTGATGGAATCATTATTTTCGTACGAATTACGAGGGGTCAGTTCCGCCCAGATTTTATCCGCCTGAGAATCCTGCATCAGAAAAGCAAAGTAAATGTTCTTTTGGTCATAAACGATCCAGACTAGGGTTTCTTCCGAGGCCTTAATCCCATTTACCGGATCGAATTGGAAAAATCCAGAGACCGGCTCCGTATCCTTCCAGCTGGCATCCTCGATGAGGCCGTCAATTTTAGGGGGAATATCCGTTCGTGACACACGGGCAATCTTGGTTCGTTCCTGACTGAAGAGGGGGGGAATATTCAGAAACAAAAAAATAAGAATGATTCCGATTATCGGCACATGCCGAGATAGGAGTTTTTTTTGGTTCATGACGATTTTCTCGCATTTTATTCAAATTTCTGCCCTCTGGGCTGTAGAATCTAAAATAATACACAGAACAAACATATCCTGTCAACAAGAAGTCCGCACGGTTAATGTCCCCCATATTACAAAAATATTGATTTTTGGTTGACATACCTAAATATTCTAGGTATAATACATAGAAGTTTTAGGTATGGAGTGAAACATGGTCTCAAAAAACCTTATGGCCGCTTCCACAAAACCTTTGATTCTCACCATCCTCGCCCCTGGAGAAATGTATGGTTACCAAATCATCCAAAGTATCATCGAGCTGTCCAGAGGCACCCTGGAATGGTCGGAAGGGATGCTCTACCCTGTCCTGCATAAGATGGAAAGGGACCATTTTATTCGCTCCCAGTGGAAAGTATCCGACATTGGCAGGCGGCGAAAATATTACAGGTTAACCGAATCCGGCAAAGAAGAATTGGAAAAAGAAAGAGAACAGTGGATAAAGGTCCACAAAGTGCTGTCGAAAATGTGGGACCCATCTCCCGCATTTGATTGAAAGGCCAAGAAAAAAGATAAGGAGTCATAAATGTTTGATTTAGAAAAGGCCATAAAATTGTGGCGGAAAACTCTTAATAAAAACAGCGCTCTTGAAGACGGATACAAGGAAGAATTGGAATGCCATCTCCGGGATAAAATTGAATACCTTATAGAAGGAGATTCTTCAGAGAAAAATGCTTTTTAAAAGGCAGTCCAAAAAATAGGAGAGGCCCACAGCCTCGGTGCAGAGTTTTATAAAGCTTACACCCAAAAGAAAAGCGGCCGCCCTCCCTGGGAACAGAGCCGCTGGATCCCTGCCCTTATCTCGAATTATTTTAAGATCGGGCTCAGAAAAATCAGAAGGCAGAGAATCTTTGCTTTTATCAATATTGCGGGCCTGGCGGTTGGGCTGGCCTGCTGCACGATCATCATTCTCTATGTGACCAACGAGCTCTCCTATGACAAACATCATAAAGATGCCGACCGCATTTTCCGCGTAGCCTCCCACAGGATAAACATTGTGGGGGAATTCCGGATGGCCAGAACTCCCGGACCATTGGGACCGGAACTCAAGGCCAGCTATCCGGATGTAGAAGAAGCTGTCCGAATTGTCCCTCCTTATGAAAATGCCAGCCATGTGCTTGTTGTCCGTGAGGAGAAACGTTTTTTTGAGAACCGCATCTGGTTTGCCGACAAAGAAATATTCCGGGTTTTTAATATCCCGATGCTTAAAGGCAGTCCTCAAGAGTCACTTGTCAATCCCAACACTGTAGTTATAACAGAGGGAATGGCTAAAAAGTATTTTGGGGAAGAAGATCCCCTTGGGAAAACACTCCAGATTGAGATCGACTATGACACAGGATCTGTTGAAGGCAAGGCCTATGAAGTTACCGGCATTGTAAAAAACTCCCCTGCCAATACCCATCTGAAATACGACATGTTCCTCTCTATGCCATCCCTCTCAAGCAATCTGCCCTCTTTTGAAACTGACTGGTTGAGCCCTAAAGCAAAATTCACCTATGTCAAACTTGTTCCGGGAGCCGATGCGGCAGATTTTGAAAAAAAGATCCAGAAAACAGCCGAGATGGCCAATCAGATATATACCGAAAAATTCAACAGGACATTAAAACTCAACGAGTACTATCTCCAGCCTGTCACCAGAATTCACATGTTTTCCCACATCTCAATGGAAATCGACCCCCCCGGTAACTGGTATTACGTCTCGATATATTCCATCATCGCTTTCCTTATCCTGCTCATCGGCTGCATGAATTTCATGAACCTGTCCGCAGCCCTCTCTACAACACGGACAAAAGAAGTAGGTTTGCGTAAAGTCGTCGGCGCCCATCGCAAACAGCTTGTACGGCAATTTCTGGGAGAATCGTTCCTCATCACCATTCTCGCCTTCATTTTTGCCTTCGGTCTGATTCTGGTTCTGCTCATTCCCTTTAATCAGATGGCAGGCACCGAACTTTCTCTTGCCGGTCTGAAACAGCCCATTGTGCTGGCTTCATTGTTGGGGCTGCTCCTAATTGTCAGTATCGGATCGGGGTATTATCCTGCGCTCATCCTCACAGCCTTTAATCCCATATCCATTCTTCAAGGAAAACTCGCACCGACTTCCCGGGGATCCTGGATACAGAAGGTCCTTGTGATCGGGCAGTTTGCCATTTCTATTTTTCTTGTCATCTGCACACTGACGGTTTTTCAACAGCTGAACTTCATGAAGGGGCGTGCTCTTGGATTTAACCTGGAGCAGAAGCTGATCCTTCGCGTCAAGAGCAATCTTGGGCACTTTAGAAGGGACTATGAGAGCATCAAGAATGATTTTCTTCAGAATCCGTCTATAACCGGTGCCACCGTATCCTCTTCCGTCCCTGGAGACAGGACAAATGCCGGCTACTACATGTCAACAAAAGGGCCGGATTTTTCCCAGTCTTCTCGACTTAAAGTCATCACAATGGACTATGATTTTATCCCGGAATACGAAATTAAAATGGTTGCGGGGAGACCCTTCCAACGCGGGAAAGAAGATGATGAAAGTGGAGCCTACCTGATCAATATGGCAGGAGTTAAAGAGATGGGTTTTTCTTCCCCCGAGGAAGCCCTGGGGAAAAGTTATCTGGCTCATTATCATAGAAAAACAAAAAAAATCGTAGGTGTTACCAAGGATTTTCATTACAGGGGCATGCAGGAGGTCGTCGAACCACTTGTTTTAGATATCGAAAATTCTCTGATGAGCACGATCACCCTCTCCTTACGTGTTGAAAACATGAAGACGCTTTTAAGTTTTGTGGAGAAAACATGGGAGGCGCATTTTCCCGGAGTCCCTTTTGAATATTCCTTCCTGGATGATGATTTTGCCCGCGAATACCTCTATGAAGAACAGATGGGCCGGCTTCTGGGAATGATTACGTCCCTGGGATTTTTCATCGCCTGCCTCGGTCTCTTCGGATTAGCGTCTTTTATGGCCCAATCCCGGAAAAAAGAAATCAGCATCAGGAAAGTGCTCGGTGCTTCGACTTCGAATATTGTTTCCATGCTGTCAAAGGATTTTGTTAAGCTTATCCTGGTTTCCATTATAATCGCCTCCCCCCTGGCCTGGACAGCTATCCAACTCTGGCTGCAGGAATTTTGCCTACCGAATCGATATGAACCTTCTTATTATCTTTGCAGTTGCTCTAGGAGCCCTGGTGATCGCGCTGACAACAGTAAGTATTCAGGGAGTCCGTGCAGCTGTCGCTAATCCTGTAAACTCCCTGCATGATGAATAAAAAAGTCACTGGAAATAATTTCCTTTACGGGGAAAAAAGATGTTATCGCGTCTATCCCAGTTGAGGATAAATCCCAGGGAAGAGAGTTTTTCCTTTTTTTTCCTTTTTTCCCGCTTCCAATCCTAGACTGGTCGAACTAATTAAGATCAAAGATAAAAATAAAATGAGAAGAGATGTCCGTTTAAGCATCTGTCCTCCTTTTGGCCTGAACTATTCATAAAAAATGTCGATATGTATGTTACCAATTTATAAATATATATTCTACTCAGATTGATATGCAAATCCCATTTATTATTTCATTCACAATGTAGTTTCTATTTATAATCGACATTTTTTACCTTACAGGCGAGCCGATCTTACCCCATCTACTTTGTTACAGCGGATTCGCGGTGAAATACCACAGCTTCATCCCCTGCGCCTCGTATCTGCGGCAACCTCGAATCGTGAATAATTCAGGTCCTCCTGAACTATTCATAAAAAATGTCGATATGTATGTTACCAATTTATAAATATATATTCTACTCAGATTGATATGCAAATCCCATTTATTATTTCATTCACAATGTAATTTCTATTTATATCAAAATGTTGGATTGATTTATAGAAAATAAAAATGAATAATCAAATTGGGGAGCAATCCTTGACTTTTATGCGCTAGAGTTATATGAGTTATAGAGGAATCAAGTGAAAGAATTTTTGTTTCTATAAAAATAATGTTTTCCTACTTCAAAGGAGAATACCCATGAAAAAACCTTTTATATTCCTAATCCTTATTCTGACAATTTTGATTAATACAGGGGCAACTTTTCCCAGCAAACACATTGTGGACTACCGGATTAAAGCCAAGCTGTCGCCTGAGGAAAAAATTGTGTTTGGGGAGGAAGCGCTTACTTGGCTGAACACCGGAGATTTTCCTGTATCGGAACTACACTTTCATCTTTACCTCAACGCCTTCAAGAACAACCGATCCACCTTCATGAGAGAAAGTGGGGGAAGTCACCGAGGATTCGCAGTGGACAAGGATCAGTGGGGTTATATCGACGTCTCCAGGATCGGAATCCAGGACGGGGCTGACCTTACGCCAACCATAACCTACATCCAGCCGGACGACCAGAATCCCGACGATCAGACAGTGATGCAGGTACTTCTGCCTGAACCCCTGCCTCCGGGAGAGACCATAATCCTGGAGATTGTCTTCCAGTCCAAGCTTCCCCAGGTTTTCGCACGTTCCGGATATAAGGGAAATTTTTTCATGGTGGCCCAGTGGTTTCCCAAAATCGGTGTCTGGGAGAACGGAGCGTGGAACTGTCACCAGTATCACAGCTCATCCGAGTTTTACGCGGATTTTGGAATTTTCAAGGTGGACATCACGGTGCCAGAGGACTTTGTTTTGGGAGCCACCGGCAAACGTATCAAGGAAGTTAAAAACAGGGACGGAACCGTGACTTACACCTACTATCAGGAAAACGTCCACGATTTCGCCTGGACCGCTTGTCCGGATTTTGTAGAGATCCACAAGCCCTTCACCCTGCCTGATCCCCCGGTTCATACCGAAATGATCTTTCTTATCCATAAGGCCCACCTTAAGCTAAAGGATAGATACGAAGAATCCCTGCGTAACGGGCTAGAATTTTACAGCCAACACTACGGTGCCTATCCCTATGAGACTATCACCCTGGTGGATCCTCCTCTCAATGCATTGGGCGCAGGAGGCATGGAGTATCCGACGCTTTTCACCAGCATGGGATCCTGGTTTTTTCCAAAAGGGCTGAGGTTGCCCGAGATGGTAACCATTCATGAATTCGGCCACGGCTACTGGTACGGCATGGTGGCCTCCAACGAGTTTGAAGAGACCTGGCTGGATGAAGGCATCAACTCCTATTCTGAAATCAAGGCTATGGATCATTATTACGGCAAAGACAGGTCCATGGTGGATATAGGAGCCATCAAGATGAGCGATTTGGTATACTCCCGAGTTTCCATCCTCGGCCTTTCCAAACTTGATCCCATCATGACCAAAAGCTGGGAATTCTACAGCGCGGGAAGCTATGGGGCCAATACCTATGCTAAAGCGGCATTAACGCTTCTCACTCTGGAAGGATACCTCGGTGAGGATGTCATGGCCGAGGTTATGAAAACCTATTTCGAACGCTGGAAATTCAAACATCCAAAATCCGCGGACTTTTTCGCCGTAGCCAAAGAAGTAAGCGGGCAGGATCTGGACTGGTTTTTTGACCAGTTTTTCAAAACTCCGGGCCAGCTGGACTACTCAGTAGGCCGCGTCCGGTCGGTTGAAATCAAAGATCCCCAAGGGATCTTCAAGGGAAAACTAGTAGAGCCGGATAAAACAAAGGACAGCCCGGGGGAAAAAATTTACAAAAACGAAGTGGTAATCTTCCGTAAGGGAGACCTTTTTTTCCCCCAGGAGATAGTGATTGTTTTTGAGAACGGTGAGGAGATCCGGGAAACCTGGGAGGGTAGAGACCGCTGGAAGCGGTTCGAATACATCAAACCCAACAAGTTAAAGATGGCTAAAATCGACCCGGAGCACAAAATACCCCTGGACATCAATCAAATGAATAACTCCAGACTGCTGAAACCGAACAAAACCCCCATTCTTAAGCTTGCCCTGGGAATAACTCTCTACTTCCAAAAGTTGCTGACCATCTTACCCTTCTAAAGGAGTGAACCATGAAAGCACTAAAATACTATTTTCAAGGAATCAAAAAAGCGACATCCGAAGGAAAGCTGGTTTGGCTGCTGTGGCTGGTCAATGTCCTTTTCGCCAGTTTGATCTATTTTCAATTTTCCGATTACCTGAACCAAGTTCTCTCCCGCAGTGCTGCCGCGGAAAATTTCCTGAAAACTTTCGATATGAACACATTTTTTGAACTATTGGCCCACAACGGTGAGAAACTCAACGCCATCGTCTCCCTTGCCATTCTCCTTCTGATCGGCTACATATTCGTCTCCGTCTTTCTCAACGGAGGAATCCTCTTCACCCTGATCCATCCCCGGAAAACCGATGAGAGAAGGCGTCTGGCCCCCCTGTTTTTTGAGGGGGGAGGCAAATTCTTCGGACGCTTTGTGCGACTGCTGATCTACTCTCTGACCCTGTGGCTGGGAATAATTGTCGTCATCTTAATACTAAATATGATCCTGAAACCCATCACCAAAGGCAGCACAAATGAAGTTTTGATATTTTATCTGATTTTGATACAGGTAATAATCGCATTTCTTCTCGTTTTTCTGGTCAAGATGATCGTGGAGTATGCCCGCATAAAGATTGTGATTGAAGATACGCGCAAAGTTTTCCGTTTGCTCTTCCAGGCCGTGGGTTTTGTTTTCCGAAAATTGGGGAGCTCGCTGGCAATTTATTACCTCTTTGTGCTGACTATGGCCGCCGTCTTTGTCCTCTACTGGCTGGTTCAGAAGGCCGTCAATACTCATACCCTGTTACCCATCCTTTTCGCCTTCATCATTGGCCAGATCTTCATTCTCAGCCGGGGATGGGTCAAAGTGGGGCTTCAAGCATCCCAAATGAATTTTTTCCAATCAGCCGGGCCGCCCCAAAAAACGGGTGAACCCGTACCTGTACCGGCTGAAAAAAACTTGGAATCACAGATAACGTGAAAAAACACTAAATAAAAAATTCTTGTTAAAATGACCATTTGGATTATCCTGGCTGGAATAATAGCACCGGCATTCTTTTGGATAGGCTATTTCTATTATAAAGACCAGGCCCAACCCGAGCCTTTTTTAAAGATCGGAACAGCCTATTTACTCGGCCTACTGACCGCATACGCCTGTTTGCAATTTTACAGTCTGCTTCCTCTCTTAGGGATCCCCTATGACCCCAGTGTATTCATGCGTGACAACAGGCTGCTGTATCTGCTCTATAGTATCGGGATTACCGGTCTGTTGGAAGAAAGTTTTAAACTGCTGCCTTTTATTCTGATCATCTTCAGGTTCAAATCATTCGATGAGAAAACCGACGGCATTATCTATGCCTCAGCCATTGCCCTGGGATTTGCCAGTTTTGAGAACATAGAATATCTGCAGTACATGGAAGGATGGGAATTATTCGGACGAGCCTTTGCATCTCCCCTGACTCACTGCGTCTTTTCATCAATCTGGGGATATTCCCTGGCGGTCTCCCGGTTTAAGCACAGCTCTTTATTTAAAGCTGTATGGCAGGGCTTATTATTGTCCGCAATCTGTCACGGTCTCTTTAACTTTCTGACAACATCTGCCTCCTTGCGGCTGGCCGCATCCATATTGATTTTATTGGTCTGGATATGGTTGATCCTGGTCCTGGAGAAATCCCAAGTGAAAAAACATAACCATGGAGTTGAGTCAGTCTAATAAACCTGTGTCAATTCCACCGTTTCCAGTTCCAATCGCCATGGTTTTTTTTACAAGCTGATTTTAAAACCGCCCATCAGGTATAGCGTACTGGTTTTAAACTGAGTCCTGGACGGAATGTACTCGATCGAAAGATAATTCAATCCCCAGTCGACTCTAACGTCAATAAAAACAGCCAGTTTAGTGAACCATTTCTCAAAAAATCCGCCTGTTATTATATTCCAGTCGTGATTGTGAAAATTGGGATCCATTTCATCGAGGATCGGTGAATAAGCTATACCTGCATAGACACCGAGTTTATTACTTCCCAGGGGCAACCTAAATTTAAGCAGAAAAGGCAAACTGATCTCCGTGAAGATTCCGTCGTCAGAGCCGACATATCTTTTGGAGGATGTTTTACCGTGCCCTTTTTTAACGAAGAGTGAATCGATCTCTATACCTAAGTATTCAAAAAACCAGAACTCAGCTCCCACTCCGTACAAAAAATTGTTAGTAAAAGGAAGGTATCCTCTGGTCGTAGAGTGAGTTAATCCGGACATGGCCTTGAAATGAACCTCGGCATACGCTGGAAAATTGAGAAAAGAACAAATAGATGCCATATTGGCAAATACGAATATTGCTTCAAATAAAAAAGAGAGCCAGCAGGGGGAGTCGAACCCCCGACCTACTGATTACGAATCAGTTGCTCTACCACCTGAGCTACACTGGCCTTTGACTTTATTTTAAAAAGTATTAAAATGACATCTTTATGACTTTAATTGAAAGCTCTTTAGCTGTCAAGACGTTCCAAAACTCAAATGAAAATAATAAAAAAACTTGAACTCCATGGTTTTAAATCATTTTCCGAGCGCACACGTATCCTCTTTCATCCCGGCATTACGGCAATCATCGGACCCAATGGGACAGGAAAAAGTAACATTGTCGACTCTCTGCTCTGGGTTTTCCGGGGAAGCCGCTCAAAATCCCTTAGAGGCGGTAGGAGCGGAGATGTAATTTTTAATGGAAATTCAAAAAAAGCCCCGTTTAGTATGTGTGAAGTCAGCCTTGTTCTGGGAGATACAAAGCATGAGGATAAAGAAGAAATCAAGATCAACCACCGTGTTTTCCGTTCAGGCGAAAGCGAATACAGATTAAACGGAAAAGCAGTCAGGCTTAAAGATATCCAGGAAATGCTTTGGAAAAATGCGATCGGCGAAACAGATTACTTTGTGATCGAACAAGGAAGCATCGGTGATTTTCTTGCTTCCAAACCTTTAGAAAAGAGACTGCTCCTTGAAGAAGCAGCTGGCACAGCTTATTACAAAGATATAAAACGCCAGACCCAGAATAAATTAAATAACAGCGAACAGAACCTCATCCGCCTGGAAGACATCATTATAGAAGTTGAGAAAGCAAAAAATGCTTTAAAAAGACAAGCAGGAGCCGCTATCCGCTACCGTAAGTTAAGAGAACACATCAGAGAGCTTTCTCTTTTGCTCTATAGAAAAAAGATCGAACAAGCAGAAAAAGACCAGAAAAATACAGCCGGCATCTATAATAAGAGTCTGGACCGGGAAAACGAGATAACTTCCCTTATTAAACATGATGAAAAAAAACTTGCAACAAAACGAACGGATATCTGGAACCTTGAAAAAATCATCAAAGAAAAACAGGAAAAACTGTACTCCTTAAAATCACAGCACTCCCATCTGGATGCTGAACAGGACAGGAACAAAAAGCGGATTGAATTTCTGAAAGAGAAAAAAAACACGGCCAAAAGCAGCTCAGAAGAACTCAAGATTGAACTGACTGGGATCAAAAAAGAACAATCTGAAGGAGCTGAAAAACTTTCTAATCTTAAAAAATCGCTCTTAAGAAAACAAAAAAAACTGGATACAGCAGAGCAGGACGGACTGGAATCAAAGCAAGACCTTAAAGTAAGGAAAGATAAAATTGAAACAAACCGGGAGAAATTCCTGAAAATAATCTCTTCCCAAACTGAATTTAAAAATGAAGCGGTAAAAAAAGAGAAAGAAATCGAATTAATCCAACGGCAAGAAGAAAAACTCAGCTCTGAAATCACCTCGGAAAATTCCCTAAGCGCTAATATCAAAACCCGGCTGGAAAAGAAAAAACTGGAAATATTAAAGATACAGACTCTTATAAATAACAAAAACAAGGAATTTAAAGGCACCCAAGAAAAACTGAGTGAGACTATCTCCCTCTTGGATGATCTTGAGAAAAAAAGAACAGAATATCAAAACGAGCGGGAAAAAAACGCACATCACCTCTACTCCCTGGAAAAATTGAAAGCGCAGGAACAAAGCTCTTGTAGTACACCAAAAATTCCAAACTCAATGGGCCTTTTTGCAGATAAAATCGACAGCAGTACCGAACATGCCCTGCTGATAGATGTTTTTTTTAAAGAGGAAGCAAAAGCGACCCTTATCCGGGCTGGAGATTTTATCAATATTTCTTCAGATAAGAAAATAAATGGACAATTCCTCCTGCTTGGACCTGAAAACAAAAAAGAACTTACCTCCAGCTTCTATGAGGATCCAAAAGTACTGGGCCTCCTTAAATCCCATATTCAGGCTGACTCGGAAATCAAGAATCGCCTCTTCCTTCTTCCTGAGGCCGCCATTGTAAGAGACATTAAAACTGCTGTGGAATTATGGCTTAAAAATCCCTCTTTCAACTTTATAACCCTTCAGGGAGATACCCTGCTCTCGTCAGGCCTTTTAAAATCCGGGAAAAAAAAGGAAGGCCTTTTTGCAATCAGCCGGGAAATTAAAAACCTTAAGGAAAATATCACTCAAATAGATAAAAAGATTTCTCCTCTTTCCCTGCAAATCGCAGAAAAGATTACAGAAGAATCTAACCTGGAAAAGCTTATTCAGGAATACTCTTCCTCTAAATCCGGATTGGAAAGAAAGGTAGATGACCTTATAAAAGAGCAAAAATATGATAGAGTCGAACAAGATAAAAGCAAAATCAAGTTAACGATTCTTAATAAAGAAAAACAAAATTTAAATAAAGAAAAGCAAACTCTATCTGAAGCATTAAAAGCCCAGTCCGACAATATCAAACAGCTTGATAGAGATAAAACTATTCTTAAGCAGAATTCAGAAGCGGAAGAAAAGGAATTATCCCAGCTTCAAAAAGAAAGCGAACAGAGTAGAAAGTTGTTTTTTGAGATAAAATCCAGGATAGACATCACCAAAGAAAAGATTAACAGCCTCGAGCATATAAATATTAATCTTTCTGAACGGAGAAAAAATCTTAATAACAGAATAGAATCCATAAAAACAGATATCAATAAATCTGAAGAAGAAAACATTAGCCTGCAGAAAAAGATAGCTCAACACTCATCAAAAGCCGTAAATTTTGAAAAAGAGACCAAAGAAAAAGAAACAGAACTCATGCACAAGGAAGCACATCTCAGCAGCCTTCAGAAAGAACAGCAAAAAACAGAAGAAAATGTGCAGCAGCTGAGGGAAAAACAAAGAATTGCTGAAGAAGAGCGGGTAAAACGGGAAGTACGCAAAGCAGAAAAAGAAAGAGACCTGGTCAACCTTGAAGAATCCTGCTGGCAGGAAATAAATAAAACTCTGGATGAGGTCAAAAAGGAAGTTCATCTCGATTCTGACCCTGGCTCAAATATTGAAGATGACCTGTCTGAATCCAGAGAAAAGCTGCAAAAGTATTCAGCTGTTAATCTCATGGCTGAAGATGAATATTTAGCCAAAAAAAAGCGCTATGATTTCCTGATCAAAGAAAAAGAAGACCTGAAAGATTCGATCGAAACTACCAGGACAGCCATAAAAAAGATAGACCAGGAAAGCAAAACTCAATTCATAAAAGCTTTGATCGCCGTAAATAAAAATTTCCAAGATATTTTTTCTATCCTGTTCAAAGGGGGAATAGCCAAGGTTAAATTATCTGATGAAGACAACCCTCTTGACAGTGGAGTTGAGATCATTGCTCAGCCCCCCGGGAAAAAATTACAGAGCCTTACTCTACTTTCAGGGGGCGAAAAAAGCCTGACAAGCCTGGCTTTCTTTTTCGCCCTGTTCCGCTATAAACCAGCTCCATTTTGCGTATTAGATGAAGTCGACGCTGCCCTGGATGAAGCAAACTTACTCAGATTTCTAAATCTGATGAGAAAAATAAAAGACCAGACACAGTTCATCCTTATTACCCATAATTATAAAACCATGGAAGTAGCTGATTATATCTATGGGACCACAATGGCTGAGCCGAATATTACAAGTATTTATTCTGTAAAAATTAAAAATAAACATTAGACACGGATTAACACGGGTAAGACTAAAAAAGCAATATTTTACACTGAAGACGCTGTGGACACGGAAAAAAGAGTGCTTTTTCTTTTTTGGCTTATAC
>JAUWNW010000152.1 GCA_030612445.1 Candidatus Aminicenantota bacterium
TCTCCCCCCCGATGATCCGGTCCGCCGCTGCCCGGATATATCTTTAGCTAAACAAAAAATTAATTGGAAGCCGGAAATCGATCTGGAAGAAGGATTGACTAAAACCATCGCTTATTTTAAGAAAAAATTAAAACAATGACAAATGAAATTCGGGTGTGGCTTGTACTCGCTTCAGATTTTTAACGCCATCCTTCGTTAATCTGAATTATTCATGAGTCCAGGTCATTCTGAATCATTCATAATGCATTATGTTTAGAAAATGGAAAATAGGAAAAAAAGAAAATTTTACGCTGAGGACACGGATAAGACAATAAAGTTGATTTCTTTTGCCAATGAATCGGCAAAAGAAATCAACCCTTCATCACTTCGCTTCACGAAGTAATTTGAAATAAAGGTGGAGGAGGAAGAAGCGAAATGTGAATCGTAAATTGATATGCGAAATTAGAGTCACGAATGAAAGGTAGAAAAGGTTTTCATTTTGGGCCTTGCCCAAAACTGAAAATAGCTTTTTATTTTTTGGATGCAAGCCAAAAAAAAAAGCTTCTTAGTCTTATCCGTGTCCTCAGCGTCCTCAGCGTAAAATTTTCTTTTTCTTGGTGTGTTTTGTATCAACTGACCTGATTCTTGCTTAAGGCTCAGAAGCTTAGAAAAAATTAGGGAGGGAACTGCAGTAACTTCTTCTCTTCTTCTCTTGATAATTTTCAAATTTAAAGTTAATATATTTACTCTTTCATTTAACCTGGATTATTCATAAAAAAATGGCGATTAAAATTAAAAATAAAAACAAGAAAAAAATTTCTATAATCATCCTTGATGAAATCTTGCATATAACTGGAAAAATAATAATAATAAGTACATCGCCATTTTTTTATGAATATTTCAGGCTAAGGAGGTTAGGATGAATTTACTCTCCACATTAGTATTAATAGGAATAATTGCTCTTGCTCTCTTTTTACTTACCCTGCTTATCTCAAAGCAATATAAAAAAGTCGGACCCAATGAAGTACTGATCATATCAGGAGGGCGTAAAAAAAGCTTACTCAAACCTGATGGCACCAAATTAAAAATCGGCTACAGGTACAGGCTGGGAGGGGGAACATTCGTCTGGCCCCTGCTCGAAACCGTCGATATCCTTCCTATAGACGTTATTAATTTAAGCATAAAAACTCCAGAGGTCTTGACGCACGGCGGCATCCTTATTATGGCTGACGCCTCAGCCCAAGTTAAAATTAAATCCGATGAATATTCCATAACCCTGGCTGCAGAACAATTTTTAGGTTCCGGAAAAGAAGGTATCCGCGAAGTATCCCAGACCATTCTTGATGGAAAAATGCGGGCAGTGATCGGAACTATGGCAGTTGAAGACATTTATCGGGGAAGACATGAATTCGCAGAAAAAGTCACCAAGGCGGTAGAAAAAGAATTTGAAGAAATGGGATTAAAACTACTCTCCTTTGCCCTAAAAGAAATAAGTGATACCCAGGGCTATTTGGAGGCCCTGGGAAAACCCCACATCGCTGCAGCTAAGCGTGACGCTACTATTGCAGAAGCCGAAACAGAAAAGGAAGCAATTGTCAAATCCTCTCTAGCCCGGAAAGAAGGCGAGGTCGCCCGCCTTAATGCCGACGCCCTTATCGCAAAATCACAGTGGGACAATGAAGCTAAAAAAGCCGAATCCCAAGTCATTGTAAACAGGAAAAAAGCTGAAGCCGATTTTGCTTATGAACTCGAAAGGTTCCGCCTTAGCAAAGCAATAAAGAAAGAGGAAGCCCAGGTCAAACAGATAGAAAAACAAGAAGCAATCAAAATAGAAGAACTGGAGATCAAACGAAAACAAAGAGAACTTGACGCCAATGTTGTCAAACCTGCTGATGCCCGTAAATACCAGATAAAAGCCGAGGCTGAAGCCGAAGCATTCCGCCTAGAAACTGAAGCAAAAGGCAAATCTGCGGCAACAAAGCTTGAAGGACAGGCAGAAGCCCAAAAACTCAAAGAAAAAGGCCTGGCCGAAGCAGAAACAATGATCAAGAAATCTCAAGCCTGGGAAAAATACAACCAGGCCGCAATCCTTGAAATCTATCTCCAGAACCTGCCGGAGCTTGCTCGGGCTGTCGCAGAGCCTCTCTCAAAAATTGATAAGATAGTACTGGTCGGGGGAGACAAAGGAACCGGCGCCACAAAAATCACCTCACAGGTTGCAGACATTCTGGCCCAAATGCCGGATGTAGTCGAGTCTTTAACTGGAGTAGATCTGAAAAAATATTTTAAAAACAAACTCGATCCTAAAGACAAAAAAGACACCCAAACTTGATTAGAGAATAAAAATGACTGTATCAGATAAAGCAAATAAAATCGGCGAATCGCCTACTTTAAAAGTTACTGCCAAAGCCAAAGCAATGAAAGCGGCCGGGATTGATGTGATAGACCTAAGTGTAGGAGAACCGGATTTTCCTACGCCTGAAAACATTAAAGAAGCCGGCAAAAAAGCAATAGACGAAAACTTTACAAAATATACTCAAGCCGATGGTATTCCTCAATTAAAAGAAGCTATTATTAAGCGTTTTAAAAAAGATTTGGGTCTTGAATATGATAAAAATGAGATAATCGTATCTTCAGGCGCAAAAAGCGCCCTCTATCATTTGATCCAGGCTTTGATAAATGAAGGGGATGAAGTCATCGTCCCTTCTCCCTACTGGGTCACTTATCCCCACGCCATATCTCTCGCAAATGGGAAAGCCGTAATCATCCCCACAAAAGAAGAAAATGAATTCCTGATGACACCCGACCAGCTGAAATCCTTTATAACCCCTTCCACAAAGGCTTTAATTTTGAACAACCCCTCAAATCCCACCGGCGCAGCCTATAAAAAACACGACCTTGAAGCCCTGGCTGATATCATCCTGGAAGAAAATATTTATATGATCGCAGATGAGATCTACGAAAAACTAGTATATGATGATTTTCAATTTGTCAGTTTTGCTTCCCTGGGAGAAGACATTAAGGATAAAACCATTATTGTAAACGGTGTTTCAAAAGCTTATTCCATGACAGGTTGGAGAATCGGATATGCTGCCGGGCCGGCAGAGATCATTCAAGCAATGGCAAAGATCCAGGGGCACACAACCTCCAACCCCTGCTCTATCGCCCAGAAAGCCAGCCTGGAAGCTTTAGCAGGCCCCCAGTTTGAAGTATCCAGGATGGCATCTGAATTCCAGAGACGCAGAAATTATGCTTTAATGCGCCTGCAGTCTATACCGCAGATCTCCTGTTTTAAATCTCAGGGGGCTTTTTATCTCTTTCCCAATATTTCCGGCTATTTTGAAAAGGAATTCAATAATTCCCAGATCCGCAATTCCTATGGGCTGGCTTATTATTTGCTCAAAGAAGCCAGGGTCGCCATTGTACCCGGGGATGCATTCGGCGCTGATGACTACATCCGTATTTCATATGCAACCTCCCTGGAAAACCTGGAAAAAGGAATTGACAGAATTGCTGAAGCCCTGGGCCGTTTAAAAACAGCAAAAAAGATCAAACATATTCGTTTAAACAATACTATCACCCGTCATAAAAAATCAGTGCCGGTCGATCCTTCCATTTCGGTTCAAATGCGTGACGCCCTCATATCTGAAATAGAATCCCTCCTGGGATATGAAAACTATTTTGAATGGAATGCCAATATCAATGGCGTGATCGTGCAGCTGAGGACCAATGTCTCCCATCTCTATGATTTCTGGGTGGAAAACTGGTATCCCGCCCAGCTGGAAGCCGACCTGGAACCCCACGGCATAATATACGCTATTGACGGCATGGCAGGACGGGAACCGCGCTCTTTTTATAGCTCGGATACAAAAACCGGGGTGCTGGTCAATACAGATAATTACGCCCCTCTTCGCAGCCTGGCCCTGGGTCTGGTAATGGATGTGTCAGAAAGGATATTTAACACAAATGCTATCCGGGGAATGACTGCAGACCTGGACGGCAACAGCCTGATATTGATCGGTGCTAAAGGCACAAAAAAGACAGAACTCTTTTTTTCGCTGCTGCAAGAAGAGAGAATACGCCTGCACTCCAATGACCTGGTCTTTGTCCGCTTTTCCGGGGGAGTAGCCCTGGCGGATTCCCCTGAGCGTAAACTTTTTATACCTACAAACACGGTAGAATCCTACTCACGTTTAGCCGCTCTTTATGATAACAGCAAATGCGAAAATGTGGTGACAAAAAAAGAAGATTGCCGGGATGATAAATGTCTGCGAGAAGATGACTGCCGCCTGGATAAGGGTTCTCCTTTCTGCTATAAAGCAGCAAAAAATTCCTATGCCATGCTTGATCCCTATTGGATTCAGGGAACATCAAAACATATCAAACGTACAGCCCTTCGCTGGGTGTTTATCCTCCGCAACGACAGAGTATCGCCGCCCTTTGTAGAAACAGAGGCCGAAGATGCTCTCAGAATCCTCGAATACGGCCAAAGCATAGGTTCTCAGACAGAGATCAGCCCCTCTAAAAGCCAACCCTTCTTCAATCCCCACCTGCTGACAACATCTCCGGAGCGCCTTGAATCACAGCGGGGCTTTTTCAGCCGGCTCCTGGAAAATACGCGCTGTTATCTGTTTAACAGCGGCGTGGCAACAGCTGACGACATCAAGCGCATCATCTCTGGAGAACAATCAGATCAATAATCCCAAAATGTCGATACATACAATATTAAGTAAAATGCAAATTGTAAATTGTTTCATTGTTACATTGTTAAAAACCTGTAAATAGAAAATGGTAAATGGTAAATGGTTTTCATTTTGTGCCTCCCATCTACGGCAACCTCGACTTGTTAATAACTCAGGGAACATAACCAAATGAGCAGTAAAAGCATTTATGATTTAGAGGCCTATAAAAACTTCTCTCTAAAACTAAAAGAAGTTCTCAAAGGACCAAATGTCCGAACTGTTGACCTGAAATGGCTGGAACCAAGAGCAAAAGCTACGGGAATTAAAACTGAAAACGGCTCATACGGCTGGAGAGCAGCAATATCAAGCCGCATCGCTCCGAAAACCGTGTATCTGGGCAGTGAATCCGTAAGGCTTCCTTCCCTGACACCCGTACATAAAGACCTTATCTCCCATGCCCCGGAAGAATTGAATAAGGTACTTCACCTTCTGCAGACACTTCCCATCTGCCATATACGCCGCCGGATGGGAGATAATAATACCTTCAATCCCAAATGCAATCTGTATTTGTCCGAAGCAAACCTGATCAATTACCGCTTAGGATATATGTGGGGAACAACTATGTTCAAGCCTTCCCAGCAGCCGGGCCCGGAATTTACCATGATTCACATTCCGGAGGAACACCCTCTCCGCCAGCAGGTTCTCGTCCTCCCCGAACATAACATCAATATCGCCCTCGGGACCGACTATATGGGGGAGAATAAAAAAGGTTTTCTGCGCCAGGCAATGTGGAGCGCAGACCAGGAAGGCATGCTCGGGCTGCATGCAGGCACAAAGATTGTCACTGCACGCGGCTCTAACGGTAAGCTGAAGACCTACGGTGTATTTCTCTTCGGGCTCTCTGCTACAGGAAAATCCACCTGGTCCTGCCATCAACTGGGCCTTGACCATAAGCAGAAGGAAAAAACCCTGGTTACTCAGGACGATATCTGCTTCCTCTGCGAAGACGGCTCTGCTTTGGGTTCGGAAAATAACTTTTTTGTTAAAACAGATGTCGAACAAAAATACCAGGAAGCCATGTACAATGCTTTGATGGATAAAACAGCTTTATTCGAGAATGTGATAATAAAAGCCAACGGCCAGCTTGATTTCCTGGATGAAAGCCTTACAGCCAATGGCAGAGCGGTTTTGCAGCGGGATAAACTGAAAGTCAAAATCAAGGGAAAGACGGTAAATATCTTTTCAAATTCCATAAACCTGCCGCCTCTGGAAGAACTGGATGGGCTGATCTTTGCCTTTATCACCCGCCGGAATACAATTATGAACTTTGCCCAGCAACTTACCACGGAGCAGGCTGTTCTGGCCTACCTCTGGGGGGAAAGCACTCACAGTTATGCCAGTCAGCCGCTTAAGGCGGGAGAATCAGTGCGTATTGTCGGCACTGATCCTTTCATCGTCGGCTCCCGGGCAAAAAAAGTAAACCGTTTGTATGAGATTCTTATGACTTTAGCAGCCAATTACCCCGGCAAACTGCAGTGCATGCAGTATAACACCGGAGGAATGGGCGAGATCATCGAAACCTATGAAGAAAACGGGGAGAAGAAAAAACGGTTGAAGCGAAAGGTCAAGCGGGTGCCAATAAGCCTTATGGCCCAGATCCAAAGAGGTGATCTACGGGGAACAAACACCTATGAGAAAAGCAGGCTCGGGACTAAAGCGATAATCCGGGTAGAAGGAAATACCCTGGATGAATGGGATACGGGAAAATTTTATTCCCAGGAGCAGATAGAAGGATATGTTCACAATCTTGTTGAGGGCAGAAGAAAATTCACAGAAGAAATAGCGGAAGAAGGCCTTCGTGATGAAGTCCTATATGCGGCTGAACGCTCTTTCCGCATAGATAAAAGCGGCATAAAATCAAAAGTCACAGGGGCGGAGCAGCCGGAAGAAAAAAAGAAACCGGCCCCTCCCTCTGAATTTAAATCAAGGCCACGCCGGGAAGGATTTAGGCGTAACCGCTAGCTAACCTGAACTATTCACATTGGCCGGGGCCCTGGTTAGTCCCGGGGCAAGCCAGGGGTTTTCCCGTGTCCCGGCCCGCCCGGAGCGGCTTGGTGCTGCTGAGGAAAAAACATTTACATTTTGGG
>JAUWNW010000044.1 GCA_030612445.1 Candidatus Aminicenantota bacterium
AAACTGGAAACGGACCGGGACAGAGATCTTTTTATGGAAGAATTCTGGCGGCAGCGGGACCCTACTCCCGGCACACCCCGGAATGAATTCAAGGAGGAGCACTTTCGCAGGATTGAATTCGCAAATAAAAAATTCGGGCGAGGCACACCTTTTAAAGGGTGGCGTACGGACAGGGGGAGGTTTTATATAAAACTGGGCAGACCTTCCTATGTGGAAAGATATATGGACCCGGATGTTCATCCCATAGAGATCTGGTATTATTCCGGCAATCCCAAATTTGTAAGAGCGTCTTTTTTCCGGCTCTTGTTTTTCCAAAGATATGGAGGCGGAGAGTTTGAACTTTATAACCAGTTTTTAGACGGTCCCAAGAGTTTGGTTACTTATCTTGAAAAAAAACTTCCACCTGTAAAAGAGACCTCTGACACAGAAAAAGTAAAGGATCAATTAGATCCGGATGAAAGAGCATTAATAATCTTAGAAAGGGAGGTTTCCTTTGAATTGGCCGATGCTGCTGTATCAGCATTTCCCGGGCAGAAGGGTAATCTCGGAAACATGGATTCACAGACTTTATTGGGGGAGGTAGAGACCATCCCGCATAAAAAAGTCGATGATGACTATGCCATTGAGTTTCTGGAACATAAGGCAGTCGTGGAAGTCAGTTATTCCGTCCATTACATCGGCAATCAGTACCGGGTAAACCTTATTCAGGATCCCTCCGGATTTTTCTTTGTGAATTACATTCTTGTCCCCGATACACTTTCGCTTGATTTCTTTAAGGATAAATATTTCACAAATCTTAAGACCTCTGTGCGGGTGACGGATGAATTGGGCAAGACCATTTTTCAAGGGGAAAGAAATACTCCAATTGAATTAAGAAAAGAGGAATTAAAAGTGCTTGAGAAAAGATCTTTTCACCTCCATGATTCTTTTCCCTTAGTCCCGGGAAATTACACCATGAATCTTTTATGGGAAAATATGGTGACTAAGGAATTTACCTCTGTGGAGAAAAAAATATCCATACCTGAAGGAAAAGAGCTGCACATGAGCGGGTTGGTTTTAGCCAGGAAAGTTAGCAGAGATTTACCCAAGAGTCAAGAAAGCAGGGCCTTTCAGTTAGGCAAGCTTCAGATCTATCCTTCCGTTAATAACATCTTTCAGAAAGAAGACAGTTTGTTTCTCTTCCTTCAGATCTATGGTTTAAATCATAACTTAAAGCAGGATGGAATCTTGGAATTTTCCTTTTCCCAAGAGGAACGAACCTTACAGACGATTATTAAGAACATCAGCGAATATAATAGTGACCGGGATTTTCTCGAAGAAATCCCCCTGGAGAAACTTAAACCCGGAAAATATACGGTTAAAGTGTCACTTCTCGACCAAAAAGGGGAAATACATTTCTCAGAAACCGAGAGGTTTTCTATCATAACAGAACCTATCCCTGGCTCATGGGTGGTGGCCCAAACCAATCCCCCGGCTGATGATCCCTATTATGCCTATATCATGGGGGTTCAATATCTGAACAAGGGAGAGTTGCAAAGGGCTCAAATGGAACTGGCAGATGCTTATGCCAGAAAACCGGACGCCCTGGATTATGCTTTAAGTTATGCCCGGGTTCTATTGACTTTAAAAGATTTCCAACGAGTAAAAGAAATCCTTATCCCTTTTGTGGAAGCCAAACAAGAAGATTTTGGGCTCTTTTACAGCCTGGGGAATGCGTCTCAGGAAATAGGCGAGTTTGGAGAGGCCATCTCATATTATCAAAGAGCCCTGAATCTTAAAGGGAATATCACCCTGATTTTAAATGCCATGGGCGAGTGCTATTTTCAATTGGGCGAGACGGAACAGGCTTTGCAAACATGGAAGAAATCTCTGGATACAAATCCGCACCAGGAAAATATAAAGAAACTTATCGAAAACTTAAAAGAAAAATATTAAACCTGGGCTATTTCCTTTGCCGGACACCACTTAGAGGCATGGGAGGATGGGCATCGGTTATTTCCAGGAGTTTTTCACCGCCCAAACTGAACTCAGCGCCCTTATATAATTTTCCATTTCCTTTCCCTTTTTCGTCAATATTCAAAACCATCACCATATAAAGATAGTGTCTGTCTATCCTTATGGTTGTTTCTGTGTCCCAGCTTTGTCTTTCCATAACAAGCATGATCTCTCTGCCTTTTTCTGTCGGATTGGTGACAGCAGCAAGGATACGCAGGTTGAGACCGCGGGCGCTCAAGAAATTGATAGCCCCTTTATTGATTTTTTGAAAAGTATTCATAAAAGCCAAAGATCCCTGCTCGGCAATGATTTTTTGTAGCTCTTTTATTTCATCCGGGGTGGTATAACTCTCAATTTTGATTCTGATATTGATCATTCTTTCCGAGAACAGGCCGGCCTTATTGAGGAGCTTTGCCCGGAATTCCTCTGTGGCAGATAAGGGAATGGCCAGAATCAAACAGGCTCCAACGAATGAGTAAAAAATACGATTTCTGACTCCAGATTTCCTCATATCTCCCTCCCGTTTTTAGTGATTAGTATAAAGATATCATAACGATATTAATAGCCTGATTTAGTATAGCATTTTTAATGCTCAAGTCCAATCAAAGTTATAATAAGATCGACAATAAGCGGTAAAAAGAATCAGGTTAGATTGATTTAGAAAACCGTGAGCAAGGATGAGCGGGCATGGTTCTTCTCCTTTAGGGAGAAGAGAGCGAAGACTGTATCCGAGCGGATTTTCCACGCTGGGGAAAATTCGCGTGTTTTCGTATCAACTAACCTGATTCTTGCTTAAAGCTCAGAAGCTAAGAAAATATTTGGGGAACTCCATTGATAATAAGAGTTGACTTTAAGTGAATCACTCCATATATTTTGCAGGGAATGTTAAGGTGATGTTCTCTTGAGGAGAAAATTTCATGAAGAAAAAGATTTCTTTGTACATTGTCACGCTTATTATCTTGACTAGTGCCCGGCAACTCAGTGCTACCGGATTTGCTATATATGAGATGGGAGCCAGGGCAGCAGCCTTAGCCGGGGCATTTACGGCCAAAGCGGATGATGCCTCTGCTATATATTATAATCCGGCCGGGCTTGCTTTTCTGGACGGATTCAGGATTAAAACCAATATTCAATACGGCACTCTGAAAGCCTCAGCTTTCTCCCCCTATACAGAAACCAGTTTTATAAGTAATCCCGTGCAAATTCAGGGGTTGCACTATTTAGCATGGAGCCCTTTCAAAGACATCACCTTTGGCTTTGGCCGGTTCACGCCCTATTCCACTGATACAGAATGGAATGGGGATTGGCCGGGGAATCGCATTTGTGTTTCATCCCGTTTTGCCTCCATTTATCTCCGTTCCGCTCTGGCTGTGAAGCTTATGCCGGGACTGGCCTTGGGTGTTGGTATGGATGTGATTCTTTCCCGGGCTGAATGGAGTCATAATATAGAGTTGCAGCATGAGCCATTTTTACAAAGCAATATACCGCTTTATATGGACAGCCGTCACCATACCCAGGGAACTGGGATTGGATTTGTTTCCGGGCTTATGTGGAAAATTGGAAAAAGGCTTCAGATTGGCGGCAAATATCAGCACAAGGTCAATTTTAATTCTACAGGATCGAACATATTCCATGAGCCCTTTTTAGATAACTTTTCCATGTCTGTTCCGGGTCCGAATGGCTTGTTAGTTCCCATGTATATACTCATGCGAAGTTTCTATAAAGTTCAAGATGTAAGATTCAAGACTTCCCTTCCAAGAGAAATTGTCCTGGGAATAATGTTAATGCCTGTGGACAGGTTAACACTGCTGCTTGACTTGCAATGGACCCAGTGGAGTGATGCCATGAAATGGGAGTTTCAAGCAGATAAAAGCAGCGAAGACCTGAGCCCTGAGTTTATGGAGCGGTATGCTGATTTCTTCGGCATAACTCCCGATTATGCTGTGCAAAGCGCTGATATGAGTTGGATAGATACCATGAACATAAAATTCGGAATGGAATTCCATTTAAGTGATGAAGTGTTATTCCGGGCGGGATATGCCAATCATCCCAGTGCTGTTAAAGATAGGGCCATCCACCCCGTCATCCCGGATCTGGACAAAAATTTAATCTCCCTGGGCTTTGGTTATGCCGGTCCTTTGTTTTCCATTTGGGATGATACAAAATTGAATGACTTTTCCTTTGATATTTTTGTTCAGTACATGTTTTCCAAAGATAAAACTTCATCATTACCCGGATATGAATTCACCTTTGACACAGATCGTTTGGTTATCGGTTTGGGTATTGGATTTGTCTTTTGAATATCTCCCCATGAAAACAACCAGGTTATTGTTTTGGCTCATGCTCTTTTCCCTGTTTGGTATCCTCACTCCCTATTCCCAGGGAAGCAAGCAAAGCCTGGATGGGTTTCTCTCTCAGGTTAAACTCTCTATTGAATCTCATGATGTTTCCACATAAACCCGGCGTTTGAAATCCTGCGGATCAGTGATGATGAGCATAACTCTCTTTTCTATACTCAGGATAAATTAAGAAGCGATCTTTATATATATTTTATGCGTCCTTATTTTTCTTGATTCCCCATCGCTTCTATTGTAAATTATTGAGCATAAGGAGGCGTTTATAATGAATAGAAGAATATATGTAAAAATTTTCCTCTTATTATTTCTGATAGTGGTATTCTCCGCCCATGTTTTTTCTAAAGAAGATCTCATCAACAGTCACAAACTGACCTCTCCGTTGAACATCGATGGCTCTCCCCAAGACTGGGCCAAAGTTGAGCCCTACTTCGATAAAAAGGTTAAAACCGAATGTGCTTTCCGGAATGATGGGGAAACTCTTTTTATTCTTTTTGTCCTCAAGGACCGAAGGTATTTAAGCTCGATCCAATCCTCCGGTTTGACCATATGGTTCAACCCGGAAGGAGATAAGAAAAAGAATTATGGAATAAATTTTCTCCAAAAAATGGTTCCGGCTGTCGATTATGTGGCCTATCTCGAGAAGCAGCAAGGGCCGCTTTCCGAAGCAGATAAAAATAAAATTTTGGCAAATCCCTCTTATATATTTTATCAGGCCGATATTAAAAATAAGCAGAAAAAGAACGCCCCCCAACCAGGGGCAGAAGGTGAAGTAAAAGAGGCTATCTTTAGGACAAAGCGTCAAGGTAAAGGCCTTGTTTATGAATTTGCCATTCCTCTTCAGAGGATGTCGGAATTTGCGTCTGGAGTTGGGGCTGAGCCGGGTGATGTCATTAAGGTTGGTTTTGAATGGGGAGGTATGACAGAGGAATATAGAACAAGGCAGCTTCAAAGAACGGCCAAGTCCGAGTCAAGATTTGGACAATCAAAAGGCGTTTCCGCGCGCTCTGTCCGCAATCCACCCAAGTACACGCGCTGGGTGGATGTACAGTTGGCAGAGAATAAATAGCTTTTATTTACTCTTTGATTTCGTTTTTTAGTGCGGCTATTAATTTATCCAAATTTTCTTGGTCTGCGGCTGAGAATTTATCATAAAATCTTTTTTTGCATAGGCTTAAATATTCCAAGGCCCGTGCAGGATTTCCCATTTTTCTTAACACATCGCTGATATTAAAATAAGCATTAATCAATTCGGGACTTAGTTCAATGGCCATAGCAAAGTCCCTGACGGCCTCTTCGTTTTTACCTGATGAATATTTGGCTAGCGCCCGGCCGTGATAAGCATCGCCTAAACCGGGAGAGAGGCGTATGGCTTCCTCAAAATATCCCAAAGCCTGCCCCAAAAACTTTTCCTTTTTATCTGCCTGATATCTGCTTAGATAGACCAGTCCGATATTACTGTGGACCAAAGCATGGTTTTTATTGATTTCCAGAACTTTTTGAAAGCTTTCCAAGGCTGGGTCAAGCTGATTTAGGCCGAAATAAGCGCTGCCCAGATTTAACCAAGCTTCCGGATTTTCCGGATCGGATTCAAGCATTTTATTTAAGAGGGGGATAGCTTCTTTCATCTCGCCGTTGGCAAGAAACCGGTTACTGAGTTCAGAGATCATTCCCTGGTACATAGAGGTATTGATGAAATTTCCCCTATTCCCAAGTTCATTTACTAGATCTAGGGATTTCCTTAACTCATTGTTTTTCATCAATATAGAAGCATAATTTATCTTTATCATCATATTTTGAGGTTCAAGGTTGGCAGCTCTTTCATAGTTTTTTAATGCTTCCGATATCTTGTTTAAGCGGAGATTCACATTTCCCAGTAAAATGTGGGCATGGGTCATCTGGTCATTTCTCTCTAATATTTGACGGCATAATTCCTCGCTTTCAGACAATTTACCCGTGTTAAAAAGCTCGCGGGCCAATCTTATTTTAAGGGCTTCGTGATCCGGGAATGTGGTGATCGCTTTCTGAAGGGTGTTGATGGCTGCCTTAGTATTTCCCTTGCTTTTCTCAATCTGAAAAGCCATCTGATAGATACTGGGAATTTCTACTTCCGGATTTTGAGAAATGATTTGGTTAAACTTTTCTTCAGCCAATTTGTATCTTTTTTGATTAAACAAATTTTTTACTTCCTCCACCTGTGCGTAAACTTTAATCCCCTGTTTGGGATCCATCATCTGCGCGGCACGGTTAGAAAAGCTGGAGATATATCCCAGGGATTCCAGATTCCTGAGGTCACTTTGGGAAAGTTTCCTTTTGCTTGTGCTTGGGCTGACCCTTGCATTACGCCTGAATTGTTCCAATCCTTTCTTCATGTTGGCGGCGATTTTTCTCTGTTTTTCAAACAGATTATTTTTTTCGTTGGCATCATTTTTTAAATCGTAAAGCTCTGGCTCAGGAAGTGAAATAAATTTTAAATTGTCATCTATAATGCCGATAGGGGGGGCCCAGTTGTTTTCTTCCTGGCCAAACAAACTTTCAAAATATATGGTTCGTTTTTTTTCTCTTTTTTACCCTGGATGAGGTTCACAAAGCTTTGACCCTGAATATTTTTAGGAATGGCAAACTTGTTTAGCTCCAGAAGGGAGGGGAGGATGTCAACCAGAGATATCTTTTCCTCAATAACTTGTTTTTCTTTAATATAGCGGGGGTTATGGATGATCAAGGGGACCTTAAGGCTTTCTTCATAACAAAATATGCCGTGGCCATATTCTCCGTGTTCACCAAAAGCTTCTCCATGATCGCCGACAATGACAATAACTGTATTATCCAGCAATTCCATTGATGCTAGAGTTTCTCTTATTTTGCCGATATAGGTATCGACATAATGAATCTCGCTCTCGTAACTGTCCCAAAGGGAGGGAGATTGTCCGGTGGCCCTGGTTCCATGAAAAAAATAGGGAAAATGCGGATCATAAAAATGAACCCAGAGAAAAAATTTCCGACCATTATAACCATCAGCCCAGTTCTGAAATTTTTCATAAACTAGGGCAGCAGGAATTTCGCTTTTTAGATTTAGCAAGACCTCAGTGGAGCCAAAATTTTCGTCATAAAAATCAAATCCTTGATTTAATCCGAATTTTGAACAAACCGTGAAAGAAGCGATAATAGCCGAAGTCTTAAAGCCCTGGGATTTATAAATTTCTGCCATGGTCAATTCGCTGGTATTTAATTTATAGGTGCCATTGTTTCTGACCTGATGAGCATAGGGGAAACGCCCGGTAAAAAGTGAGCAGTGGGACGGAAGGGTCAACGGGACATTGGCATAACAGTTTTTAAAAATTATGCTGTTTGGGGCGAGCCGGTCAATATTGGGAGTAATATTGACTTTATTATTGTATAATCCAATACAGTCCGATCGCGTTGTGTCCAAGGTTATTAGCAGCACATTCAGTTCTTTAAAGCTGCCCTTTTTTATCTTTGGTGAGGAGAAAGCAGTCCTGCTCGCAAATAAAAGGAAAATAAGCCAGATTATTTTTTTCTTCATAGATTTATTATATAATCTGCTAAATTAAATTCCAAGCCTATTCACCAAATCCATCATCCTGTATTCTATCAATTTATTAGATTAAATCCAATATATTGGATTTAATCCAATTTTTTGGATATTTTGCATTGCAGAGAAGAAGCAAATCTACTGACAATAAAGAGATTACATCGTTTGTCATCTTGGCATGTATTTTGCATTATAAAGTAATAACAATATAATTGCGGATGGATGATTTACAGAATGGATTAAAGGGATTAAGGAAAAGTTATACTACAAAAATACTTTTCATCCACCTACAAAGGGAGGTGCCGAAAGGGGAAAAAAATCTATTAAAGTTTAAATTGGTTGGAGTGTTTACAACACTCCTTGGAGGGAGTTATTCCGTTTAAGATTCTATTTGAGCGGAATATTTCATCCCGGTCAATCCCAAATTCGGGATATGATCGGGATAAGGAGAAAACGTATGAAAAGGCTTAAAATTTTATTATTAATTGTGCTTCTCTCCTGCGGATTACTGGCAGCTCAAACCCCTACTGGAAAGATCATAGGAAAAGTTACTGATGTAGAGGGTATGCCGTTGCCGGGAGTATCCGTATCAGCAGAGAGCCCGAAACTGCTCGGAGGAGCAGCCGCTGTAACTGATGCAACCGGAACATTTCGGATGTTTGCATTGCCTTCAGGTACATACACGCTCACTTATGAACTGGCCGGATTCAATACATATAAAAGAACAGACATTTTCCTCCAACTTGAGCAGACAATCAGCATCAATATCAAAATGCAGGCGACAACGCTGGAAGAAGAAGTCACGGTTATTGGCATGAGTCCTATTATCGATGTCAAAAGCACTGTTAAAGGGAAGACTATTACCAGAGATGTTTTCATGAGCCTGCCCAAGGGCAGAGACTTCACCGGATTGATCGGAATCATTCCCGGTGTTCAATACGAAAGCAATACCGGAGGTCTTTCAGTCGATGGGGCTACCGGAACTGAAAACATGTGGTATGTTGATGGTACCAACACCACCAATATGCACATCGGGACCCAGGCCCAAAGCGCTGTTTTTGAGCTGGTCGATGAAATCCAGGTCAAAGCTTCCGGATACGGCGCGGAATTTGGCGGATCTATGGGGGGAGTTATCAATGTTATCACCCGCTCGGGAGGAAACGCATTCCACGGGGAAGTTGTCGGTTATTATAACAACAACAGCAAGTTAATGCAGGGCCCGTCCCGGGATTATCTGCGCCTCGATCCCTTTGATGATTACAAAGTCGAGTATGTTAATAATGACGACATCTTGTGGGGTGGAAATTCTGATTCGATTAATGACTCGCGAGATGGTTATTATCGCATGGAAGGCATCCTCAGCCTCGGCGGTTATATCATGAAGGACAAACTCTGGTTCTTCGGTTCTTTTAATCCCATCTACCGCAAAAACACCTGGAGCAGATACTTCCTGCCTGATGATGGCAGCCGGACCGACTTTATCCGCGACCGGTGGAACTGGAACGGACAGATAAAACTGACCGCACAGCCTTTAGGCGGACTGCGGCTCACAGCCAGTTTTGTCAACAATTACTATCAATACCGGGGAGCTGCCCCCTCCATTTACGGCACCTCGGCCGAGGACTATGAATGGGGCAAAGAAGGTTACGATTATCCCAACTGGAGCGCCAACCTTACTACAGACTACACCGTAGGAAACAACCTGCTGCTCAGCGCCCGCGGCGGTTTTTTCTTCCAGAACACCACCAACCAGCAGATAATACCTCCGGGAACCGTTTATCGATTCCAGTACAGCAACATCAGCCCCGATTGGCCGGAAATTCCTCCATCCCTGCAGCATTACCGCTACTGGCGGAATTGGGCTGGGGGTGACTATGATTATAAGAAATTTATCAGAGAACGGATCATCGGCAACTTTGATTTGACTTACTACGCCTACTTGGCCGGAGAGCATGCTTTTAAATTTGGGCTGCAGTACACCCGGCTCCATGAAGACATGGACCAGACACTCCCGCATCCCCGGGTTTACATGTACTGGGGACAGAGTTATGACGGCTTAGCTACCGGCGAACATGTTGAAGGCAAATACGGTTACTATCAGATCCGCGGCAGTTTCAGCTCTCCTTACGGATCGTTTTGGGATATCCACAGTGACAACTGGGCCATTTACTTACAAGACAGCTGGACGATCGGTGACAAGCTGACTATTCAAGCCGGTCTCCGGACCGAAAGTGAGTACATCCCCTCTTTTGCCGATCCTGTGCTTGCTCCTGAACTTGCCAGTATCAAAGCGATCAAATTCGATTTCAAAGATAAGATCGCTCCTCGACTCGGCATCATCTACGATGTTTTCGGTGATTCCAGCCTGAAAGTATTCGCCAACTATGCCATCTACCACGATGTCATGAAGCTCTACATGGCAGAAGGCGCTTACGGCGGCTTTAAGTGGGTCAGCGATTATTATGCTCTAAATGATTATGACTGGACCAAGATCGCGGCCAGTGGTGTGATCGATGACAGAGCCAGCCAGACAGCCGGCAACACCTATGTTGGCACCATGAATTGGCGGCTTCCTTCTTTTGATACCACTAATCCTGACATGAAACCTGTAGCTCAGCGTGAGATCACTTTTGGAGCCGAGAAGAAACTAACTGAAGACCTTTCCTTTTCACTCCGTCTCGTCCAGAAACACCTGATCCGGACCATTGAGGACGTCGGCGTTTTGACCCCTCAGGGTGAAAAATATTACAATGACAATCCAGGCTTTGGCTGGACTTTGCCTATAGCCCAAGGCGGAAAATTCTCCGACAAATATTGGCCCACACCCAAGGCTACGAGAGAGTACTATGGCGTTAACCTTTCCCTGGAGAAACGGTTTTCCAATAACTGGCAGGGTGGCGTCAATTACACCTGGAGCCGGGTGGCAGGAAACTATTCCGGTCTGTCCAGTTCTGATGAAGGTGGCCGGAACTCGCCAAACGTGGAACGGAATTTTGACCTTTGGTTCCTCTCCTATGACCTGAAAGGGAACGTGCTCGATGGAGTTTTACAGCATGACAGAACCCACTATTTTAAAGCATACGGTTCCTATGCCTTCCCCTTCGGATTAACCGTCGGAGTTGTCGGCTTCGGGCGCAGCGGGCAGCCGCTGACTCAAGGCCTCTCCTTGAACAATGTTAATGTGTACCCCGAAAACCGTGCCAGCCTCGGCCGGCTTCCTTTTACAGCCTGGGCAAACCTTTATGTGGAATACAACCTGAAAATCTCAAGCTACAACCTGAACATCAACCTTAATATTGATAATGTTACCAACACCAAGACCTGGATAGCCCAAGATACCACACCCAACAGATCCACTATTCGTGCCACTGACGATGAGATCCTGTCCAAGACTTTCGATTGGCGGCCCCAGATTGCAACTCATAACCCTGATCCCAGATTCGGAAAGAATACCAACCAATTTGGGACTTGGGAGGCCCGTCTCGGTTTTAGATTCTCGTTCTGATAATGCTGCCGAAGTAGTTTAAGATGTAACAGATACAAAAGCCCGGTCCCCGGCAGGGGGGCGGGCTTTTTTTTTAGGCAAAAAAAGGAGAATAGCCTGGGCTATTCTCGAGTCGAGGGTAATTATTTTTTTAAGGTTTTTATCAGATTTTGCAGCTCCATCTGGACACTTCTTATGCTGGCTTCGTCCTCTCCGCCGGGGTCTTCCAAGTAGAGTTCAAAGGCCCGGATGGCTTCTGCGGTTTTTCCGGTTTCTTTATAGGCGACACCCAGGTTAAAGTAGGCCGTAGGAGTGGGATGAAGATTTATGGCCTGTTCGAGATTTTGTATGGCTTTTTCATACTCTCCGGCCACCCCAGAGGCGATCCCAAGATACTGAAAAAGGATGTATTCCTCAGGATAGTCCTGGATAAGCCGGGTATAAAACCTGATGGCCTCGGGAATTTTCCCCCCGGTTGCCAGGTTGCGGGCATAGTTGATGCGCAGATATTTGTTTTCAGGTTCAATCGCCAGGGCTTTCTCAAAGTAGCCCCGTGCTTTTTCTTTTTGTCCCAAGTTATCCAAAATAACGGCACAAACAGTCAAGGCATCAAAATAGCGGGGATTGAGGGAAAGTACTTTTTGCATGGAGGAAAAAGCCTCATCCACTTTTCCTGTAACCAGATAGGTGTGGCCTAACCTAGCTAAGAGGATTTCGGAATCGGGGATTTTATCGATTCCTTGCTTTAAGGTGCGAATGGTTTGATCGAACTGTTTCAGTCTGGCCTGGATAAGAGCAAGATTGACATAACTGGAGGAGCTCAAGGGGCGTGAAACCAGCATTTTCTCATAAAGCCTGGCCGCTTCCTGCAGATTTCCCTGAAACTCATAACTCTGGGCCAGCTGGATCATCCGCAGCTCATCGACTTTATCTTTCGGGGCCTCAAAAGGGCCCTCATTATTGCTTTCGCTAAAGCCGACATATCCCAGGGAACGCAGTCGATCCAGATCTTCCTGCTTGGGAGTCCGCTTTCCCGTTCCCGGGGAGGCAGAGTTTAAAATGAGCGCTTCCAGGCTGCGCTCCATTTTCGCTACGATGCCGGTCTCGGATAAAGCAAGATTATTTTCCTCTTTAGGATCGGATTTCAGATTGTATAATTCCTTCTTAGGAGCATTGATGTATTTCCATTCTTCTGAGATCAGGCCGGTAAGCTCCGACCATCCATAATTTTCACGCGGATAATAGGTTTCGATGTAGGAATCGAGATCCTTTTGTTCTTTTCCCTCAATATACGGGATCAGGCTGACACCTTGATAGGGATAGGACTCTTTAATATTCAGCATA
Source organism: Candidatus Aminicenantota bacterium (assembly GCA_030612445.1). Classification (GTDB taxonomy): domain Bacteria; phylum Acidobacteriota; class Aminicenantia; order Aminicenantales; family Aminicenantaceae; genus JAUVXM01. The sequence goes on from JAUWNW010000044.1 coordinate 12,731, forward strand.
TCCAGCATTGAAGGCATGATATCGATCAAGCGGACGCGGGTGGATATAATTTTTCCCTTGGGAAGATGATTTTCCGCATAAAGGATAAGCGGCACCCGCATAACCATTTCATAAAGGAAAATGCCATGTCCGATTTCGGTTTTCTCGCCCAAACCCTCCCCATGATCGCCGGCGATAATGATAAAGGTTTTATCAAGAATATTTTTTTCTCTAAGCTTATTGATAACCTCCCCGACATAAAAATCCATATAGGCGATCTCTCCATCATAAGGACGGTTGGCAAACTCGAGTCTGTAGGAATCTGGGGGACTGTAAGGCAGGTGAGGATCGAAAAAATGAATCCAGGTGAAAAAGTGTTCGGAGTGGTGATCATCCAGCCAAAGAGAAAAACGGTCATAGACTTCTGCCGCCTTTCTCTGGGAATTTACCGCTTTGAATGGGGTTTCTTCCTGGAAATTATCGTCGTAAAGATCGAATCCCTGGTCCAGACCGAAGCGTGAATCTACCGAGAATGATGCCAGGAATGCCGCTGTTGAGAAGTTGTGAGATTTCAGGATCTCTGGGACAGAGACTTGCTCAGCGGCCAGGGAATATGTACCATTGTTATGAACATGGTGGTAGGTCGGTAAAGTCCCAGTCAGGATGGAACAATGGGACGGCAGGGTCAATGGGACCTGGCAGTAGGCATTGGCAAAACGAACGCCGTTCTGCGCCAGGAAATCCAGATGGGGGGTTTTCGCTTGAGCGTAGCCATAGCAGCCGAGTCGATCGGCCCGGGTTGTATCCAGAGTGATGAGCACAACATTTAAATCACTATTTTTTATGACTAAACTATAGTCAGCTTGGTCAGATGGGGTGGTTATCAACAGTACAAGCACAACTACTACCCCAACTGCGGCCGCTAGCATAATCCAAAGTTTGCGGAGTTTTGCTCCTGAGGCCGGCTCAGCCTTCTTGCTTATTTTTGGCTGGGCCGGTTTTTGCGGAGAAGCCTGCCGTGATTTTTTCTTGCGCCGGCGGGAGTGTTTTTTTTTACTCACAGGAAAATCTCAATTTTAAAATTCTGTTTATTATTTTATCTGTTCCAGAATATTTTTAACACTGGCAGCTCGATCTGTATCATCTTCCAGCGTTAGAAACTTTTCAAAATTCTGAACAGCACTCGGATAGTCAGCATTATTTAAATAAACAAGCCCTAATTTGTAAAAGGCATCACTCCAATCAGGCTTGATCTGACTGGCTAAAGTAAAATAACGTAATGCCTCATCCAGTTTTTGGTTGGAGAAAAATATTTCTCCCACATTATAGGCAATAAGCTCATTATCCGGGAAAGTATCAAGGGACTGCTCAAAATATTTTTGGGCATTTTCCATATCCTGCTGTTTCAAATAACACTCTCCGATTCCAGCCAGGGCTTTGGCCGCCATCTCTTTGCCCGTGGCTTTATCGGGAGACACATTTTCCAGCACAAGATTGCACTGTTCGATCGCTTTTTCATATTCTCCCATTTCCCGGTAACAGTTATAGAGGTTGAGCCTGGCTTGATAGGCCTTGGGATTCAATTGGAGGAACTCCTCAAAAGTAGCAAGGGCTTCAGCATATTTACCATTAGCATAGAGGTCATTTCCTTTATCCAGGATCAGAAATGAATCTTCATCTTCAATGATAGGCCGGTCTGATGCTTGTATTTTTATCAGGGTCAAAGTAATTTTCGGATTCCTCTCGAGCTGCCGGACATAGACATCTATAGCAGCGGGAATATATCCATCGGCAGTGCCGGTTATTCTCCATCGTCCGGTACCTAGCCCCATAAAACTCCACTCTCCTTTTTTATTGGTCTTGCCCTCAAGCTTACGGATATCCTCGCCTAAATATTCAATGGTAACCTTGGCTGATATAACCGGATTGCCTTCATCGTCTAAAACGACTCCGGCCTGCCTGGCTTTTCCTCGCGCCGTCTGTCCTAAAGCATAAGAAATTAACAAAAGGATAAAGATAAAGTATAAAGGGCATTTCATAACTGTTTTTGTTTTCATTTCATTCCCTCCCTTAAGCTGTTTATTATTACCATTGGGGATTTGATCAAATCCTCAGTTTGATCCTCTTTCTCACTCTCTCTTCCCCTGTTTTATTTTCAATTTCAACGGTAAGCATATAGTTTCCCGGCTCTATAGTTGCCGTGATTTCGATTATATAGTTTTCTCCAATATAATCTTCCAATTTCTCATTAGGAATGGAAACATCATAATTTTTCTTAAATTCCCAAACAACATTGCCTTCTTCATCAGAAGCTTTAAGGAAAACCTCAAAGGTGGTCTGGGCTAATGAATCATTTTCTATAAACCAGATTTTGTTATAGGGAATTTCAATCTGAAATACAGCTTTCCCCGCCTGCCTGGCCTTCATTTGAATATCAAAATCAAAGTCCCCCTTTTGACTGGGAACTTTAGGTCTGTTTCTTATCTGAGCTTTGTTGATCTCATTAATATGTTGAGCACTGAGAGCTTCTAATCTGTAATTTCCGGTCCAGTTTTTATCTACAAAAATCACCGGGAAAAAATTGTAGTCCCATATTTCCATGGGCACACCTTGATAAGTAGTACCACGCGGATAGGTTCTTCTATTCGTGGGCGGGCCGAGTGTAATATATACTCTGCCCCTTTCCTGGAGCCAACCGGGAGTGCTCCCCTGCTTAAATAAGAGATTGGCTTCCTTAATGAGGTTAAAATAGTTTATCCGGAACTCGTTTTCCTCTGTGCCCGGATCAGGATCTCTTTTTTTCCAGAATTCTTCTTTGAAATTTTCCCTATTCTCAGGCGACAGGTTAAGGAAAATCTTACGCTCCTCTGGGGTGATAAGATAGCGGACAAAGGAGAGAAATTCCTTGCTGTCAGGATCCAAATTTTTTTTCAGTTGATTCATTGCACAGGAAGTAAAAATGGAACTGACTAGAAAAAGGATAAAAAACTTTTTTTTCATTTTTTTTCTCTTAGATTTCTTATGCGTGTTTTGATTTTTTCTTGATCTGGACTGATCTCTAATGATTTCTCCCAAGCATTTAATGCTTCTTGGGTGTTATTCAATTGGAAGTAACAATCTCCTATAGAATTGAGAATAAAAATATTGGTGCCGTAAAATGAAAGATACTCTTGATAGAAAGATATAGCTTCAAGGTATTCTCCCAAAGCCTGAGAGGAATTTCCCATGATTTGTAAAAATTCATTTTTTCTCTCATCCTGCATAAAGGGAGCAGCGATTTGCTTCACTTTTAGAAACTCTTTGGCCTTGTAAAGAACATTGCTCAGATCCAGGGCAAATTTCGGATTATTCGGGTTTCGGTTATAAGCTACTTCCAGATAGGTTCTTGCCCTAGCCTCTTCATTTTTATTCAGGAATTGATTCCCCAGGATGTTGGCAAAGATTGGATCTTCAGATGTGACCATGGGCATAGAGATAACCCAGGGCCGGGAAAGATATTGGAGGTGGGTTATGAGAAAAGGAGCTTCCCGGGAGAAGATCTCTTCCCGATTTTTATTGATAAGTAAAACCTTTATTTTATAATAATCAGGCGTTAAATTTATCAGCGGAAACTTCTCAAAGATATTGGTGAGGTCCGGGTATTCATTTAGATATTTTTTCCGGGTTATGACTTCCACATCTTCCTTGAGGATAAAATACTGCAGGGAAGCGCTTTCTTTCAATTTATCTTCCCATCCCTGTATCTGGAAATAAACATACAATGTGTCCTCTTTGGTGAAATCACTGCGCGGAGAGGGAATCAATTGAAAATCACCGATTAGAAACGGTTTATTTCTGCCCTTGTACTTTGAATTTTTATCCAACCGGTTAGCCAAGGTGAGCTGACTTATCTGAGGGAAGGTCGCATTAGAGATGATTAAATCTCTTTCGACAGATGTGAATTCCCGGGAGACTACATTTTTCATCAGGACAGAGAATTTATATGTCCCTGTTACCAGCGGAAACATGTCTTGAAAACTGAACAGTTTGTTGCGGATGCTGGACATCTGGTCTTCATCGAATTCTATGGGGATGGTCTTGTCGAACTGATAGATGGACTTCCCGGATTCATCAGAAATCTGGCCGGTTATTTCCAAATTGGAGTGATATTTTTCTTGTAACTGCTCAAAAGTCAGCCGGCTCGGTTCAATGAGATAATGGACAAAATGGTTTCCTGATCTGTCTTGAATCACCCGCGTCAGGGAGTCGCATTCAATGTAGTTGGCAGTATAATCAACTTCAATAATATCTTTGTACTTGAGAAGTTTATCGGCCCAGGAATCTTTCACTTTTTCGTGGGGAGCAGCAGGAATTTTTTGTGAGACCAAAACCTCGGATTGGAGAGAGGGGGTAAGATTGTAAGAAGATTCGTTCGGTAACAGATTAAGAGAAACCTTAGCAACAGCCGGCTCAATATCCATAAGTTTGTAAAAAGCCTCGGTATATTTTGTCATATCGCCGTAGTAATGGACCAAGAGATTTTGGGGGCCGTATCTAACCGGAGAATACAGCATATATTCACCTATCCCATCTTTTTTGAAAAACACAACATTAAAGGCATTGGGAAGTTTGTATTCAACCATACCTTCATAAAACCAGATAATCACAGGATACATCTCTCCAGAGTTCTCATATCTTTCGATGGATTTAGGCGGGCCCAGGGTGATGTAGATCCTGCCCCGGGCTTTGCGCCAACCCCGCCCCGGGCTATCTTTCCCATACCAGTTATTGGCATAATCGATTCTGCGGTAATGCTCTTCTTTAAATTCATTGCCGGGAATATTGGGATTAGGATCTCGCTGTTTCCAGAAAGCCTGGATAAATATTTCCCTTTCCCGGTCGGTTTGGAGTTGAAGAAAGACGTCCCTTTCTTTCGGAGTGATAATGTAGACGACTTCCTCTTCCAACCATTTCTCATACACGGGCCGGAGATCTTTTGGTGACAGTTTTTTCTGACTAAAAAGAAGGGAGAATGGAACAAAGCTGAGAAATAAAAATAGACAAAGAATACTCCTTATTATTGCTTTTTTCAAAAAAAAATCCTCTAAGATAATTATAGTCAAAGCAATATTATTATTCAAGCTAATAGTCAAAGCTGTCAGATAAGAATTAAAACTGGACTAATAATAAATAGGCTCGGACCCTCTGCCAAGTTATTTTATGCCGCTATCCTCACAAGCTCAGCCTTAGCTGGCTGTAGCAGCTGAGGAAAGCTATTTCCTGACAGGGGGTTTTTGGCCGGGCTGAAGACCGCTTTTATAGGTGTAATCTCCAAGCTTTTCCTTGAACTCTTTCTGCATTTTTTGCAGAATTTCTTTTTCCAGAAGAAAATCAAGGGCTGTAGCGGCCATCACCTTTGTTGCCAGGAGCATTCCTCTATGGCCGATAGGATGTTTGGACGAGGTGACAACTGCCCAGCTGTGCCAGGGAACTCCGAAGGGCGTACAGGTAGTTAAGATTTGGACCGTAGGGGTTATCCAGCTTACCTCGGCTACATCGGTGGAGCCGCCTTCAGGTTCCTTAGCGGGTTTTTCCAAGTCTTTGATCTCAGAGACCATTCCCTTTTCTTCCACTTCGGTATTTTTCTGGATTTCTCTGGCAAAAGCCAACTCTTCTTCCGTATATGTGATAGGGCCGATTTTTTTGAGGTTTTTCTGCATGGCTTCGGCTCCTGTTCTGTTAACGAGCAGCTCATGGAGGCTGCCCATAAGATTTATCTTAGGAGTCGTTCTTGTTGCAAGGCCGGCCCCCTTAGCGATTTCTTCGACCCTTAAGGTAACGTCTTTGACTCCTTTTCTGGTCGAATCCCTGACCCAGACCCAGAGTTTTGCATATTCCGGAACCACATTGGGAATATCTCCTCCTTTGGTGATGACATAATGGATTCTAACGGACGGCTTAACATGCTCCCGGAGAAGATTTATCCCGAAAGTGGTCATCTCAACGGCGTCAAGCGCACTATGTCCTTTCCAGGGGTCAAAGGCCGCATGAGCAGCCTTGCCGAAAAACTCGATCTCAATATCATCGATCGCCTGGCTGCCTTTAACATCCACTTTTGTCGTGTAATCCGGATGCCAGGCAATACAGGCGTCCAGATCATCAAATAGCCCCTCTCTTGCCATAAACAACTTTCCTCCCACATCTTCTTCAGCCGGGCATCCATAGAGTCTGATCGTGCCTTTTATTTTATGGGATTCCATAACCTCCTTGATGGCAAGAGCTGCCCCCAGGCTTCCGGCTCCAAAGAGATTATGGCCGCAACCGTGCCCGGAGCCTCCCTCGACCAATGCCTTCCGGAAAGCTGTATTGTCTTGAGAAAGACCGGGAAGCGCATCATATTCTGCCAGGATTCCAATGACCGGTTTCCCGGAACCATACGAGGCGACAAAAGCTGTGGGCAGATCGGCGACTTCTCTTTTAACTGAAAATCCTTTTTTCTCCAGAATATCTGCAAGGAGTTTTGAAGATTTAAATTCGAGAAGAGCGGTTTCTGCAAATTCCCAGATTGCATCACTAGTCTCAATAAGTAATTTGCTTTCCTGCTCAATGACCCGAATCACTTCCTTCTTTAAATCCGGCAAAGATTTTTCCGCAGTTGAAAAAACAGGCTGAACCACCCAGAGTAAAAGCAGGGCCGCCAGATACAAGCATTTTTTTTTCATTGTTTTCTCCATGATGTCTTTTTATACCAATATCATAAAAGTTTTAGGCGGTCAATCACACAAAAATCTATAAATAAATAATAAATAACGGGGACGAGCCGCATAAGGGGCTAGATTTCTTAAACAAAATTAATTTTTATTTATCCGGCTTCTCATTTTTCCCCGGATATCCTGTTTGAGGGGAATGATAGACATTGGGGTAGATGCAAGCTGATCCTTAATATCTGCAAGGAGTGATGCCTGGTGTGATCAATTCATCCATAAATTCATCACTGGTTTTTTGGGGTTTTTGCTAATAAAGGAGTATTGCTCCAATCTTTTCCGTTATAATAAAGGATTTCTGGAAATAGCTTGGTTTTTAACTCTGACATAGTTTTTACGCTGAATTTTTCTTTTCGCTGAGAGTTTTTTTTTCAAGCCATTCACCGAAACATGAGAATCCGTGATGCGCCTCCTTTAATATCCTCTGTCGCTCATATAATCATACAAAAGTAGAAAAGGCAACTCAATTTTTTTCATCAATAAGCGTCCAGGAGCTGGCCTGGATACTGGTAAATACCGGAGAAAGCCATCCGGAACAACGCGGGCATGGTTCCCCGAGAGAATCTCGAGGAGAGCGTTGTGAGGACAGGAAGGGATTTTCCCGCTGGGGGAAATCCCTGTCTTTCGCAGGGGCTTACCCGTATTCAGGCCTTACATCACCTGTAAGTTTAAAAAATTGGGGGAACTCCTGCAAAAAATTAATATTGACAATCATAAAATTTATTCATACAATGTAATTGATTATATATATAATATAATTATATGTATGTACAACAACATTGTATAAAAAGCAAAGATGTTAGAACCATTATTTGAATCGGATAAAAAGGAAAAAATTCTTTTGTATTTATATACTAAGGGGGAATCTTATCCTAATGAAATAGCTAGGATCTTTAATTTATATATAAATACAGTTTATAACCAGCTTTTAAAATTAGAAAAAGGTGGAGTTCTTTACAGTAAACTCAAAGGTAAAGTGAGATTATTTGGAATTAATCCCCGTTATCCATTCAGGAAGGAACTGGAAGCCTTACTAAAAAAAACTTTAAGGTTCTTATCTGAAGAAGAAAAAGAGAAGTTTTTTAAACCGAGATTAAGACCTCGCCGGACTGGAAAACCTTTTTAACTCTCAAAAATGAAAATAGAAGATATGTCAATTATAGATTTTGCTCTCCATGTTGCTGACTATCTCTATAATAATGGGATTGAGGTAGTTCTCTCAGGAGGATCATGTGTAACAATTTATACAAAAAATAAATACATTTCTTGTGACTTAGATTTTGTACTTATTTCACATATTGTTCCAAAAAAGATAAAAGAAACATTGGAAAGAATTGGATTTCAAGAGAAAGGGAAATATTTCAAGCATAAAAAGTCGCAATATTTAATAGATTTTTTATCACCTCCATTATCATTAGGAGAGGAGCCAGTAAAGGAAATCTCGAAAATAAGGAAAGGAAATAAAGTATTAATGCTTCTCTCTCCTACGGATTGTGTGAAAGATCGGCTGGCTGCTTATTATCACTGGAATGATGAGCAGTCATTTGACCAAGCACTGATGGTATATAAGGAAAATCAGGTTGATTTAGGGGAAGTGGAAAGATGGTCTTTAAATGAAGGAATGGAGGATAAGTTTAAAGTTTTTAAAGAGAGTTTGCCATACTAAAAACAATACTTTAAGCTCTCTCCAAGCTGCAAGATGGGGATTACCCAACTTGCAGCGCTCGGAGTAGAAAATAGAAAATATTATTTCCTGGTGTTCTCTTTCGGCAGGAAATTTTCCATCATCCAGACCTCCATGTATTTCATGGTGCGGCCAAATGAGGAAAATGCAATATGACGGCCGTCCGGGTGGATACTCAAATGCAGGAATCTTGCCATCTTCATATCCAGTTTCTGGCGCTGCCCGTCTTTTAATGAAATCCTCCACATGTTCCACTTACCGGGTGCTCCTGACTTCATCAACTCAATGTTTTCGGGTGAATCGGTGTTTGGCAGAGGGAATAAGATATATTTACCGTCCGGACTCCAAGCAGGATTAATTACAAAGTTTCCTTCTGCTTCAAAGCTGTACAGTTCTTGAGGCTCACCCCCCTCGACAGGAATGATCCTTAGACTGCGTTTCCCTTGAAATCCCCTGTTTAATAAGGCTAAAGATTTGCCATCAGGAGAAACATCAATGTCATGTGCATTATTCGGTGAACCCGGCAGTTCTCGATCCTGTCCCGTATTCATATCATGTACACGAATCCAGGAGGTTTTTTCCCTGGATTTACCCTTAGTATAAAAAAGAATTTTCCCGTCGACCGACCATCTATGATCGTAGATCTCTTCATCTTCTTCGATCTGGACGATAGGAGACGCCCTTTCGGAATCGATTTCTATCAGATAAATTCCCTTGCGGCCCTCTTTATCAGTCCCTTCAAGGGAAAGGGACTACCCAGCTGGATGCCACTGGGGATAACTGAGTTTGCCGAATCCGGGATAAAGTTCTTGGATGTCTCCGTTTTCGAGAGAATAGATGCATATGGTTTTTTCCCCCATGGGAAAGGTGTTCCGGAGGGAGATATAAGCCAAATATTTTCCGTCGGGTGAGTAATCCGGGAGATAATTATGGCCCTCATAATAGCGCACTTCTCTTTTTGGCGCATACATAACTTGGCCCGAGGTGGGATCGAGCTCAGCGACGTAGATGTCGCTGATACTGTTGTTGTAGGCGTAATAAAATTGATTCTGCTTAGTACACCCAAGCGGAAAAGCCGGGCCAATGCCTGACTTGACGAGACTGGGAGATCCAATCGCCTTGCCATTTTTCACCTCAACGATCCATGCTCCTCGATTGCCGGTTCTTTCACTTCCGAACAGAAGATATTTCCCATCCGAAGTCCAATTGAACACATAATCCAGGGATGGGTGGTCAACCAGCCGCTGTTCTGTCCCATCCGCAGAGAGGAGAAAAATATCGCGATTATTGGGATCTTGATCCAACCGATCGTCATAAGCAATGGTGCTCCCGTCTGGAGAGATAACAAAACCCCAAGGAGTATCCTGACCATAATTACGTTTAAAGGTTTTCAAGATTTTCAGATTTCCATCCATAACAGAAAGGTAGCCGATCACAAATGTATTGCCTCCTCTATAGAAACCGATGAGTACTTGGTTCCCGTTCGGATGCCAATCAAAGGGCTGGACATATTCAAACTCATTGGATCTATACAGGACCCTTGGTTCCGCCCCTTCTAAACCGACTGAATGTATATCAAAATTGTCGCCTTCAGGATTGTACCAATTATAAAAGACCTGTTTGCCGTCAGGAGACCATTTTGAAAAGAGAGCGAATTCCGCAGATTTCAGCCAGGATCCTTTATTGGTCAAGCGACGATTTTTTCCGGTTGTCAGGTCCCGAACCGCCAGGTCACCCGTATTCCAATCCGTAAAGGAAAGATATCTGCCATCAGGAGAGATCTCGCCCTCAATATCTGTACTCCGTTCCGACCAAACGAGTTGGGTTCTTAACTCTTGATCCTCTTTCTGCGCTGCAGTTTGAGCTTGTAAGAGAATGGCTAGTTTTTCTCTGGCGATCTTGACTTCTTCAGGTCGCATTGGATAGTTATCAACAACCT
>JAUWNW010000180.1 GCA_030612445.1 Candidatus Aminicenantota bacterium
CTTAAAGCGGACATCGGTAACCTCCTTGGGTTGGTTTTTGTGGTAAAAACCTATTCTACCCAGGCGAAGTACCTGATGTCCATTTTTCTTTAAAATCAATAACATCTATTATTATCCATCAACTAATCGGGAGATGAACCTTACTTATTAACAATAGGCAGACAGGGACAAGGACCTGGAGATCTTAATTGGCCACTTAAGATTGCTTCACTAAATGATAGGATAGCTGTATGGGAAGTAATGAACAGAAGAATTTCTTTATTCTATTCAAACGGAGAATTTATTAAATCAGTAAAATTTAATAGTGGGACAGGTATTCCACAAGAAATAAAATCACTCGCAAATAAATATTTTGTGATTGAAATAGAAAGATACAACTACGATAACAAATATTTTCCTCAAGAATTTCGACTTGATCTATACAGTGACGAAATGATTTTCATCAAAACTATATATAGAAAAAAGATATTTAGATTTAAGCGTTTATTTGAACCAAGAAGGGTAGATGTTCATCAACCTTACAATTCTGCCGTTTTTTGGGATGTATCTTTTCCTGGTAAAATCGTAATCGGTTATTCCGAGGAATATAAAATTATGGTCCACGATCCGGAAAAAGGACTCATATTATCTTTCACTCATGATTATGAACCGATAAAAATATCAGAAGATGACAAAAAGAAGTATTTCGCTGGAATGAATATTGCCTATATAGAGAATAAGAATTTTATATCAAGGAAAAAAGGTGCTCCAAATTTTATAATAAATAATACACATTTTCCAAAAAAGAAGCCTGCTTTTAATAGTATCGTATGTGACTCCAACGGATATATTTGGGTACATCCATATCTTATTGATAGAAAGACAGAAGATCTATTCTTTGATGTTTTCAGTCCAAAAGGAAATTATATTAATAGAGTCGGAATTAAAGGAGATGCAATATTTCCTTACACACGTCCAAGAACAAAAGTAATAAATGACATGTTCTGGCAAATTATTCCTGACGAAAATGGTATTAGAATTGTCACAAAATATTTAGTAAACATAGTGCACTAGTGTTTTAGTATTCGCATTGTTTCTAAGGAATAAGTTAGGAAAAAAATGAGAAAACACTCGAATACTTTTGAGAGGAGAGAAAATAATTAAGATTAGGGAATGGATAAATTAAAATTGTTAATAAACATATTAAGTGGTCCGGTTGTCAAGACAAAATCTGATCTTTTTTTAAGGTGTATATCCTTTAACATGCTACAGCCATTTGCATCTGACGATAAGCCTCGAAAGGCATATCGTATTCCCCTAAAGATTGATGAAACCTCTCTTGATTATATTTTCGGATAAATTCCCCGATGCTTGCTCTACATTCTGCTACCGATTCATAGGATTTTGTATATATTTCCTCATACTTGAGTGTTCTCAAGAATCGTTCTATGAAGATATTATCGATCACCCGGCCTTTTCCGTCCATGCTGATTTGGATTCCATTGTACTTCAGAATCGATGTAAACTCACGACTTGTGAACTGCGCGCCCTGGTCCGAATTGATAAATTTTCATCCACATCTTCATTTTCTAGTTACAGAGGGAGGGAGGGATAAACAAGACCGGTTCCATAAGGTTTCAAGCATTAATGATTCTCTTCTCTGCCGGTTTTTCACACGCGAGGTTTTCTCCCTGCTCCTCCACAAACAGTTGATCAATAGGGACTTAATACAAAAGATATTACACTGGCAGCATAATGGATTCAATGTACATAGCAAGGTAAGAGCAGAGAGAAAAGAAGAGGCCGAGCGGATAGGCAAATATATGATCCGGCCCATAATTTCGCTCTGCAAGCTTTCCCTGGATGAGGCCAAAGGACAGGTAGTCTATCAGTACGGAAAGAACAGCAGAGAGTCAGAGCATATGGATTATCTGGAATTTATTGCCAGAGTAACCTCCCATATCCCAGAGAAAGGTCAAGTTATGATTCGATATTACGGATCCTATGCCAATGCCCATAGAGGGAAAAAGAAGAAAGCAGGAGTTGCCCTTTCCTGCCCCCCTATTATTGAAGATGAAGTTTCATTTACACCATCCCGGGGATGGGCGGAGATGATAAAGAAGGTCTATGAAATCGATCCTCTCATCTGTCCAAAATGCGGAGGACAGATGCGCATTGTCTCATTTATCAAAGATTATAAAGTCATAGACAAGATCATCGATCACCTTAAACTGACCTTTAAGGCAGAACGTCCCCCACCACCTCAAGCTCAGCTTAGTATGGCAGCTGAAGAAAGATCAGAATATATATGAAGAGTTCTTGAAAAGCAGTTCAGGGCTAAGTCTATTCAATAAAGGTTTTTCCAGGCTAATTCTAAAAAGATTCTTCCTTTCCTGCGGATTTCTTGTTGAAGTATATGTTTTTCCTAGGTATTATTGTTGATGTGGTTGCATAGAGGGTGGAAATTGGATGAAATTGAGGATAAATCATCATCAACAAAAAAACCAAATTCCTATGGTACGGCAGTGGGTAACTGCAGTTGTGTTTGTGCCTGGTATAATGACTTTAACGCCCAATTTGAGGCCTTTTTACATGGTGATTCCTGTGGTTGTGCTTGCCCGTCCGAGATTGTACACGAGTTGACATTTCATGCAGAATGGTAGTGTAGATACAGAGAAAAAAGGGGAGAGGGATTTCCCTCTCCTCCTCTACTTCTACAGCATTTTTAGGAAAAGGAGGAGTAATCCCTATTGAAAACTATGGTATAATTATTAAAATTGGTTTTCTTGAATGCAGTAGGGAGGCATGTATACACCAAGCAAAGTGATATTCAGTTTAGTTTTCAGCTTTGTGATTTTTTCATGGGGAATTGGTAGCTGGTGCTACGAGTTTGATGCTAAGGGAATTATAAAACATCTTAAGCAAACAGATACTATAGTGGCTCCAAAGGTGATTCATCAAGTTCTTCCCGACTACCCCGATGAGTTGAGAAAGAAGGGAGTGGAAGGGAAAGTCAAACTCCAAGTTATGATTGATAAACAAGGGAATATCCAGAAAATCAAGGTCATTCAGCCACTTCATCCCTTCTTAGATTTTTCGGCGGTTCAAGCTGTATTACAATGGAAATTCGAACCCGCGCTTAAAAAGGAAAAGCCAATTCCAGTTAGGACTGTGTTAGTTATTGATTTTAATCCAGCATTAAGGCGTATTTTGGAAGAAAATACAGAAACTAACAGGATCTTTTACCCTGGAATCTTACCACAAAAAGATTTACAAAGAATTCTTGATCAATGTGCTGTATATTGTAAAAAACTCGCCAACTCAGCGCTTGATTTTATTTGCGAAGAGACGATTACAGACACTCATTATAACTTTTATACAGAGGAAAATAAAAGTGGGGGCTCTATAGCTCTACAAAAAGAGACAGCAGAGGGAGACGTCATTAGTGTTATATCAAGAAGAAGGGATAATTGGGATTCTTTTAAGATTGAGAAAAACAGATATATTTGTGATTACCAAATGATTAAAAAAGGAAAGAAAATCAAACAAAGGAGGTTCATTTTAAAGGGAAAGGATCACAAAGGTGAGGCTTTGAAAGAGCCTTTCGAAGAGAAACGATTCTCTGCTCTCATTCCCCTTTTTGCACCAATCAGACTTTTTGAGACTGAACATCAAATTATGTTTTATTATAAAATCATAAAGAAAGAAAAAATGGATGGAGCTGAAACTTATGTAATCGAAGTCCAACCGAAGCCCGGAGGTGCAGGGGGTGTTCAGTATGCGAAAGTATGGATCGATCAGACAAATTACCAAATTCTCAAGAGTGAAATCAAAGGCTTTCCCATCCAAGGTTATGAGAATGTTTTTAAAGAAGCCATTCTTTTGAAGATAACACCTGTCTTCACAATGACAACTTTTTTCCAGGTTGAGAAAGAGGAAGTCTTATTTCCAAGTCGCTCGACTGTTCTGATTGAATACCCTGGATTGGGCTTACGTCGAACAAACTTAAAATACGATATTGAAATGACTTATAAAAAATACAAATTTTTTACTGTAGAAACAGACCACAATATTATAAAAAAGATCTCTAATTATTTCTTTTTTCAGAATTATGATTACAGGATAAACTTAAGGAAGAATATTGAGTTTTTCCTTATAAAATGAACTATATCCTATCTTGATCAGACGTTGCTATTAAATTTTTTTAGTAATGAACAGAGTATAAATTTTTGAAAAGAATTAAAGAATATCTCAAATTATTTTTATCCCACTCCCGTTCTTACAAGCAGCAAAAATTAAAATTAAATTTCCAGACTAGTGATTTGGCCTTCCTACTCCCACACACAAAAAAGTATATCTCTAGGTATATGAGCCTTTTTTTTATGCTTCTTTTAAGCTCAGGCTTAAGTCTACCTGGCCCAGCTATTACCGGATACATAATCGACAATGTTTTTGTTAGCAAGAACGCCTCCAATCTCAATCTTCTCGTAGGTTTGCTTCTAGCAATCCTCATTTTGTCTGAAATTGTCAATACCATACAGGAATACTTTAGACTGCGTCTATCCCAGGAGTTTACATTTTCTATCCGTATCCAGCTTATCGAGCGGATCCTCAAATACCCATTATCCTTCTTTAAAGATTTTAAGACTGGATACCTTGTATCTCGGATGGATGAGGTCAATCTTCTGGGGAGTTTTTTTTAAGTTTCATTTCCGCCTTCCAGAGGATGGGCTGAGATGATAAAGAAGGTCTATGAAATCGATCCTCTCATCTGTCCAAAATGCGGGGGGACAATGCGCATTGTCTCTTTTATCGAAGATAATAAAGTCATAGACAAGATCA
>JAUWNW010000176.1 GCA_030612445.1 Candidatus Aminicenantota bacterium
AAAGGAGAATCTATGAGAAAACGTAAATCTCCATTGACTCATTCCGGCCACAAGGTGATATAATGAAACAACAGCGTCGCTTCGCTCTAACTAGTGGCCGGATAACTCCGGAATCGGTGGCCGGATTAACCGGAATACGCAGCTTGTGGCCATTATTAAAAAACGCTTGAATTTAGACATGTCTCTCTACACTTTTCTTCAGATATTGAGTGTAACTGTTTTTGAGAAAGCCTCTATTTATCAACTACTTGCGGAATTTGATTACACGAACCGAGAGGATGTCTACTCTAAACAGTTGAAACTATTTGAGTTATAACCGGACACTAGTGATAATATATAACAAAAATGCTAAATTTTCTTTGCATTTTAGCTAAAATGCGATAGTATATGTGAAAAATGTTAAAATGTTGGGAGGGAGAATCGAATGTTAAGCGAGTTGGAAAAAAAAATCCTGCATTCTTTAAACCAGGACGGAAGAAAAAGCTTTCGCCAGGTGGCAAAGGAAGTAGGAACATCTTCTACAGCGATCTATAATAATGTAAAAAAGCTTGAAAAAGCCGGAGTTATAAAAGGATATGTTCCTGTTATTGATCCAAAAGTATTAGGCTATAATATAACTGCTATTATAAAGCTTCGGGTTAAGCATGACATTGAAACTGGACTTCTAGAAAAATTGGCAAAACTAGAGCAAGTGCGGTCAATATATAGTGTAACCGGAGATTGGGATCAGGTGTTAATCTGTAATTTCAAAGAGCTCCTGGACTTGGAAGAATTTCTATTCACTGATCTTGCTTTACCTGAAATTCAGAGAATAGTTTCCCATATTGTCCTAAAAACTGCGAAAGAAGAAAAACGAACACTGATATAATAGCTTAACCTGACCTATTCATAAAAAAATGGCGATGTTTTAATTATACCAGTAGTCCTTCATAATTATTACAGGTTGGCTGAGGTCTTTTTCTCCCGCTGTAAGCACAACTTTGTATTCCCCCGGTTGAACTCGGTAATAAGCGTACAGACGTTCTGTTAATCCAGGTGGGTGGTGAACTCTGGTTTGCAAGGACCGGCCCCATTTATCCACTTCCTCGTCCGGGTCGCCATACCAGTCGACTGTATCGTAATAGTCGTAAAATTCCTCATCCTCTTCAGCAAATTTCTGCCATCTGTCCCAGCGGGCGATTTCTTCTTTTGAACGTTTTCTTCTTCGAGTCATACCCCATTCTGCCCGGTTAAGGCCGGCTTTGTTGGAGCCGGAAAATTCATTGATAAGGCGAGTACCGTTGTAGACTGAGATTTTAATATCTCCGGCAGCCGGCTGCTTTAGATAATAATTTATAACAACTGCATGGGATTTGTTTTCACCTGCAAAATTCTGGGCGCTGGTGGCTTTCTGGCTGAGCATGATCCCCTGTATTTTAGGCTCCATCTTAAAAAAGTAGGCATCCCTCTTTAGAACATCAGGTTTAAGTTCCTGCAGCGGTGATATATCGGTTATAAAAAATCCCCTGCCGTGACTGCCCACTACCAGGTCGTTTTCCCGGGGGTGTATGACCAGGTCATGGACAGGGATGGTAGGCATATTATTCTGCATTAGGTTCCAGTTATCTCCTCTGTTAATACTTACATAAACTGCCTTGTCTGTGCCTAAAAAGAGAAGGAGCGGATTTTTCCGGTCTTCTTTTATCACATTTACAGATGCATCAGGAAGCCCTTTGGTTATTGCTTTCCAGGTCTTGCCAAAATCTGAGGTTTTATAAACGTAGGGCTTAAAATCATCATTATGAAATCCGGTATAAGTCAGATATGCTGTGCCTGGATTGTGATGAGAAGCAGTTATCCGGCTTACCCAGCAACCTGGATTTCCCGGAATATTGTCATTTAGCTTTGCCCAGTTTTTACCTTTGTCTATTGTAATCCAGAGATTTCCGTCATCGGTCCCTGCCCAGATAATTCCCTGTTTTACGGGGGATTCAGCTAAGGTGGTAATTGTACAGTATTGGACAGCGCCTACTCCTTTTATTTTGGAAGAGTCATTTGTGGTTAAGTCAGGACTGATCTCCTCCCAGCTGTTACCTTGATTGGAAGAGCGCAGCACTTTATGGGCACCGTGATAGATAATGTTAGGATTATGAGGAGAGATCAATACAGGGGCGTTCCAGTTAAAACGAAGGTCCTTCCTATCCCGGGTGATAGATCTTCTTTTGCCGGTTTTCTGATCTATTCGCGATAGGTCTCCAAACTGTGATTCACAGTAAAGCCAGCGGCTGTTTGTAGGATCAATTTGATTGTAAAATCCATCGCCTCCCTGCATGTGCTCCCAGTCTTCAAAGCGGATAGGAAACCTTCCTTTTTTTGTGTTGGGGCCTTTCCAGGAGCCAAAATCCTGCATGCCTCCATAAACGTTATAAGGATAATCCATATCCACACCTATAGCATAGAGCTGCGCCATGGGAAGTTCATCAGGGTGATACCAGTTCTTTCCGGAATCATAGGTTATAGCCATGCCATAGTCATATCCCAGAAGCATGTGTTTGCTGCTTTTAGGGTCTATCCACAAAACGTGATTGTCGCCTGCGTACTGGAAGGCACGATGCCAGGTCTTGCCTCCATCTGTTGATTCGTCTGCCCGGGAGCTTAAGACATATATATGATCTTCATCATTGGGATCTATGATTATTTGGCCGTAGTAATTTGAACGGTTCCCAATACTTTTTCCTTCTGGGCTGGCAAGATCCCAAGACTCTCCGCCGTTATTAGTGCGATATATTCCGTGGCCGGTTGTGGGTTTGGAGGGTGGTTTGCCCTTAAAAAGCTCTTCATGTCTTTCTTGATGAGAGACTCCTGGAGAGTTGGCATTGTCAATGGTCGCATAAAGGATATCGGGATTTTTAGGATATATGGCCAAGCCGATCTTCCCCAAAAAACCATCTGGCAGCCCGGTTGTAAGTTTTTTCCAGGTTCTGCCGCTGTCTGTGGTCTTGTATATCCCGCTTCCAGGTCCTGCTGTGCGGAATGACCAGGCCCAGCGGCGCCGGTCATAAGATGTGGCATAAAGTGTTTCCGGAGAGGAGGGATCCATGACCAGGTCTGTAGCTCCAATGTGTCTGCCGTCTATTGTTACTTTTAGTGATTGTTTCCAGGTCTTCCCTCCGTCAGTGGTCTTGTAAATTCCTCTTTCAGGATTTTCAGAGTATAAATGTCCCTGGGCTGCAACATACACTATATCCGGATCATTTGGGTGGATTATAATGCGGCCTATATGGTGCGACTCTTTCAGCCCCATGTAATTCCAGGTCTTTCCTCCATCGGTTGATTTGTACATTCCCTTACCATAATAAGTGCTGTTGCGGAGATTGGCTTCCCCGGTTCCTATCCAGATGATATCAGGATTTGAAGGTGCAATCTCAATATCACCGATAGAAGAAATATCCTCTTGCTCGAATACCGGAATAAAAGAATGTCCGTTGTTAACTGTTTTCCAGACTCCTCCCGGGCCGGCTCCGACAAAGAATGTATAGGGGTCCTGTCTGGATACGGCAAAAGCCACTACCCGTCCCCCCTGGCGAGTGGGTCCGATCTCGCGGTAATGGAAAAAGCTTAAGAAATCATCAGACAACTGCTGCCCTTTGGATATGGGAACGAAGATCAGAGAAAATAGGAATAGAAATAAATTTATTTTGAAAAAAAGGTTGGGTTTTTTTGAGACCATAACATCCTCCTTCGTAATATTTTCATAGCAATTTCCTCCGATTTTTATATATTATAGTTCAATATGTTTAATAACAAGGAAAAATAATGCAATAATGTTATGAATAGAGGCAAAAGTGCTTTTCATATACCTTGTAAAACAGGAAAACACTTTAAATATAGATGCTGATGTGTTTTCTCTTGTTTTTTTGGAGGGGCTGCGCTCAGTTTAGATTTTTAACGCCATTCTAAATTAAGACAACTATCATGACCTTTTATACGTATATATAATCTATACTATAAATTTCACGAATCTAGATTGCCGCAGATGCGGAAAAGCCGGAAAATAGAGAATGGAAAATGGAAAAACCGTGAAATGTGAAGGAGAAGATATTGGATAAATTAACTACAATACTAAAGTGTATTTTTGGAATCACACTTATGATCTCAAGTGCTTTTGCTGCAGGGCAGGTGCAGTCTTCTCAAGAGCAGGAGGCTGTCATTAGGGCGAAAAGTTATTCTGTCAGATCTGCATCCTCTGATATTAAAATCGATGGAGTGCTGGATGAACGAGCCTGGGAAGAAAGCTTAGTAGGGGACCTTCCTTACGAATGGCTTCCAGGAGATAATATTCCGGCGCCTGTGGATACAGATTTTTTAATTACATTCAGCAAAGAATATCTTTACATTGCTTTTCGCTGTTTTGACCCGGATGCTGCAAAGATCAGAGCCCACCTTATGGACCGCGATGATACGGATATTTTAATCCAGGATGACCATATAAGTCTTATGCTTGATACCTTTAATGATGAGCGCAGAGGGTTTCAGTTCCGCGTAAATCCTCTGGGTGTGCAAGCGGATGCCAATTTCAGTGAAATGGAAGGATATGAAGATTTTTCCTGGGATGCTATCTGGGCTTCAGCGGGAAAGATCTATAATTGGGGCTACGCCATAGAGATTGCTATTCCTTTTAATCAGCTGCGCTTTCCCAGTGGTTTAGAAATACAGACCTGGGGATTTAGTGCGGAACGCTCCTATCCCCGCAATGTCCGCCACCGCATGACATCTCACAAACGCAGGCGCGATCTGAACTGTATTCTTTGCCAGTTTAACAAAATAACGGGTTTCCAAGGCATGAAAACAGGATTAAACTTTGAGGCTGATCCGACCCTGACTACAATTCGTACTGATGACCTGAATGATTTTCCCAATGGGAAAATGGAAGCAGGGAAGATCGAGCCTGATCCAGGCATAACTTTGCGCTGGGGGATAACTCCGAATTTGATCCTCAACGGCACAGTCAATCCGGATTTTTCTCAGGTAGAAGCTGATGTGGCCCAGATGGAAGTAAATACCCGTTTCGCCCTGCAGTATCCTGAAAAGCGGCCTTTCTTTCTGGAAGGTGCAGACTTTTTTCTAACTCCCCTTGAAGCTGTGTTTACCCGGACTGTAGCT
>JAUWNW010000213.1 GCA_030612445.1 Candidatus Aminicenantota bacterium
AGCTCCCAGAGGAATCACAAAGCTTGA
Organism: Candidatus Aminicenantota bacterium; assembly: GCA_030612445.1. Taxonomy (GTDB): domain Bacteria; phylum Acidobacteriota; class Aminicenantia; order Aminicenantales; family Aminicenantaceae; genus JAUVXM01. The sequence continues at coordinate 28 of JAUWNW010000213.1, forward strand.
GTATTCCCGTTTGACCCCGATGTGTTCTACTCCCTCCATAGCCACCGGCAGGGTTGCCATAGAACTGGAAGTGCTGAAAGCGATGATTATTGCTTCTTTTGCGGCTCTGAAGAATCGCAGCGGACTTGTATGTCCGAGAAATCTGACTGAAAGGCTGTTTATACTGAGGCCATAAAAAACAAGCCCAAAGATAACAACCAGAGAGTATTTTAAGAGAGTTATCAGGATATCAATTCCGTATTGGCCGATAACAGCTGCGCTGAGAGCCAAAACCCCATAAGGGGCAAGTTTCATGACAATATGTACGACCTGGATAAGCATATCATTCAGCCCGTCCAGGAAATTGATGATCAGTTTGGATTTTTCCTCTTTGATCAGAGTCAGGACTACTCCAAATAGAAGTGCCATGAAGATTATCTGCAGCATATTTCCTTCAATAAAAGCCGCTACCGGGTTAGTGGGAACTATATTCATCAGTATCTCTGTGATCGACGGTTTTTCTTCCATATGTTTTATGCCGTCCTGGGCCTTGGCCTCATAGTTTTTATACAGCTCTGTTTTCACGTTTTCATTCAGGCCATCTCCGGGCCGGACAATATTAGCCAGGACCAGACCTATGACTATGGCAATGGTGGTCGTTACTACGAAGTAAACTGCGGTTTTTGCGCCGATACGCCCTAATTTACGCACATCGCCCATGCTTGCGGTTCCCAGCATTAGAGAGACAAATACTAAAGGTACTACTATCATGGTGATCATGCGAAGAAAAACGGTTCCGAGGGGCTCAATAAGAAGGACTTTTTCTCCGAAGATCAATCCGGCAATTATTCCTAATACCAATCCAAGAAAGATCTTTGTATGAAGCCTAATTTTTTTCATTAGCCATATATCATATCCACTAACTCCTTTTAAGTCAACGCAGTATAGCCCAGGAGTTCCCCCGTTTTTTTAATGTAGAAAAGTTGCAAGGCCTGGCTACGGGTAAGTCCCTGCGAAAGACAGGGATTTCCCCCAGCGTGTGAAATCCCTTCTTAGTCCTCACAACGCTCCCCTCGAGATTCTCTCGAGGAACCATGCCCGCGTTGTTCCGGATGGCTTTCTCCGGGATTTACCTGTATCCAGGCTAGCTCTTAACCTTATTCTTTTTACCGCCTTTCCGTGAAAAAATAACTTCCCGCTTATTATTTATTATAAATTGCTGAAAAACTTATGTTTATCCGAAAATGAACGGAAATTTTGGGGGAACTCCAGAGAATGAGACCAGCTGCGGAGGGATTTTTTATTAGTGCCAGTCCGGGAAGATATCGTTTCCCGGGCTGTCAAAAAGCAGGGTGGCCTTTCCTGTCTTAACGTCAACGATATAAAGCTGCCAGTCGCCGTTAAGGTTATGTTGAAGGGATGAGTTGAAGACTATATGCCTGCCATCGGGTGACCAGGCTGGGAAGTAATCATATGTATCATTCCTAATAGTCAGACGGGTTTTTTCACTGCCATCAGGCTTCATTATCCAGATATCACTTTTTCCAGCTGCATTGATTGATGAGACATAGGCTAATTTTTTGCCGTTCTTGGAAAATCGTGCGCGGCAGCTTTTCCCGCCTTTGTTTAAAAAATTCATCTGCTTTTTATCCATATTGTAAATAGCAGTATCCCATCCGATAGTCCGCTTTCCAGTGAAAGTTATCAGGGAAGCAGAAGGGGATAAATTAGCTATACCGTGAGCTTTGGAGTACTGCGGGATGATTTTTTTTGTTTTGTGTGTATTGAGGTCTACCTGGTAAAGAGCACTGTGCTTCTTGAGGAATTTTTTTGTTTCGCGGGTAAAGGCCAGCTTTTTCCCGTCTGAATACCAGGCAGGCTCCTTTTCATCCAGAGGGGAAGATGTAATGGAGACTACTTCTTTTCCGTCTGAGTTCATAGTAAATATGTCATACTGACCTTTACGATCCGAGGCAAAAGCGATTTTTTTCCCGTCCGGAGACCAGACCGGATATTCATCCTGCCAGGTGTTGTTGGTGAGCTGTTCTAAACCGGATCCAGAGAGGAGATAGATCTCATTATCTCCGTCGAAATTTGACTGGAAGATGATCTTTCCTGAAAAGGTAATTTGAGCTTTGAGTTTATTGTCTGACAGGCTTTTTGTTATGGGTTCTTTCTTACTATTGCAGAATGTCATGCATATAGAGAAAACTCCCAGAAGATAAATACTGGTTAATGTTTGTTTTTTCATTCTGCAAATAATCCAGATTAGTAGACTTTAATATTAACATATAATGGAGATTAATTGTCAACACTTGATAAACTGGAGTTCCCCCAATTTTTTAAACTTAAAGGTGATGTAAGCCCTGAATACGGGGAAATCCCTTCCTGTCCTCACAACGCTCTCCTCGAGATTCTCTCGGGGAACCATGCCCGCGTTGTTCCGGATGGTTTTCTCCGGGATTTACCAGTATCCAGGCCAGCTCTTGACTTTATTCTTTTTAGCGCCTTTCCATGAAAAAATAACTTCCCACTTATTATTTATTATAAATTGCTGAAAAACC
>JAUWNW010000170.1 GCA_030612445.1 Candidatus Aminicenantota bacterium
ATAGTGGCGGTCATATCAAGAGCATCCACCTGATGCTGCGCATAATAGCCGACTTTAGTTCTCTTTCCAAGGTGTACTTCCCCTTGTTGGGGAACAAGTTGTCCTGTAATTAGACGAGTCAAGGTAGTTTTTCCGGCTCCGTTTACTCCTACCAGGGCAGCATTTTCTCCCCTGCTTAGATGTATATCAATATCCTGCAGTATCCAATCTTTTTTATAACGGAAGGACATATTTTTTACCTGCAAAACATCTTTATAGCTCCGCTCTTCTACTTTTAAAGAAAATCCAAAACGCTTTTTTTCTACCGGCGGTTCGATCTTCTTCATCTTCTCCAACTGCTTTACTCTGCTTTGAACCTGGGCTGCTTTTGTGGCTTTATAGCGAAATCTTTCAATAAAGTGTTCCTGCCTCTTTATTTCCAACTGCTGTTCTTCCCACTTTTTTCTATGGAGAAATTGGTTCTGTTCCTTTTTCCTTACATAAAAATGATAATCTCCGGGATAATATTCCAGTGCCCCTCGCTCAAGTTCATATATCTCCTGAGACAGGCGGTCAATAAAAAACCTGTCATGAGAAACAATGATAATGCTCCCTTTAAAACCAAGCAGGTATTGCTCCAACCATTCAAGAGAAGGCAGGTCCAGGTGATTGGTTGGCTCATCAAGCAGCAGTAAGTCTGGTTTCTGGACCAGCAACCGAGCAAGGTAAGCCCGCATGCGCCAGCCACCGCTTAACTCTGATAAAGGACGGTAAAATCCATTTTCAGAAAACCCAAGTCCGGAAAGGAGAGATTTAGCTTCAGCTTCAATATTATACCCCTCCAAGGCATCGTAACGATATTCCAGCTCACCTAATTCTTCAAGCAACCGGTCTTGGCCATCAGAATAGGATTCCAGGGCTTTATGTAACTTATATATCTTTTTTTCCAGAACCTTAATCTCTCCCCTTCCCTCTATAACTGTTTCAAGAGCAGTTCCCTCGTCAAGCACTATCTCTTCCTGGGGGAGGTATCCTATGTGGTAGCTTTTGGGTTTGACAATTCTGCCTTTCTGCTGTTTCAATTCACCGCATAATATTCTGAACAAAGTTGTTTTCCCAGCTCCATTAGGGCCTATCAGTGCTGCCCTTTTTCCTGGCTTTATCGCCCAGGACACATCCTGCAGTATCTCAAGCTCACCTATTGCGTAATGTAAATTTTGAATTTGAAGCATTTATCTTCCCATAAAGTATAAGTGTACCCAACTCCGCCCATATTTGTCCAGGTTGCAGTTAACAGTTTGTATTGATTTTAACAATGAAACAATGAAACAATTTACAATTTGCATTTTACTTTATATTATAGATATCGACATTTCTTATGAATAGAAACCTGGATTATTCACGAGTCGAGGTTGCCGTAGATACAAGGCACAGAGTATGAAGCTGTGGACTCCACTGCGAACACCCTGTAACGAAGTAGATGCGGTAAGATCGATTCGCCTGAAAGGTAAAAAGTGCCAATGATAAAATTAGTTATTGTTTTTTTGATTACATCATTGGCAATTTTTATGAATAGTCCAAGAGGAGATTGAAACATGGAATTTATAATACCTTTGAACACTTCTGCTGCAAGATCTATTATTGTCGAAGAAGCCTATACTGCCAAATTTATCGGCTCCGGCATAGTCGATGTCCTGGCAACCCCGATGATGATTGCCTTAATGGAAAACGCCGCTCTTGATGCAGTTCAAACCTATTTAGCGGAAGGATGGACTACAGTTGGGACAAAGGTTGATATAGAACACTTACGTGCTACACCTGTGGGAGAAAAGGTCACAGCTGAAGCCACCCTCATCAAACAGAAAGGACGATCTCTTGAATTTTCAGTTGCTGCCCGGGACACCCAGGGAATAATCGGTCAGGGTTCTCACAAAAGGTTTATTGTAGACCTGCAAAAATTTACCCAAACCCTCAAAAAATCAAAATAGCCTGTTGCACAATAGTAAATTCTTTTCTTGGAAATCAAATGTTTATTATTATTATATACCGTTTCACCCAGAAATTTTCTTCATACTTGTCAGATTCAATAGTATAAAAATATCCGTTTTTATAGATAGCTCTACTTTTGCTTGGTGCCAAAAGGAAATTCCATCTATAATACTTTGGGATTTGCACACATGCTCTATAGATTCCCTTCTTATCAAACACATCTCCTAATAAAAATTCATCTTCATCTCTACTCTCAAATGTTACTACTAGTAAATAATCATTATCTAAGATAAACAAGTCAGCAACATAGGGCACATTTTTTGGTATATCAGTCACAGATCTTGAGTTTGGCTTCTTTGGTTTAAATTCATCAATCTCTGTTTGAGTGAGTTTTCTTGATTTACTTTTCTTTGTGATTCTTTTGATTACTTTTCCATCAGGAGATACTACATTTATTTCATATTTGTTTGTTGTTGCATAATAAACATTGTCATTAGAGTCTATTTTGTATCTGATTTGTGTGCGGAAAGCATCCGTATGATAAATTCCATTGTTATCCCTATGTTGACCCCATTCATATTCATGATAACGTTGGAGGGGAATTCCTTTAGGAGAAAATTTTGCTAATATAAGTTTTTGTCTATCTCTTGTTTTTGGTAAAAACTCCATTTCCAAAAAATACATATTATCCTGAGAATCAAGCGAAAAAAGCCCTCCCCAGAATTGCAATTTCTTGATTTCCATTATTTCTAAATTTTCGTCCAATATTGTAAGACGCCTCTGTGAAGAATCTACGATAAAAAGTCTTCCATCCTTTGACAAACTTGGATCAATGCCAGAAAACTCTCCTGGACCTTGTCCTTTGGAAAATTCTTTTCTCAAAACTTCTTTTCCTTCTTTGTTGAATTTAATAATTTTTTTTTGATTCCTACCAGTATAAACTAACATATTATTTTGGTTATCAACTAGAACTTGATGAGGCCACCATGCTTCTTCAGTAATGGAAAAATCCTGAATGAATTTCATTTCAAGCATTGGAGATTGTGGTTTATCTTGATTTTCAATTAACACAATATCAATTGCTTCCTCAATTATTTTGGAACTTTCACCTCCGTTTTTTTGGCAGGAATGAAGAACAAGCAATGCAATTATTATACATGTTAATATATAGATATTTTTCATCGTCGTATTCAACATACTGGATTCACTAAATTTTTATATGTTCCATCCATATAGCCTGTTATGCAGCAATAATAATGCTAAATAATGTTATCAGAAGAAAAATAAAAAAACAACTTTTAGGCAAATAACCTTTACAAATTGTATAAAATTCTTTAACAAAACTAAACTGAATGATTGCACTAAAAAAAGGAGGATATCGCCGGTGATAATGAGACTCAGAGGTGTTGTGCCATTATGCGAAGGAGAATGAACTCTAAAAAATAAAGTTGTTAGCTAAAATTTTAAAGTGGAATATTTAAAGTCAATCTTTTTTTGATTTTCATTTGACATAAATTATTTTTTTTCTTGACATTGCATTATTCATATATTTAAATAAACAAATATTTGAAATAATTATTGTATTTATTAAAACAATATAGGTAAGAGGATTACTATTCAGAAAAAAACGGACACTTACAACGCTATCCTAATCGGGATTGGAAATGAAATTCTTTCTGATGACAGAATCGGTATTTATTTGGCGCATCGCCTGGGAAAACAGCTAGACATTCCTTCCCGTATTTCACCCTACATTTCTCTGGATCTAGTGGATTATGTGAAAAACAGGGATACCGTATTCATAATTGATTCTTTCAAAGATCCTGACTATCTGCTGGGCGGAATCAAATTATTTCAGCTTAGTGATCTGGAATCCAGGCAGAATCCCTCCTATTCTCACGGTGTCACCATACCGATTATTTTCAATGTTGCGGAAAAATTACATCATAGAGTGTCCGAAAATATTGTGATTTTTGGAGTCAATGTTTCGGATAACCAGACTTTTTCCGAAGATTTCTCTGAAAAGATCCAGGAAATTATTGATGAGATATACAAAAACCTGGAAATTAAAATAAAAAAATACGTAGGAGGAACTCAATGAATGAAAACGAACGGGCAGGGATTTTTCTGTGTGAATGTTCTAAAAACATCTCTGGCCGCGTTAAAATCGAGCAGATTAAAGAAAAGTTCGCTGCGCTTCCAGATGTTGATACAGTCAAGATCACAAACCTATGGTGCTCTCCAGAAGGAAAAAAGGAGATGGAGGAAACTATAAAAAACCGTGGTTTGACTAAAATCATTATTGGTGCATGCTCTATCAAACAGCATGAAAAGACGTTTATGAACGTACTTGAAAAAGCGGGCTTAAATCCCTATTTAATGCAGATGGTAAATATTCGGGAGCATGTGGCCTGGGTGACAGATAATGACGAAAAAGCCACAGCCAAAGCCACCGCCCAACTCAAGGCTGCTTACGAACGGGTGCATCACCACCAACCCTTCAGCAAGAAGGAAATTGACGCAAATCCCGATGTAGTAGTGATCGGCGCCGGGCTTGCCGGGTGCGAGGCCGCCTTAAACCTCGCCTCCAAAGAAAGGAAAGTCTACCTTGTGGATAAAAATCCAAGCCTCGGTGGACAGGCGACCAAATATGAAAGCTCGTTTCCAGCCCTGGAATGCTGCTCCTGCATGATTGTGCCAAAACTGCAGGAGGTAATGGAAAACCCGAACATCGAATTCCTGAACTACAGCAATGTGGAAGACGCTGTGGGTTTCTTTGGGAATTTCAAAGTTTCTGTGAATAAAAAAGCTAAATATGTTGTCCCTGATAAGTGCCTCGGCTGTAATGTCTGTGTGGAAGTCTGCCCGGTGGACGTCCCAAACGAATACGACGACTATCTAGATACTCGGAAAGCCATTTATTTCCAGGTTACTGGCGCTACGCCCTTTATCCCGGTAATCGATGACAAAAACTGCCTGCGGTTCAAAGGCCAGGACTGCACCAAGTGCAAGGAAGCCTGTATGTTAGATGCTATCGACTATAACGACAAGGATGAGAAGGTTGACCTTGACGCTGGGGCCATAGTCCTTGCCACAGGTTTTGACCTCTTTGATCCAAAGCAAATTCCCACATTGAATTATTCTCCGGATAATAATATTTATACTTCCCTGCAGTTTGAACGGATCCTTTCAAATACCGGTCCAACCAGCGGCAAGTTGGTAAAACGGGATGGCACTATGCCAAAATCGCTTGTGATGGTGCACTGTGTGGGCAGCCGGGACATGAGATACAAAAACTACTGCTCCAATATTTGTTGTTCGGTTCTAGTTAAAATGAGTACTCAAATTCTTGAGGAAAATATGGCCCAAGGAATTAAGATCACTCATATTTACAGGGATCTTACGCTTGGCTCTCCCGGTATGGAAGATATGTTTAATAAACTGGAAAAAGAAGGGGTAAGTTTCGTTAAAGTCCCGAATCCCAATGACATCTCTATAG
>JAUWNW010000046.1 GCA_030612445.1 Candidatus Aminicenantota bacterium
ATCCAGCGTCACTTCTATGAAATCAGATTCCGGAATCACTAAAAAAGTGGCCGGATAACTCCGGAATCGGTGGCCGCTTTCAACCGGAATCAGTGGCCGGAATGAATCGGAATCACCGGCCGCTTTCGACCGGATTATGCATTATGCCTGGATAGCTAAAAACATTGCAAAAGCTGTTGAAGTGGCGGTTAAAATACGTCAAGAAAACCAATAATATTATTACGGCCTGCTTTATTAAAGCAACACCTAATTTCCGTAATAACTCGGAGTGGCAATTCCGCTACGCTTCATTGCCGCCGGTGAGCTTCAATGTTAGGTTGATTTACAAATGAATTATCCAGATAAAATCAAACATTTTCATTTAAGCGATGAATTAATAATCGCAGGAAAACTTATAAAATATGGACTTAGAGAACTTCAGAATAAGAATACCTATAACGATTTTATTCACTTACCAATTCTATTATTAGCTAATGGTTTCGAAAGATTGTTGAAGACAATAGTATGTTATAAAGACTACAACCAACACGGAGCATTTCCTAGAATCTCAGAAATAAAGGGACATAATATTCAACCATTTCTTGATAAGGTGACTTCGGGATGTTTTGCTCCAAAATATCTGGAAATACCTGCAGCTCGTGATGATCTGAGATTCCTACGGGAGGACACATTGCTTAAATCGATCATAAAAATACTATCAGATTTTGGAGGCCATGATAGATATTACAATCTTGATATTGTAATAGGAAAACGTACAGACTCTGAATCTCCCGAAGATGAATGGGGAAAGAAACTCGAATCCGAAATTCTTAAAATTCATCCTAGTTGGGCGAAAGAACTCTCCAAACCTAATAATGATGTTCTGCTGAAAATCGCAAATGAACTAGTTGTTATTTTTGAGCGGTTTGCTCGTGCTCTTGGAAGACTTTTTACGCTAGGGGAACTTAGCCATGAAGCAAATGTCAATTCAACTTACTTAATGGATTTTATAACATTGTCGGATAGCGAACTAGGAAACATAATTTATAGTAATCATACAAACTAACAAGCGTTTGGAGCAGTCGTTCACCTTCGGTGACTGTTGCTCAAGAGTATTTCTGGCTCCTATTGCCTCACGAGTGAATCTCACTATAAGCGGATCAAAGACATTTAAAATTGCGGTTTTTTATAGAGCTAGATTACCCTATCCAACTTAAGGCAAATGGGTTGCGAAACTATAGCGTAAAGTATGGCAGCTGGCATTTCACAAACCCTCCATGAGATCTAATTCGTCAGATATATGAATTGCAATATAACAGAGATATTGATAAAGTAAAAATACACATTAAGCATATTTTAAAGGAATTTATAATATATAGACGGTTCTGCAGATGTATTTTTCTCAAAATACAGCATGCAGTATAGTAATTGCCATGTCCTTAAAATGGAATATCAGCATGAATTTAAGGTTTGATGAATCTCAAATAGAAAAAGTCGCTAATCGTTACGAATTCCCACGGGAAGAAACTGATCTCATGAATTTGAATATAGGAATCCAGTGTATGGGCTTTCTCAATAAAGAACAGTTGCAACTTGTTGCAAGATGGAAGGCAGCGAGGAGCGCTTGGCATGTTGAAAAAAACACAAATGAATATATTGTAGATATAACATCGTTTGCATTTTCAACAAATAATGAACGTTCAAGGATTGAATCTCTTACTATTCTTGATGGTGTTTCTTGGCCGACAGCATCGGTGATACTTCATTTGTTTCATAAAGACCCGTATCCAATATTAGATTTCAGGGCTTTATGGTCGGCAAATTTGGAAGTACCAAACCAATATAGTTATTCATTTTGGCAGCTATATGTATCTTTTTGTCGAGAAATAGCGAAGAGAAATAAGATTTCAATGAGGGTATTAGATCGTGCAATGTGGCAATATTCAAAAGAAAATCAACCGAAATAACAAGACAAATGCACGCGGACAGCCAAAAGCTGCGCCGGTCGTTCCTCCCTATGTAGCTTTTGGCTGCCAGTGATTTGCAACGTTATGTGCATAAATTAATTTTATAGAAATGACATTACCTGAAGAACATTACAAAGAAACGTTTATTTTATTGAAGGCTATTAATAAAAGAGAAATTGCTTCTTGGCTTCTTAACCAAGGCTATTTTCCAGAGCAATATGTACTTCCCCCTTCTTTCCAAGTCAACAGTTTTGAGTTGCAGGATCAACCATACATCAAGGATTTGAAAAGTCCACCACGTAGAGACCTTAGCTGTGTTTCCTATCCAAAAACTCTTATAACATCCCGTGTTTTCGGTATCCAGCATCCACATAATTATCACGATATTGTTTACTGGCTGATTGATGACTGGGATAATATTCTTGATCATATCTTTTGCTATGGTAATCTGATTTATACATATAGTATACCAATTCCTGTAAATTCCAGGTGTATTGGAGAACTGAGCCCTCTTCGGTCAGGTCGTCTTATATACGAATGGATAGAAATGGCTGAAAAAGATTTGGTCGCTGAAGCTCATAGGTATAAATTCTTAGTAAAAACTGATATCACAAATTTCTATAATTCAGTTTATACTCACAGCATTGCATGGGCCCTTCATGGTAGAGAACATTCATTATCTGATAAGGAATATAAGTTAGTTGGGTGCAAGATTGACAGATTACTCCAGTATGCAAATGATAAAAGAACGAATGGCATACCTGTTGGATCAGCTGTTAGTGATTTAATTGCTGAAATATTGTTGTCAAAAATTGATCAAAATGTTTCAAAAATATTAAAAAGCAAAGATATAGATTTTTTAGGAACAAGATTTAAAGACGATTATAGAATTCTTTCAAAATCAGAAAATGATGCAAAAATAATCCTATCAGTAATGGCTGAAGAGCTCCAAAAATTCAACTTACTTATAAACGAACAGAAAACAAACATTCTACATCTCCCAACTGGCTTATTTCGGCAGCACAATCGTGAATATTTCCCTTTCTCCATGTGGAGAAAAAAACGAGTATCTTTTAAAACTTTCGAATTTAACTTATTGAAAGTTCTCGATATTCATAATGCTTTCCCAGGAACAAGTTTAATTGAAAAATTCTTGAGTGAATTGTTTGATAAAAACTATAATTTAAAAGTGTATTTTTCAAAAGAAAAGAAAACGCGCAAAAAACAAATTCTAAAAATGATTAGCTTGCTTTTTTTGCTTAAAAGAGAATCTGAAAAAACTCTTTGCCACATTATGGCGGTACTTGAAGCATTGTTCAATCTATATAACCGTGAATACAACATAAAACAACATTTAGTAGAGATTATAGAGGGTGAAGTGAAAATCGCTTTAGAAAAGAAATCGATATTTGAGATTATTTGGTACATTTTTTTTTCTCGCTACTTAAGGCTTGGCCTAAAATTTCAATTTAATATTGACCAATCCTTGAAGAACAATCTTTTGCTAAAATCGATTAAAGAGAGTTCTCAGCATATATACCGAGATAGTAAAATTGTACTATTTAAGACTCCAAAGGATTGCCGAGGGGAAAAGTTAGCAAAACAGTTAGCAGTGTTTGATAGGTGCAAAGAGGAAAGCACATAACATCAAAATACATCCGATTAGAATAGCTGTTTCTTTTGTAAGATTTCCGGGATAATTTTGAGTTTGTTTCTTTAAAGAATTTTGTGAGAAACTTTTAGAGTTTTACCGTCATGTTCAAGAGGGTCAGACTATGCTTTCTCTTCATCTGAAAATTTTAAAAGGGATTGCTTTCCCCTAAATAGAATTAGTATTATGTCAGTATCATTCGAGGAGTTACGATCCATGAAAAAAATTCTTTTATTTCTGATTATTAGTGTACTAATATACAGCTGTGGAGGAAATGTGAAAGATATCTACCAATCCCTGCCTGACCAGGTGTTAGACTGCCAGGCTGAGGCAAAAGATGCTGTTTATGACCGGGAGACCCTGTATGATTATATGGATGGCGGAGCTGAGGTCTATCTGGCCTTTGATTTTCAGCAGGTCTTTGTCCGGAAATTTAAACGGTCAGGAGAGGATGAGACCATCCTGGATATCTATGACATGGGCTCTCCGGCTGAGGCTTTTGGCGTCTTTTCCTGTGACCGGGAGGATGAGGGAGCCGGGATCGGCCAGGATTCTGAATACGGCTTTGGGCTGCTGCGGTTCTGGAAGGGCCGCTATTTTGTCTCTGTCATTGCTACTGGTGATGATCAGATAGCAAAACCGGCCATCCTTGAACTGGGGAAATCTGTAGCAGAATTACTGGGCCCTGAAGGGGCAAAACCTGAAATGCTGAAATTTCTTCCGGACAAGGGTTTAATAATAGACCGGATAAGCTTTTTTCACAGCAATGTAAATCTGAATAACCGGTTTTTTATTGCCAGCGATAATATCCTTAACCTTAACCGCAGCACTGATTGCGTGTTTGCTGAATATGGCGCGGAAGAAGAGGAGCCGGTTAAATTAATGATTATCCGATATCCGGATAAAGCTGCAGCAGATAAAGCTCATGCATCTTTTCGCTCAGGGTATATGCCTGAAGCTAAAGATACCGGCCTGGCAGAGATGGAAAACCAGTTATGGACAATGGTAAAGCAGAGAGAAAATATTGTAGTGATAGTCTTTGATGCTCCGGACAATGCCCGGGCTCAAGAGTTGTTTTTAGAGATACATTTTGAATAAAGGGGAGATTATATGACAAAACTTATAACACGCCGTGATTTTATCCGGGGAAGTGCTGGGGTAGTATTAGGTGCTGCCATAGGATTTTCCGCAGAGCCTGCCAAAAAATCCAGGGTAGTCTTGATCCGAAACCCGGAAGCATTAGATGCTAATTCCCGTTTTAATGCTGAAGTTATTCAGGAGATGCTGGATAAAGCGGTTATGGCTCTTTTAGATAAGAGCACTCCGGAAAAAGCATTTCAAACGCTGGTCAAAGCGGGTGAGGTCGTAGGGATAAAGAGTAATGTCTGGTCATACCTGCCCACTCCGGCGGAACTGGAACAAGCCCTGAAGCGCCGTATTGTAGAGGCCGGAGTCAAGGCAGAGGACATAGGTATTGATGACCATGGTGTAAAGGAAAATCCTATATTTAAGAAAGCGACCTCTCTTTTTAATGTGCGGCCGATCCGGACTCATTACTTAGCAGGCATGAGCGGCTGCCTGAAAAACTACATCATGTTTGCTCCCTCCCAGCAGGCTTTACATCCTAACTCCTGTGCTGACCTGGGGACCTGTTATAAGCTGCCTATGGTCAAAGGCAAAACCCGGCTGAATATCCTCTGCTGCCTTACTCCTCAGTTTCACGGCCGCGGCCCCCATCATTTCAGCCGCCGCTATGTCTGGAACTACTCTGGGATCCTGGTGGGCAAGGATCCGGTTGCAGTTGATAGTATCGGGCTGGAGCTTATCAAAGCCAAACGCCGGCAGGTCTTGGGAAAAGCCCGGGAACTGCCGCCTGTCCCCAAGCATATTCAGGTTGCTGACACCAAACACGGGATCGGGACCAGTGATCTAAACAAGATCGAATTGCTCAAACTGGGTTGGGACCAGGATATCCTGATATAAATAGGTTTATCATGAACATCGACATTTTTTATGAATAGTTCAGTAAGGGAGAAAACAGATGAATAATAAAACAAAAAAGGCCTTTTCGGGCATCTTTGTGGTTATTTTATTGATGTTTTCCTGCCGCTTTTTTTCCCAAAAAGAGAAACTGGAATATGTTGATTCCCTGCTCTGGTCAAAAGCCCATGATGTAAAAATCGTCGGTGACTATGCTTATTGTGCTTTTTTAAATGGGCTGAAAATTCTGGATATTTCCAATAAACGCAAACCGGTTGCAGTGTCGCAGCTTTATCTGGGGGGAGGTTATGGGATTGAGATTATAGACAACCTGGCCCTTGTAGCTGCCGGGAAAATGGGTTTGCAGATTGTGGATATATCCGAAGTCAAAACACCTGATCTAAAGGGGACATATGAAACTGCTGGGGAAGCTAAAGCTGTGGCTGCAGCTGGGAAATATGTGTATGTAGCAGCTGCAGAATCTGGCCTGCAGATAATTAACATTTCAGACCCGGCCGCCCCTGAGCTTGCCGGTGAGATAGATACACCCGGTTCGGCTGAAGATGTTATTATAAGAGGCGACAATGCCTTTATAGCCGATGGCTCCTCAGGGCTGCAGATAATAAATATAAGCAATACCTTAGAACCAAAAGTGGAGGGCAGCTGTGATACACCGGACAAAGCAGAAAGAGTGGCTGTTTCCGGTGACTATGCCTATGTAGCTGACGGCTCGTCCGGGCTTCAGATTATAAATGTAAGCGCTCCCTCAGAGCCCAAGCTTGCTGCCTCATTTAATACTTCCGGATATGCTCATGGGGTAACTGTTAGGGGGGATTATGCTTATATTGGGAACATATATGACGGGGCCTTTCAAATTGTTGATATAAGCGATCCCTTATCCCCGGTTGAGGCTGCTTTTCAGAAATACACCATGTATAACGAGGCCTGGGATGTTGCAGTTGAGGGAGAATATGCCTATGTAGTGGATTATTTTTCAGGCGTTCACATTCTTTCAATTGCAGAACCGGCCCGGCCAAAAATAAGAGGACGGTTTTCAACTCCGGGTTCGATAATTGCCGCAGAGATGGCGGGAGAATCTCTTTGTGCTGTAGGGGATCTTTCCGGCCTGCAGGTGATCGACCCTAAAGATCCTGCTGCCCTGCGTATTGTTGGATCTACTTCTGTATTTAGAGGCGTTCACGGGCTGGCAGCAGCAGGAAATTTTGCTTATATCACGGACAGATGGGGAATAAGGATCTATGATTTTTCCGATCCTGCGAAAATTAAGATGATAAAAATGCTTGAAATTCCAGGGGTGACCCGGAATGTTTTAGTGCGGGGAGAATATGCCTATTTGACAGCAGACCACGCCGGTTTTCACATTGTCTCGCTTGCGGATCCTGCTGCGCCTGAGATAACCGGTTCCCTTGAAATGGCAGGATTTGCCTATGGCCTGGATGTCAAGGGCGATTTTGCCTATATTGCTAATAGTGATACCGGTTTTCACATTATTGACATTAAAGACCCAGCAGCGCCGATACTTGTTGTGAGCCTTCAGACTCCCGGCCTTGCCTATGGGGTGGCAGTAAGCGGGGATTATGCTTATATAGCTGATGGTGATTCAGGCCTGCAGATCGTGGATGTGAGCAACCCGGCAAAGCCGCATATTGTTGCAGGTTTTCCCATGGAGGGGTTTGCCAATGGCATAAAAGTTGCCGGTAACTATGCCTATGTTTCAGATGAATCTTCGGGCCTTAAAAAAATCGACATAAGTAAAATCAAAGAGCCGAAACTGGTAGCTTCATTTGATACCCCGGGTGAACCAGCTGGTGTGACCCTTTATGGGGATTATATAATCGTCCCTGATTCCTTTTCTCTGATTGTTTTGAAATAGCAATGAATTATAAAACAAATATTGTCGAAATTACGGCTGCTAATATTAAAGAACATCCGCAAGCAATTTGTTTTATAAATCCTAAACATGAGTTTTATCATAAAAAAATCGATTGGCTTAAATGAAACCATCCCCAACGGAGGATACTGGATCATTAAAAATGATCTCGGATACGATTGGGGTGAAGACGGATATTTTCGCATGGGATATGATCAGTGCGAGATCGACAGCTCCTTCTGGTTTGCCTCATGGGATCCAAACACATTGGATCCCGTATTCGCGCGAGTTCCCGAGGGAAATACGCCTTCTTATTTGGCTGTCGGGTTACCGGCCGGGGCGAGTTATGATCCGAATACAGGACTTTTCACCTGGACTCCTGCCGATGATCAAACCGGTGTTTATGAGATCGATTTTATCGCATTCTACGGCAATTACACGACGACTCAAATAGGAAGACTGGTCATCGTTCCCCGTTAAATCGAAGCGCGGCGATTCCAGAAGGACAAATCTTTTTCCTTAATATTTGTTTTGCCTGTCTTGCTGACTTATGATATGTTTAGATAGTTATGCAGCCGTGGGTGAAGATAGCATCCAATCCAACCTACTCCCGCGCCTCACATATAGATCCGTGAATAATCCAGGCAAGATATGAGAAGAGTCTCTATTCTAATTTTTATAATATTTTTAAATATAGGCATCGGCCTTCCCATTGAAGAAAACTCCATACAATTCCACCGTTTATCCATGGAAGAAGGACTTTCGCAGAGTTCCGTCAACTGTATTCTCCAGGACAGCAAAGGATTCATTTGGATAGGGACTCAAGATGGCTTGAATCGCTATGACGGCAAAAACATTGTCATCTATAAATCCATGCCGGATAATCCGGAGAGTCTGGGGGATAACAACGTTCTAGCCATTCACGAAGATAAATCCGGAAACCTGTGGATTGGCACTTATGGTGGAGGATTGAGTCATTTCGATCGTTTCAAAGAGAAATTCACCAATTACCGTCATGACCGTGAAGATTCTACGAGTTTGACCGATGACAGGATCTACTCCATCTATGAAGATGGATCAGGCAACCTCTGGATCGGAACAGGGGGCGGGGGACTTAACCTTTTTAACAGAGAAACGCGCACGTTTATCTCATATCGGCATGATGCGGATAATCCCAACAGCTTGATCAATGACCGTATTCAATTCATCACAGAAGACAGTTCCGGAAAGCTCTGGATAGGAACATATAATGGCCTCGACCATTTTGATCCCGGAGACAAAAAGTTCACCCATTACCGTTCTGATCCCGGCGATCCCGAAAGTCTAAGCTTAAACAGTATTCTTTCAATCTGTGAGGACCGTTCAGGCGATATTTGGATTGGCACCGAAGGTGGCGGCCTCAATAAGTTTAATCCCGAAACGAAAAAATTTACACATTACCGGCATAATCCCCAAGATCCTCAGAGTCTGAGCAATGATGATATCCGTGCAATCTGTGAGGACCAGACAGGAATGATCTGGATTGGAACAAGGCGGGGCGGCCTGAATCTCTTTAATCCGGAGACATCGGAATTCACTCAGTATAACCATGATCTAAAAAATCAAACCAGTTTAAGCGATGATGATGTCCGCTTTATTTATGAAGACAGGACTGGAATAATTTGGATCGGAACACTGGGGGGAGGACTCAACCGTTACGACCGTTCAAAGAAACGGTTTGCGCATTTTAATCATGATCCCGAAAATCCAAGAAGCCTGAATGGATATGCGGTGCGGGCCATCTACAAAGATACACGAGATATCCTTTGGGTTGGAACTTACGTTGGGCTCAATCGGTCCATTCCTGAATCAAATGACTATATCCATTACAGGAGTGATTCTGAGAATCCAAATAGCCTGAGCAGCAATCTGATCTATACTATCTGTGAAGATCCTTCCGGTGATCTATGGATTGGAACTCAGGGAGGCGGGCTAAACCGCCTAAATGTGGAAACAAGTCGATTCACCCGCTATAGGCCGGATCCCAATAATCCCGATAATCTGAGCGATGACATCGTTAATGTTGTCTATGTGGATCACAACGGCAACGTCTGGGTAGGGACCCAAAATGGATTGAATCTTTTCGATCGCAGCAAGAATGGATTTATTGTTTATAAGAATGACTCCCATGATCCGGTCAGCTTGAGCGATAATGATGTCCGCTGTATCCTTGAAGACCGATCCGGCACTCTCTGGGTTGGGACTCGGAATGGAGGACTCAATAAGTTTAATCCTTCCACTAAAAAGTTTATCCGCTATCAACATGATCCGGAAAATCCCGACAGTCTCAGTGATAATCGACTTTTTTGTATTATGGAAGACAGCTCGGGATTGCTGTGGTTAGGCACGCGGGGTGGGGGCTTGAATCGATTTGATCCAGCATTGGGAAATTTTTCCAGTTTTACAGAAGAAGATGGCCTCCCCAATAATGTGGTTTATGGAATTCTTGAAGATGACCAGGGGATGCTCTGGTTGAGTACGAATAATGGCCTGGCAGCTTTTGATCCCAAGACAAAACGTTTCAGAACCTATGATGTGACAGATGGACTTCAAAGCAATGAATTCAATTTTGGGGCTTATTTTAAAGGGCGTGACGGAGAGATGTATTTTGGCGGCCTGAACGGATTTAATGTGTTTCACCCGGCAGACATTAAAGATAATCCGCATGTGCCCAATGTTGTGATCACCGATTTCCAGATCTTTAATAAATCGGTTCCCGTGGGGGAATGGGAGAATGGACGTGTTGTTTTGGAGCAGTCCATCACAGAAACAGATCATTTGTTCCTATCACATGCGGATAATGTTTTTTCCTTTGAGTTTTCGGCTCTGCACTACTCCATGCCGGAAAAAAATGAGTATGCGTATATTATGGAAGGCTTTGAGAAAGACTGGAATTATGTGGGGAACAGGAATTTCGTGATTTACACGAATCTTCCCCCAGGAAAATACACTTTTAGAGTTAAGGGTTCGAACAGCGATGGAATCTGGAATGAAAAGGGTGTATTTTTGATAATCACCATTAAGCCTCCGTTGTTCCAGACAAAATGGTTCAGGGGTTTTGCTGCACTAGCATTCTTGTTGGTTATCTATTCGGTTTACAAAATCAGGACTGCCTCTGGTCTAAGGAGGACCCGGGAGCTTGAAAGGAAGGTGAATGAGCGCACCATAGAGCTTGTTGATGCGCGGAAAGCGGCTCAGGCCGCCAGCCAGGCAAAAAGTGAATTTCTGGCCAACATGAGCCATGAAATTCGGACACCGATGAATGGAATATTTGGAATGACGGAACTTGCTCTTGAGACCGACCTCACTTCTGAACAGAGAGAATTTATGGAAGCAGTTAAAGCATCTGCTGAAGCCCTCATGAATATTATCAACGATATCCTTGATTTTTCTAAGATTGAGGCAAAAAAGATTGAGATAGAGCCCATCAATTTTAAACTGAGAGACACGATACATGATATCATCTCGACCCTTGCCATACAGGCCAGTAAAAGGAATCTGGAGCTGGCCTATCATATTCCCCAGGATTTACCGGATAAGGTGACCTCTGATCCGGGGAGGTTACGTCAGATATTAACAAACCTAATCGGCAATTCCATCAAATTCACTAAATCGGGGGAAGTTGCCATTTTTTTGAAAGAGGAGAAGCGGACAGAAAAAAGCACTTTTATTCAATTCACCGTCAAGGATACAGGCATCGGAATTCCTAAAGAAAAACAAAAAACAATATTTGATTCTTTCGCTCAGGCCGATAGCTCAATTACACGCGGATACGGGGGAACTGGGCTAGGGTTGACTATTTCCGCTCAATTGGTCGAGCTCATGGGAGGGAAGATATGGGTTGAGAGCTCGCCTGGAAAGGGGAGTTCATTTCACTTCACGATTCCAATGTCCTTACAAGATGTTTCAAAAGAAGAGATCGTGCCTGTGAAATATGAGGATATCGAGGACCTTCCTATCCTGTTGGTGGATGATAATGAAACGAACCGGCGCATACTCCAGAAAACACTTACCAATTGGAAGATGAAACCTACTCTGGCAGAGGATGGAAAAACAGCGCTTTTAGAGCTGGAAAAAGCTCATAGTGAAGGACGTTTGTTTTCCCTTATTATTCTCGATGCGCATATGCCGGAGATGGATGGTTTTACCCTTGCCCAAAAAATTAGAGAAGATCGCCGATTTTCCGACAGCATTATAATAATGATCAGCTCTGCGGGATTACGTGGGGATGCCACCCTCAGCCGGAAACTGGGCATCTCTACCTATTTGACCAAGCCTATAAAACAATCTCTGCTTCTGGATGCAATCATGCTGACATTGGGAACCGGAACAGTTAAAAAGGATACCCCATCTTTAATCACTCGACATACGCTTCGTAAAGCACATAGGCGATTTAATATTCTTTTGGCCGAGGACAATGTCATCAATCAAAAAATGGCAGTGCGCATTCTGGAGAAGCATGGACATAAAGTCAAAATCGCCTCTGATGGAGCTGAAGCAATCTCGGCCCTGGAAGGGAAGGCATTCGACCTGATTCTAATGGATGTGCAAATGCCCAATATGGACGGATTTAAAGCGACAGGGATCATTCGTGAAAAAGAGAAAAAGTCCGGATCCCCGGGTATTCCGATAATCGCCATGACGGCTCATGCGATGAAGGGAGACAGAGAGCGCTGCATAGAGGCGGGAATGGATGAATACATTTCAAAGCCAATCAATGCCGAGAAAATTTTGGAAATCATAGATCGCACGATGCGCAGTATCGATTGATCAGCCGGCTCAACCAAAAGGCCCTTCACTTCAATTCCAAACAACCTTATACCGTTTAATTATTCTGTATCCTGTAATCGGATCTTCGACCATGCTGTATGTTTTTCCATTTTTAAAGATGTAGGGATTGGCTGCGGTCCAAACCTTGGCATAATAATATCCATCTCGATTAAAAATGTCGAAAGCGGTTAGGATTTTATCCTCTTCCTGTTTTGTCTCGTTGGTTTTAACCCATAATCTGCCTTCATCATCGATGCGCATCCTCGTGACGATGCTTTTCACTTTCGGCATCTCCATATCCCTGACCGCTTTACTGATCACCCCAAAAGGATCGTTGCTGCTGTGTTTTGCCCTGTATTCCTCTGCATCCTTATCCGTAAATGGAACCGGCTCATAGGGACGATCAATTTTCCTGAATATTTTTCCGGAAGGGTCATAAATATTAATCGTATATTTATTGCCCACGCAATGATATAGCAAATCCCTATCCTGGTCGGCGGCAAATACGGAATGAGGAGCATCAGGTAAACTCGAATAATGTGTTCCACTCTCCATACGAACAATAAGAGGCTCCTTCATTGCAAATTCCCCGTAGGATCGGATTTCTTTTCCATCAAAATCGATTTCTTTCACAGTAAAAAAATCGAATTGACTGATTCCTGAATTGGCTCTTTCACCAAAGACATAGGATGAGCTTTTAATCAGAAGAAAATTGTATTGACCCTTCTGCCATTTAAAGCTTCTTATAAACCGGCCGGACGCGTCAAAAAAGCTTGTCCGGTTTGCTATTTGATCAGTAACGATTAGTTTCCCATCTTTTGTTAACGCCAGATAAGAAATCATCTGAAATTCACCCGGTCCCTGCCCTTTTGCTCCGATTGTTTTGACAAATTTCCCATCCGGGCCGAATATCTTGATGACTTGATCCCGGATTTCAATGATATACATGTTCTCAGCATCATCGACAGCGAACAGAGAAGGCTGAAAAAGAATGATATTCCCATCATCGTCCATTCCGTCGATAGAGAGATCTTCGATAAAGGAGACTTTTTTATTCGGATGAAGCGGAGTCGCAGAGTTATGCACATATTCAATGCCGTCAATAACTTCAACAACGGCATTTGATTCCCGGATTCTGGCTTTTGCTGCAGGCCGACCATATGAAAACAAAAAATAGTGCCATTACAAAAAATGTTCTTTTCATCAACCCCTCCGATTTTTACACCCTCTGTGCCCCCTCTGTGCTCCTCTCCTCTGTGCTCGGACCACACGAGGTGGTTGAATCTTCATGAGTTAACCTGGAAAACGGCCTTAAAATCGGCCTTAAAACAATGGTTTTGCTGGCAAAAATGTATGTTTAAGCAGATCATCAGATGTTGTTTTGGTTGTTTGGCTTAAATTGCACTTTTCTCTTATTGTCCGCCCACGATTAACTCCGAGACCTTGAAACTTGGGCTGTTGAGTCCGCCCCTGATTTCCAGATTATCTGCGACAAGTTCGATGCTTTTCATAAGCTCAAGGGTATTTCCACCTAGAGTAACACCATCCACAGGAAAAGCGAGCTCCCCTTTACTGATCCAAAAACCTGAAGCGCCGACCGAGAAATTCCCGGTGGGAACATCTGTGCCGGAGCCCCGTAACCCTTTAACATAAAAACCTTTGTCTATTCCTTTAATGATATCTTCTTCTTTTATATTTCCCTTATTGACTATGACATTTAATAAAGATCCTGAGGGCGTGCCTTTATATCCGTACCTCTGGGCAATAGTGTTAACCTTAACCCCGGCCTTGCGTGCTGTGATAGTGTCATAGATAAACATCTTAAGGACACCTTTATCGATCAGTGTATTTTTCTGGGCCAGTTTGCCTTCCCCATCGAAAGTGGTGGATGCAATATGGCGGGGAATAGTGGGGTTATCGATCAGGGTAATAAGCTCAGATGCAATGGGCTTATTAAGATACTCAGTCATAAAGGTGGCTTTTTTAAAGACACTGTCTCCATCAAGGGCGGATAAAACACCAGACCAGAAGGAAGGGGCAGCCCAGCGGCTGAAAACAACCGGTACTTTTTGCGTCTTTACAGGCCTGGCCCCGAGTTTTTCCACAGCCCGTTTTCCGGCTTCTTTGGCCACATATTCGATACCTTCCAAATCTTTAAAATGTATCTTGCTGCTGCCGTAATAGCCTGATTGCATGTTGTCTCCTTCACCTGCAATCACGCCTGTGCCAAAAGTAACTGCAGAGGACTTAGTCCTCCGGGATATGCCTTTTGAGCTGACGAGAAAAACCTCGGATTCTGCATCTCCAAACCACCCTCCCTCGCTGTTTTTTATGCGTTTATCATAGGCAAGGGCGATTTTTTCCACTTTTGTGGCGATCTCGATTTTTTTATTGTTTTCTATCTTAGAGATGGAAGGGTCGTATAGATCCAAGTCTACAGGTTTTCCTTCTTTAAGGTCAGGCAGCCCATTCCAGGGCTTGGGAGTGGCGATCTGAGAAAGCTGGACTGTTTTTTCGACAAAGTCTTGTAAAGCTTTTTCCGAGAATTCAGAGGTATAGGAAAACCCCAGCTTTTTGTCCTTAAAAACTGTCAGACCCATACCTTTGGTCATCGATTGTTTAACGGTTTCTACATTGCCGTTTCTGACATTAACCTCGAACTTGCGGTTATTTTCAAGATAGGCTTCCGCCTCATCTGCGCCCAATTTCAGGGCTTTTTTAACGACTGTCTCTGCTATTTTTTTATAATCCATGATCATCTCCTTTTATCCTCTGACCTTAGCCCCGCCAATGGTGATTTTTGACACCTTCAGAGTTGGATTGCCATCCGAAACCGGCTTGGACTGTCCGTCCTTTCCGCAGGTGCCTCCTCCCGATATTTCCAGATCGGGACCGACCATGGTGATATTCTTTAACACATCCGGGCCATTACCCATGAGCTGAATCCCTTTTAGAGGGCTGGTGATTTTGCCGTTCTCGATCAGATATCCCTCAGGTACACTAAAAACAAATCTTCCCGTAGTAGGCGAGACATTTCCCCCCCCGATTTGGCTTATATAGATGCCTTTTTTAACAGACTTTAAAATATCTTCAGGGTCATCTTTTCCAGCCATAAGATAGGTATTAGTCATCCTGGGAATAGGGTAATGCTGATAGGACTGGCGCCGGCCGCTGCCTGTTGATTTAGTCTTCATAAGTTTAGCATTAAGTTTGTCATAGAGGAATCCCTGGCATTTTCCGTCCCGGATAAGGATATTTTTCTGCCCCGGAGTTCCCTCATCATCTACATTAATGGATCCTCTGGCGCCGGGTATTGTGCCGTCATCAGCTAAAGATACAATCTCAGTGGCTATCATTTCTCCTTTTTTATCCCAGAAGCAGGTGGTTTTTTTGCGGGCTCCGTCTCCTTCCAGGCTGTGGCCGATAGCTTCATGAAAAAAGGTGCCGCACTCTCCCTTGGCCATAACAATCGGATATTCCCCGGCCGGAGCATCCTCAGCAGGCAGCATAGCCACGGCCATGCGGCCGGCTTCCTCTGCCAGTTCTGCAGCAAGTTTCAGGTTGTAATGTTCATAGCCCAGGGTCCCTCCTTTGTAAGCATAACCGCTGCTTCTTTTCCCTTTTTCCAAAGCACTTACAAAGACGATCAGGCGGGTCAAGGTTTGTATATCATTTACCAGGAGGCCTTCAGAATTAGCGATGGTTATTTCGGTATTGGAATCACTGTAGCTTACATACACTTGACTGATGCTTTTGTTATAATCACGGGCTGTAGAATTGGCTTTCCAGAGGAGCTTTGCTTTCTCAGCGGGGACTATACTGTCTGGGGATGTTTTGACCATATAATAAGAGGGGATTTTCTGCTTTTTAAGGTCAAAATCCGTCTGCTTGGCTTTGCCGGATGCTATAAGGCCTGCAACCCGAGCTGTCTCTTTAAGTTTATCGAGGCTCAGGTCATCTGAATGGGCATAGCCTGTTTTTTCCCCATGGAGAACGCGGATACCGACTCCCATATCCACTCCTCTCCTGGCAGATGAAATTTTATCCTCATCCAAACCGATATTGTTATTTATAGTGTGCTCTATATATACTTCAGCAAATTCGCCTCCGTTTTGTTTTGCGATTGAAAGCAGTTTTTTCAGCTCTTCTTGACCTAATTGGGTGTCACTAAGGAAGGAATGAACCGGAAGCGGAAGCGAATAGGAAAAAAGATTCCAGACAGGCAGGGTTGCTGCTACTGCTCCTCCTGTCAGGCTTTTTTTAATAAAGTCCCGGCGGTCGATAGGTCTGAAAGTTATATTCATAAAACACCTCCTGAATTATTCATAAAAAATGTCTATATATATGATATCAATTTATCAATAATATTCTACCCTGATTGGTACGTAAATCCTATTTACTATTTCGTTCACAATGTAATTTCTATTTTTAATCGACATTTTTTACCTTTGAATATTCAGGCTAAGTATCCATAATTGTGATGAGTTCACGTAAATTTGAAACTGCAGTGATCCCTTTAGGAACTGGTTGCTGATCTTTATTCAACCATACAGCTTCAATCTTATATTTTTTGGCACCATAAACATCTGTTTCCAAGGAATCGCCGATCATTATAATCTCTGATCTAAGGCAGCCTAATTTGCTGATAATGTGCTCAAAGAATTCTTGAGAGGGTTTTTCATAACCGATTTCTTGAAAGCAAAATATACGATCGATAAATTGAGCTAAGCCCACTCTCTTTAATGCTTTTCTGATTTGATTGGAAGATGAATCTTTGGCATTGGTCGCTATATGGCATTTAGCAGAGTTATGTAAATTTTCCAAACATTCATATGCCCCTGCTGCGCGCAGAACTTTATCCCATTTATACATAGGACCTGTTTGGCCCTTGATATCAAGCATCAGGGTATTGCCCCAATCGAATAAAAAATGTTTATACATTAAAATTTCCACTAAGACTAGTCAGCTATTGAAAAGATAGAGACCCAGATAGAAAAAGAGGAAGAAAATCTTTGCACAAGATCTGCTGGTTGTCATCTCCCCCTAATTAACCACTTCAGGCTCGCCAGTAAACTCAAGTACGACTACTGTATCGAAAGGATCAGGTTGTGTTTCCGGCAGGGAGATAATAGCTTCTTCCTCTGTATAGTCTGCATTCAGCTGAACGTCAGGGGCACTTAGAAGATATACTCTTTCTGCTTGGCTGTGCAGGCCGGGCACATGCAGCTTGCCCTCAGCAGGCCACTCAAATACATGCAGATAAAGTTTTCCCGGCTTGACTGTACAGCGGCCCCATTCAAGGTTTGCAAATAAGCTGGCTGTAGTAGCATAAATGCTCTCGCTGTTTAGCTTCATCCACTTGCCGATCGCCTCTAATCTATCGATAGAAGGCTGGGGAAAGAGGCCTTCAGCTGTAGGGCCGACATTGAGGAGGAAATTGCCGCCTTTGCTGGCAATATCGACCAGTTTACGGATAAGGTCCTGGGTGGATTTCCAGTTGGCATCATTTTTATTATATCCCCAGTGATCATTCATGGTCATGCAGGTTTCCCAGTCATAGCCCAAGCCGGTTGCCGGGATTTCCTGTTCCGGAGTACCGAAATCCCCGGCAGAAGTGGCAGGATCAAAAGTGCCGGCCATCCCCTCTCTACCAACGCTTACGCGGTTGTTGACGATGATATCTGGCTGCAGAGAGCGGACGAATTTGTAGACATCCTCTCCATAATCCGCAGTCCAAGTGTTCTCCCATTCCCCGTCAAACCAGAGGACACCTATTTTGCCATAATTGGTCAGCAGCTCTTTTACCTGGCCTTTCATGTGCTCAACATATCTATCCAGGTCAGCGTCCTCAGAGGACCTGTCCTCCCATTTTCGGCGGGGGAGGTAATCCGGATGGTGCCAGTCCATAATAGAATGATACCAGCACATTTTGATGTCTTGTTTCCGGCACTCTTCGGCAAGTTCTTTCATGATATCACGCTTAAAAGGCGTTGCATCCATGACATCATAATCTGTCAGTTTGGAATCAAAAAGACAAAAGCCGTCATGGTGTTTTGAGGTTATAACGATATATTTCATTCCCGCGTTTTTAGCCATACTTACCCAGGCGGCAGGGTCGAATTTTATGGGATTGAATTGCGGGGCAAATTTTTCATATTCTTTAACAGGGATTTGAGCAGTGGTCAAGATCCATTCAGCATGCTTGGTCTCGCCTTTCCATTCGCCGGCAGGAATTGCATATAATCCCCAATGGATAAACATCCCGAAACGGGCATCCCGCCACCAGGCCATCCGCTCATCTCTCTGAGCTTTGGTCTCCTGGGTCAATTCTGCCTTTTCATTCTCCGCTACATCAGCTTTTTCCTGCTCTTCCTTACAGGCTGCGAACCCGATCAGAAGGGATAGGAAGACAACAAAGCAAATAAATTTCCCGCAAAAACTCGTTTTTATCATGATAGGCTCCTTTTTAATATATCGTAATAAACAAGAATTCTTTCTACATAACGGACAGGTTCTGTTCCTCTGGCATATCCGTATTTTGCATCCTGGTAATACTCCGGGAACCTTAAAAGTGGGAGTACTTGTTTGAGTGATACCCATTTGTGGGGATCAAGCTCTTTTTTTAAAGCGATTTTTTGAGCATCTCTGACGTGATTATAACCGACATTATAGCTGGCAAGAGCAAATAAAATCTTATCAAAGCCATCGATTTTATCAAACCTGTTATAAAGATGATAAAGATATTTTATGCCGCCTTTTATGCTTTCTTCCGGATCAAGGCGGTTTTCGATTCCCATCTCAAGAGCTGTTTGTTGGGTTATTTGCATTAATCCCCGAACTCCGGTGTAGCTTTTAGCATTGGGTTGAAAATATGACTCCTGATATATTGTAGCTGCTATTAAGAGCCAGTCAAAGCCATATTTTTTAGACTCCTGTTTTATCAGAGCTTTATACTTGGGAAGTCTGGTTTCTAATCTTTCTGAAAATTTCTGCAAGTCTAAATAGCTAAAAATATTAATTCCGGCATAGTACCTGTTATAGATTTCGTTAAAAGTTCCGTTTTCTTTAATGATATTAAAAAAGTTATTGATTTCTTTTAAAAGTTCTGGATCTTCTTTTCTCACAGCCCACCCTAAGGATTGTTTATTTTCAATAGGGAAAATCATTCTTGTCTCTGGGTAATAACGCCGGTTTAGAAGAGCCACGTTTGAATCAGCAATTGTTATTTCGATTTCTTTTTCCGCGACCATTCTGATAAGCTCTTCTGTGGGAACTTTTTTATGTAAAACCAGGTTAATATCCAGTTTCTCTTCCGCAAGTTCTTGAAGTTTTTCTTGATATGAGCTTGCTTTTCTTACATGAATTGTCTTTCCGTTTAAATCTTTAAGTTTTTTTATATCTTTGTTATCTTTGTGAATAATCACATGCTGTTGAATAGATAGGTAAGGATTTGAAAAGTCGATAGTCTTTTTTCTGGGTAGGGTGATGGTGAGGCTGGCAGCGATAAAATCTCCTTTTCCCTTATTGAGAGCTGAAGTCATTTTATACCAGGCGGGAGTTATTACTTTAAGTTTGACCCCCAGGTGTTCTGCGAAAGCTTCGGCTAGCTCATATTCAAAGCCCTTGGCAGAGTTTCTGTATGTATAGTAGCAGTTGGCGTTATTGCTGGTAATGACAGTGATCTTGCCTGATTTTATTATTTCACTCAGGTTCTTTTTATGAGGGGAACAGCAGGGTAGTAAGAGAATGAGCAAAAAAGGTAAAAGAATATACGGATTTCTTTTCATGCTGGATTATAGATCATTATAATTATCCCTGCCCTGAAAATCAAAGGAAAAAGGGGGAGAAGCTTTATTAGCTGCTTATACTGGCGGATATATATTATAGAGCCCTATTTACATATGCAAAAAGGCTGTATAATATATGTCGGGTGTCCACTTAAAACGATATGCCATTGCTCGTAGAATTGAAACAACGTGCGCGGCATCTCAAGGCGGAGACTTTTGCTCTTTACCTTGCTGCACGTGACCCCAGAACACCCTGGTATGCAAAGCTTATCGTTGCTGGCATCGTCGCCTATGCCTTCAGCCCTATTGATCTAATCCCAGACTTTGTGCCGGTTCTTGGCTATCTGGATGACCTAGTCCTGATACCAATAGGCATCGCCTTGGCTATAAAGTTGGTCCCCCCTCAAGTTTTTGCGGAGTGCCGAACGCGGGCGCAGCAAACCCGCCAGAATGGAAAACCCGTCAGCTGGGTTGCAGCCGCGGTAATCGTTGTAATCTGGCTGGTATTGGCAGTGCTCTGCATCGCGTGGGCCTATGAGGCATTCATGGTGCAATCGTGAGCACGCCCAACAATTTGCTCAACGCGGACGGGCAAAAACGCCGCTTCGCTCTGCTTTTGACCGCCGTTATACAAATAATTTGAAATTTAAAATACGATTGAGGAGGATAAAATGAATCGCAGAACATTCGTGAAGACTTTACCTGTCATCACCGTACTAGCGGGTACATTGCCTAGCTTTGGACAGGATTTACGACCGATCATGCTTCCGAAACCTGAGAAGGATGGGGGTAAGTCCGTTCTAGCAGCTCTACAGGCAAGAAAAACAATCCGAAAAATTAGTGCGAAAAAACTTCCCTTGCAAGTGCTCTCTAATCTTCTATGGGCTGCATTTGGAGTGAACCGGGAGGCAGCAACTTTTGGCAAGGCGGGAAGAACAGCCGCATCTGCCAGCAACTCACAAGAAATCGATCTTTATATTGCCATGCCAGAAGGAGTCTACATTTATGAGGCGGTTCCACACCGCCTAAATCCTGTTGTTTCCGGGGATTTTCGAACCAGAGCTGGTAGGCGTGGTGCAGCTATAGCTCCTGTTAATATCTTTTATGTTGTCGATCGAACCCGATACGATTTGGGGGAAAGACAACCGGATCGATCCATTGGGGAACCAGAAGTCCAGAAATCTTATTACTATACCGACACCGGTCTCATTGCCCAAAATGTTTACTTATTTGCTGCCTCGCAAGGTTTAGCTGCTTGGTTCCACAATTGCGATAAGGAGAACACGTTTAAGGAGTTTAAATTGCGGCCTGAACAAAGTGTACTTTTCGCACAGTCGGTTGGTTATCCTGAAAACAGTTAACTGTTATGGTGAAAAAACGAAACATCTTTCCCGGTCAGAGTCTATGCATTTGTTTGCTTCAGCGAGATGCATTTTTACGATGTCCAACCTTAACAATCCGGACGGTAAGCTCATCATCTTGAATGGAGTAGAGAATACGATACCGTCCTTGCCTCAGACGATACCTTTCTTGGTCAGCTAATTTTTTGCAACTTGGAAGTCGTGGATTCTCGCCAAGTGATTCGATACGTTCAAGTATCTTTTTCAAGTCTTTATCCGGGATTGATTTAAAATCCTTCCAGACCGATTTCTTGAAAAAGATTTTATATGCGGCCATCTTTTTTAAGTTTCTTGACCATCCGTTCATAGCTGATTAGAGGTTCATCTGCCCTTTTTTCAAAAGCAGCGAGGTCCTCGGCATCCTCGGCAAGAGCCTCTCTTACAGCTTCGTTAATTATCTCCGACATTGAACGGGAGGTTTCGAGGGCTTTAATTCGTAATGCTTGATGAAGGGTAGGATCTAGGTAAATAGTAGATCGTTTTGATAATGCGGCCATAATGTCGCCTCCTAATATGCAAACATAACATCATAACGTCTAAACGTCAATAGGGAAGCGAGCGACGGATTAGGGCGCATTTAATTTTGTATCTATCCATTTATATTTTACTAGAATATTTATTGTAACTGCCAAACCCCATAATCCCATTAATGGACCCAGATCAACTGAACCTGCATCCGCTGGTGGTGTAGGGAAAGTCATTATATTGAAACTAATCAGCAATATGGATATTATGATACCTGTTAGAGAGAATATTTTTCCAAACTTGGGATGATTAAACATAT
>JAUWNW010000052.1 GCA_030612445.1 Candidatus Aminicenantota bacterium
AGAAGCTTTAAAGAAATTGGGCTAAGCTGGGTAATCGCCTCGATATTTATCGCTCAAATCATGATAAGCCCTTTGCAGCATTCTCATTACCCAGCCACCCACGCCAAAAAATTTCCCTTTAATAGGCTTCCAGTAGAGCTAACTTTGGTCAATAACTTCCCGACTAATACAAATCCAGCCGCCCGCAGACAGGCAGTAGGGGAAAAATACACCTGGTTATATTTCTTGGATGATAATTTCCTTCCGCGAACAAGCTCAAGGCTGGAAAAAAACGGCTTCTGGACCCAGGGGACACATAAAGCCGAAATGATCCTAAAAACTTACTACCCGATCAAAGAAATAACTTTTCATATCCTAAATAATCCGCGCAGGCAAAATGAGGTAAGCGTCCGCTTTTGCGGAGAAAAGAAAAAAATAACCCTCGGTCACAAAAAATGGGGAGCCATCTCCTTCACTCCCAAACGATTCTTCCGGATGAACCAATGGATACACGTCTACAAGTTATCAGTAAAATCAGATAAAGGTTCAATTCCCCATTTTGAGGTCAATGAATCTGATGAGAAAAGATATCTCGGGGTTTATTTTGAAATAGATATAATCCCTGAATACATGCCCGAATAACCTAAATAATTCAGGAGAGCATACTTTAAGCCAGTTGGCAGTAATTTTAACAATGAAACAAGAGAACAAGGGAACAATGATTCTTTAATTATGTGCGGCATATGTGGACTTATCAACGCTAATCCTGAAGAGAAGGTCTCGACGTCTTTGTTAGCATCGATGTGCAGGACCATCTTTCACAGAGGGCCAGACGATGAAGGAATATATGTTCATAAGAATGTCGGGCTGGGAACCAGGCGCCTGAGCATTATTGATGTTGCCGGGGGACACCAACCCCTTGCTAATGAAGACGGCACCAAGTGGATCGCCTACAATGGTGAAGTGTATAATTTTCTGGAATTACAGAAAGAGCTTAAAGCCAGAGGGCACACTTTCAAGACCCGGACAGATACTGAAACCATTTTGCACTGCTATGAAGAATGGGGCGAAGAATTTGCCCGGAAACTGCAGGGGATGTTTGCCGTCGCTATTTGGGACGGCAGAGAGAAAAAGCTCCTCCTGGTACGGGACAGGCTCGGTATCAAACCTCTCTATTATACTATGTGCAAAAATAACACCCTGGTCTTCGGCTCGGAATTGAAAGCAGTCCTTGCTTTTCCTGGCATCAAGCGCTCTATCGAACCGCAGGCATTAGATTATTTTCTCACCCTGGAATACATCCCCGCCCCATTTTCCATCTTCAAAAACATTTTCAAACTGCCAGCCGGAAATCTCCTCACCTACAGTCGGGGCCGGATCAATATTAAAAAATACTGGGAACTTAAACGTCCGCACCACACTGCGGCAAAGAAAACAGGCCAGACCTTAAACTCCTTAATGGACGAGCTCTACTCGCTGCTAAAAGAATCAGTCAAGATGAGGCTGATAAGTGATGTGCCGCTGGGAGCTTTCTTGAGCGGCGGAATCGATTCATCAGCAATAGTAGGACTTATGCGGGAACTGGGAGCATCACCTTTAAAAACTTTTTCCATCGGATTTGAAGACCAGACCTACAATGAACTCGATCATGCCCGGCGGGTAGCCCGTAAATTTGACACTAACCATGAAGAATTCATCCTGCAACCCCAGGCATTGGAGCTTACAGAAAAACTTATCCAGCACCTGGATGAACCTTTCGGTGATTTTTCCATTTTTCCAACCTACCTGATTTCAAAAATGGCGCGGCAGCACGTAAAAGTTATTCTATCCGGGGATGGCGGTGACGAATTGTTCGCCGGTTATGAACATTATCAGGCTCAGAAACTTTCTCAAAATCCTCTTCTTTATCCTGCGCGGAAGATCCTTCCGCCTCTAGTACGCCAATTCCCTCCCTCGCCTAAAAAAAAGGGGCTCTGGAATAAGCTGCAACGTTATTGCCAGGGATTTGAACATAAACCCGAATTGCGTCACCTTCGCTGGATGATGTTTAATTCCATAAAAGACAAGCAATCCCTTTATTCAGATAATCTCATTCAGGAGCTTGATGGCATAAAAGAGATAAACCAAAAAACCCCATTTAGGGAGATATTTTCCCGGATGAACGATTTTGACAAGATTAGCGGTGAACTCTTCCTCGATTTGAATACTTATCTTATCGACGATATCTTAGTAAAAGTCGATCGTATGAGTATGGCAGCTTCACTTGAAACCCGGGTTCCTCTTATCGATCATAAAATCGTTGAATTTATTTTCAGGCTCCCGGGTGACTTAAAACTTAAAGGCCTTACGACAAAATGGCTGCTTAAAAAGACTATGGAGCGTCTGCTTCCCACTAAAAACATATACCGGAAAAAAGAAGGGTTCAGCATTCCTATCAAGCACTGGCTGAAAACGGAATTGAAAGACTTGATGCTCGACCATTTAAATGAAAAACGGATAAAAGAGGAAGGGCTTTTCCATTTTCCTGCCATCCGAGCTAAGATCGATGCACACTTGAGAGGCTCAGCTAATTACAGCCATCAGCTTTGGTCCCTGCTGGTGTTCCATATATGGAAGGATAAATTCTTAGGTTAGATAAAATCCGGTCACTGCAAAGTGGATTTTTCTTTAAGAATAATCGAGAGGATATCTGTAGTAGTTTTAGTTACTTTAAAGTGTTCTGAAACCGATAGGCCCAACGCCCAGACTATCTTATCACCTGAAAGAAAAACCGGGCAGTAGTCTCGCTTGTCTGAGGGTATGCCTTTTGCGCGGAAAACTTCCTTTAGCTTTTTCCTTCCGGGAGCACCTAACGGTTGGTAGCAGTCCCCAGGACAGCGACTGCGGACAGTTAAAGGAAACGATAGCTTATTCCAGTCAAGAAAAACACGGGCCTTATCATCAAAATGATATTTTTGAGTCACAGCCTTTTTAAACTTCCTGGCCTCAAATCTCAAATCCGCTTCCCTAATATTAAGAATCTGTTTTCCCTCCCATTCATATTTATAATCAAGGGCAGGTAGTAATTCTTCCCTGGGAATCAATCGTCCCTTCTCATTCTTTAATACAAGGCCTTTTTCTAAATGAAATTCCTTGCCCCGACCTAACTGAAGTACAGATTCGACATCAGCAAAGGAAATACCCCTTATATCTCCCCGAAGACGGCGGATAAAAATCCTAACAACTCTTCTCTGCAAAACCAAAGATAAGTTTCTCAAGCAGGCAAGGTCAAGGCTGATATGTTTTTCTTCAGCTCTAAGCATTGTCTGCGCTTTTTCATAAGCCATTTTTTCAAGTTCGGCATCTTCTTCTGAAATAATTTCTGCTGTACGCCCAAGGCTGGAAACCAGCCCGGGTTCATAATTTTCAAGCAGATAAGGAAGCAGTTCCATTCTTATCCTATTGCGGAGAAAAACAGGGTCAAAATTGCTTTTATCCACCCGGTAGTCGATCTCTTTTCGGCTTAGATAATATTCAACCTCTTTCCGTTCTACCCTCAGTAAAGGACGGACAATAATGTCATCCACCACCGGAAAGATACCAGCCAGACCCCGTGACCCCCTCCCCCGCAATATCCGCATAAGCACAGTTTCTGCCTGGTCATTCATGGTATGGGCAGTGGCGATTCTGGCACTTCCGATTTTATCTCTGGTTTTTCTTAAAAAATCATACCTGAGCTCCCTCCCCGCCTCCTCCAGGTTTTTCCCTCTTTCCTCAGCATAAAGCTTTACATCCTGGGAGGCGGAATAAAATTGTAGAGAATATTTCCGGGCAATTTTTTCCACAAACTTTTCATCCTCATCCGACTCCTGCCTGATTTTATGGTTGAAATGCCCCACTGCAAGTTCAAGCTCCCAATCCTTCCTCAGCTCCAGCAACACATGAAGCAAGCAGACAGAGTCGGCACCCCCGGAACAGGCGATCAGGATTTTATCGCCTCTTTTAAAGAGATTGAACCTTCGAATAGTTTTTTTTACAGTTTCTAAGACCATTGCTTTCTTACTGAAGAATCATTGCTTCATTGTTACATTGTTTCATTGTTAAGAAAACTTCTGGAAAAGCAGTAATAAAAAGAAAGACAGGAAATTCATTAAAACCAGGAACAACAGTTAGTAGGCAGCAGCTTGTAAGAACGGCAATATTGCAGCATTTTTTAACAATGTAGCCATGTATCAACCTAAGAATTCACCTTCAGCTAATTAAACTTTTTAGCAATGAAACAATTTAAGAATGCAAATGGCGGTGGAGGGAGTTGAACCCCCGACACTACGGATATGAGCCGTATGCTCTAACCGACTGAGCTACACCGCCGGATGCAAAGATTTTAACCAAATCGCCCGCTTAAGTCAATCCAACAAAAGGCAGGGAAAACAGAAAAAACAGGAAAATCAGTAAAAACAGAAAAGACAGGAAAAACAGAAAATCCAACAAAAGGCAGGGAAAGCAGGAAATGCAGGAAAACCAGAAAAAGCAGAGTAATTCATAGTTATTTTAAATAACGAGGGATTTAGTCCGCAAATTGCTGTATATAACTCTAAAATCAGACTGATTTCCCTGTTTTTCCTGGCTTTTCTGTTTTTTCTGGTTTTCCTGTCTTTATCGGACTCTTATGTGGCTCTCATTGGTTTCCAGGTGAACAGGATCACCAGAAGGGCTGTGGGCTGAAAGGCCGGTTATAGAGATAACGCTTTCCCCGCTGCCCACTGTTTTAAACACTAAAGTAACGATCCTTCCTGTCCCTTTAAATCCTGAATCTATCTGATCAGTAGAAAGCCCGATAGTGCAGGTTCCGCCGGGATTATTGATATGCTCAAGAAAAGACGGCTTCTCCCCCAGCCTCTGAATCACATTTCCCTTTGTTATCTCAGCCAGCTGGATTACCTGGGAATTAAAAGTAATACTCAGAGACATATTCTGGATCTCTTCCAAGGCATTCAGGTTGACATTTATGCGGAAATTTCTGTTTTTTGGGCCTTCGTAACGAGGAGGATTAAGAGTTACCCGGCTGACTCCTGGTTCTTCCTGTCTTTCACGAGTAGCGGCATCACTGACAGCTCCTCTTATTGCATCAGTTCCAGGATAGACCAAACCAGAAACTTGCCCCTCTTTACTTCCGGACAAGCTGTCTTCCAGAGGGATCCACAACGGTTTTTTATCTTCTTTGCTTAGAGGAATCTTCCGGATAATATAGGGTGTGATCGTAAGCACAACATCAGTCTGCTGAATGGTCTGGTCGGTATTTGAAAAAAGACTTCCGAGCAGGGGAATGCTTTTAATGCCTGCAATCCCCTTTAAGGTCTTCCGTTCCTCATCCTTAAGCAGCCCGGCCAACAGGTTAGTTTCTCCGTCCTTAAGGCGGATAATATTCTTCACTTCCCTGGTTGTAATAATGGGAAGGTCACCAAACCCTGATCCACCAAGGGCTTTGACTTTTAATTCAAGCTCAAGGGTAACCTCGTCTTCAAAATGAATAGTAGGGGTTATATAGACTTCTATCCCAACATTTTTATATTCAAAATTGGTGATAGGCTGAGAGCTCACTCCTCCAGCGGCTATGGGAGAAAACGTGGTCCTGGGAATCGGGATCTCATCTCCGACAATATATTCCATTTTTTCC
This sequence comes from Candidatus Aminicenantota bacterium, assembly GCA_030612445.1. Lineage (GTDB taxonomy): Bacteria > Acidobacteriota > Aminicenantia > Aminicenantales > Aminicenantaceae > JAUVXM01. Next base: position 5,636 of record JAUWNW010000052.1, read on the forward strand.
CCATGCACTCCCCGCAGTCGCGGTTGGGCGATGATCTTTGTATCTGCTTCGGACTCAAGGAAATCCAGCAGAGCTGAGGGGAAAGATATCTGGTAATTTCCTATTTTGGAAAAATCCAGCCCGGAAAGATCAAAAGAACCTGAGTCCGATGCGCTTCCATCATTATACTGCAGCCCCACAGAACGAGTGCTTAGATCCAGCCCTCACTTCCTGATCTTTTGACGCGATACTTCCATTATCTCCAGGTCGACTATGACTTCCCCTTTGGGCTTGTCCCAAAGCCGGATCAATTTCCCGGCCAACTCTAGCCTGTCCGGAGTGTCTCTGATGGTTAAAGAGTTTAATTCTTTATTGATCGATACTGTCGGAACTTTAGTCCGGGAACGGAGCTGCTGCATTATATGCTGCTGAATATCCTGGGCCGTTATATTGGATAAATAAAATGTTTTTATCCCGACCAGTTCATACTTCATGCGATTCTGGGGAAGGTCCGGAATGATCAATATCGTTTTATCATTGATTATCCTAAAAAAATTCTTAGTAGCCATACACAGGGTATTGACGGCTTGTTCAAAATTCAAGCCGGAAAGGTCGATGGAAAAAGGCAAATCCCGAAAACTTTCATAAAAGATAAGATTTATCTCCGAATATTTCCCCAAGGCCTCAAATATGGAACGGAGGCTTATTTCCTGGGGAAACTTAAGGTCTATCTTATCCCTGGCTGTCTTAAGTTTGATAGGCAGTTCGATGCTGGTAAGCTCAGCTTCTTTTTCCTCCGGCTTTCCTTCAGCCAGGCGGCGGGCTTCCTCTACAAGCCGGCGATTGGACGGATCATATGCCAATGCTTTCTTATAAGCATCAAGCGCCTCAACTTTTTTTCCCTCTACAGAAAGGGAACGGGCACGAGCTAAATATACTAAGCTGGCAGACATCTTTGCCCGTAATAAAGCTAATCTATAAACCGAATTCTTAGGGTTTTCTAAGGCGGCCTTCTCATAATATGCAATCGCTTTATCCCAATTTTTTGCTATTAGCTCTTTACTGCCCAGCTTATAGTTTTGGCTGAATGTGGCACAACTCCAAAATGTCAGCGCTATTATACAAATAAATGCTGGCTTTTTCATCGCTTTTCCCCCTCTAAGGAAACCTTCCGTGTAATAGAGTCCCGCCCGGCAAATTCAATTTCTTTCCGGGTGATATTTAATATTTTAAAACTTTCTGAAACCATATCGCCTTTTTTAACTGCTAGAGCTTGGTCTTCAAAAATAACAAGCGCAACAGTTTTTTCCAGAGAGCCGACATATCCGATATATCTGAGGCTCATTGAATCGGAAGCGGCTTTATTCTTATTTATTTTCTCTGTGGGAAGCTCCTCTTGCGGAATTCCCTGAATAAGGCCGACATCTTCTAACATTACGGAAGGCTTTCTCCTCTTATCTGGTTTAAAAATATTTCTCTCCTGCGGTTTTAACTTTACTATCTTTTTGCTCAGCAGGTCTTTTCTTACCAGGTTTTGGTGTTTAAACTCTTTATTAGTTTCTTTCTGGGGTATCCCAAATGCTGTCCATTCCCAGAACATAAGACCCATTAAAAAACAAATAACCTTAAATAATGAATGTCTATTTCTCATAATAATATCCAGCTACAGTTAATTTTATCTTCAGGAATCCGCTGTTCGTATTTATTTCTATAAAATCAATTTTTTCTATGACCAAAAATTTCTGGAAATTCTCCAAGTCATAAATAAATTTTCGAATCAAATGATAATAACCTTCTATATTAAAACTTGCTGTCATATTGTTAATTTTTTCTACTTTCAACGCATTATAATTATATTTTATCTTGGGAGATGGAATGCTATTTCTGCTAAAAACCTTCTCCAAATCCTGTCTTAAATCCTGGATAATATCTTCTTTGTCATAAAAATAATTGTTCTGTAAGCCCTCAATATCCAGAGAGGCTTTCTTCCACCTGTTCCATTCGAGCTTTTTCTCATCCTGATTGGTCTTTAGATCCTGAATATTTTTTTCTTCAGCAGAAAATGATTCATTTAAGCGAAAATATCTTCTTTTTTCCCCCAACCCAATAAAAAAATAAAAAACTAAAGACACCAGTAATAAAAGCACTGTTATTCCCAGTACTTTTCGCTCTTTCTTTCTTAAAAGATCAAATAGTTCTTTCATAGTTTAAAGATATTTCATAGATAAATAATCCGTTTTCGGCTATCGACTCATTGATTAATCTAATATTCCTGAATCTTAATGAGTTTAAATTATTGATCAGTTTAAGAAGTCGGCTTAAATCAGGAGAAGCGACTTTTAAATTGACCGAAACGCTCGCGCCTTCCTTAAATACCGGGTCAAAAGATACCAGATAACAGGCTTCTGGAAGAGCTCTTTCGAAAATGGATAGAAATTCGACCCAGGAAAAACTTTTCTTATATATAATACCATTGATCATATCCACTTCTGCTTGACTCTCCAAAGAAGCTTTTTCAATTTGATCAGTAAATTTATTATCCATCCTCTGAATATTTATTTTCCTGTTTTCAATTCTATTAATAGCAGCATTTATATTTTTAGATTCAAGCCTGTATTTAATATAAACCACTCCTCCGTAAATGGAAAAAATCAGAGTTGCCACTCCGAGCAAACCGAAAATAAAATAAAAAAGCTTCCGGTTTTTTAGAGGCCGGCTGGCAAGGTTTATATATATTTTTTTTCGCGTCTTCAAAGTACTTGTCCTATCAAGGGGGCTAAAATCCTCTTCTCAAAAGAAGGTATTTTCAACTTAACTGATGATTCAATAGTTTGAATCGGTATATCAAGCTTTTCCTTAAGCTTTTGCATTATTTCTGTATCCGAATCCAACACCCCAAATCTGATTATTAAAGAACAGATCTTCCGCTTCTCCTTATCCTCAATGAAATTAGCAGTATTAATAATTTCCCGCTGTATATTTTCAGTTTTCTGCTTCAGGGCTTCAGGAACTTCAGTTTTGGCTACCAAAGTCTTCTGCCGGTAAAAGACTATCTCAGAATTGACAACCACTATCATAGTAAATGAATGATCTTCAATATTGACCAAGGCAAAGTCTTTCTCTTTCTCTGAAGCAAGTAAATTAATCAAGCCTAGAGAAGGTACTGAGGCCATCCTGATTTTCAACTTCTGTTTACGAAAAAATTCTTCATATTCCCTAATAACAGCTTCTCTGGCAATGGAAACAAAAACCTTTCCTTTGTTTTTTGCATAGATTAGATCAAATGCAATCCGGTTGTCTTTCGGCATCAGCGGCATTTGTTTTTTTATTTTAAAACGGATGTACTCTTCTTTTTCTTCCGGAGAAGGCGGTAGCGATTCAAATGGGAATATAAAGATTTTTTGAGACAGTTCCGGAAGCAAGAAAATAACTTTATGCTCTGAGCTTTTCAATCGGGCTAAACCTGCTCTCATGCTTTTTTCAAGGGAGCCGGAATTTATGATATTCTTTTTATAAAAAGAAGGCTCCAGCACATTCTCTCCCAACGGCTGAACAAAATAAGATTTAATTTTTTTGTCCTTGGATGATAAAAACAAGCCACTGAGATAAGTAGAAGAAAACTGAAAAACAGCCAGCGGCATAGGAATACGGGTGAAATAATCCCTTAACTTCTCTGTTATAGTTTCCACTTTAAATATTACCGATTAACCTGAATCATTCAACAAACGTAGCTTTATTTAATTCTTTCAGGCTAGTTACTCCATTTAAGGTTTTTTGTAAACCTATTTCCCGTAAAGATATCAATCCTTCCTTTTTTGCCTGTTTTCTGACTTCAGAAAGCGGCTTTTTATCCAGAATCATCTCTCGTATTTCATCCGACAATTCAAGAAACTCGGCAATTGCAGTTCTACCCTGGTAACCGGTTTGATTGCATTCCGGACATCCAGAGGCCTCATAAAAAACTTTGTGCTTATATTTTGCCGGGTCAAGTCCGGATTCAAGCAGTTCATTATCACTTAATTCAATCTTTTTTTTACAATTAGGGCAGAGTACCCTTACTAACCTCTGAGCAAGGATACAGTTCAGTGCGGAAATAAAGCTGAAAGGATCGACCTGCATATGTAGAAAACGTCCGATAACATCAAAAACATTGTTAGCATGAACTGTTGTGAAAACCAGATGGCCGGTCAGGGCTGATTGGATAGCTATCTGAGCAGTCTCGGGATCTCGTATCTCACCCACCATGATCTTGTCCGGATCATGCCGCAATATCGACCTTAATCCCCGGGCAAAAGTAAGTCCTTTTTTTTCATTCACAGGAATCTGGGTAATACCATCGATCTGGTACTCAACCGGGTCCTCAATAGTAATGATCTTGTCCTCAGGTGATTTAATCTCCGTTATGGCAGTATAGAGAGTCGTTGTTTTTCCACTGCCCGTAGGTCCAGTAACCAGCAACATGCCATAAGGCTTTATTATGTATCTTTTAAGCCTCTCCAGGACATTATCGGAAAATCCCAGGAGAGATAATTTCAATTCGGAAATGGCTGCAGTGATCATATCTTTATCCAGAACTCGAATAACAGCATCCTCGCCAAAGATACTTGGCATGATAGAAACGCGAAAATCAATAGTTTTATCTTTGATCTTTAGGCGGAATTTCCCGTCCTGAGGCACTCTTCTTTCTGCTATATCCAAGTCAGACATAACTTTTATGCGTGAGATTATGGGCGACTGGAATTTTTTATCGATCGGCTCCATTGCCTTGCCTAACACACCATCAATACGAAACTTGATGACCATTCCTTCTTCCCGGGATTCTATATGGATATCACTGGCTCGCTTCTGAACCGCAGTGAAAATAATAGAATTAACTAGTTTTATTATGGAATCATCCTGCTCAGCTAATCTCTCAACCGAAATCGAATCTTCCTGATCTAAGCCATCTTTATCCAAAACCTGGACAATATAGCCTTCAGTTGCATCTTTAAGAACCTGAAGCGCTGTCTCACTTTTTCTGAGAGCCTCATGAATTCCCAGTTGAGAAGCAGCGAACACAATAATTTTTTTCCCACAAAAGGACTCTATTGAATCAATGACAGAAATATTTGAAGGATCAGCAACCGCTATTTTCATGATGTTTTCATCTTCTTCCAGAGGTATAAAATCCGAACGGTAAAGAAAATCGACAGGGAATGATTGAACCAATTCCCGGTTAAAAACATATGACGAGAGGTCAACATAGGGAACACTATATCTTTCTGCCAATTTCCTGGTCTTCTCTTCTGCAGCTATGAGATTCTTTTCGAGTTCTTCTTTTCTGTTATTATTTTTCACCTTACAACTCTTATTAAATTAAAAATTGGAATGTAGACTGAAAGGAGCATCAAAGCCACAATCAATCCCATAAAAATAATTATCAATGGTTCAAATAAGGAGACAAAAGTATCGATCTTGCCTTGAATCCTCTCATCATAAACCTCAGCTACTTCTTTAAGCATACCGTCAAGGTTGGCCGAAGATTCTCCGATCCGGATCATATCCAGAGCCAAAGGATCAAAAAAACCGGCCCTGTCGATTGAATTTGAAAGACTCTCCCCATGTCTTATAGATTCAGCCAGGTTTGACATTCTTTTTCTGAGGTACCTGTTTGGGACAGCCTTGCAAGCGATATTTACAGCTGATATGAGAGATATTCCCCCTTCAAGCAGAAGCCACAGGGTCCGGGAGAAGAGGGCAACCGCAACCTCGACCCAGATTTTATTGGCATATGGGATCATCATTTTAAGCCTGTCCAGCCAGATTTGGCTTTTTTCCTTGCGGCCCATCTGAATCAAGACAATCGCTAAAACAGCAAGCAAAATAAGGCCGACATAAAAACGCTTTTTGATAAACAGCGAAAACGATACCAGAGCTGAAGTAAGGGCGGGAAGCTGAGCTCCGAATTCAGAATAGAAATTTGAGAAACGGGGAATGATAAAATTCATGATCAAAGCCAATAGAGCAAAGGAGAGCCCCAGCAGAAGGGCCGGGTATATCACCGCCCTTTTAATACTTTGCTTTGTCCGGGAAATAACTTTTTCATATTCAATATAGCTATTAATGGTCTCAGCCAGGTTCCCGCTTTGTTCCCCAGCCATTAAGGCTGCAATATATACAGTAGAAATTTTTTCCCTGCCTTGAGAAAAAGCTTCTGAGAGGGACTTACCATCCCGGACATCATTTCCAATAACCATAAGCAACTCTTTAAGATGAGTATTTTTTACTCGGCCGGTAATAATTTCTATACATTTAAGGATCGGATATCCAGCTTTAATAAGAGACACAAGTTCCTGGTTAAACATGATAAAATCTTTGCTTTTAATCTTCTTTCCAAAAGGAATATCTAGGATATCTATGCGTTTCCAATCCCGTTTTATCGATAAAATGCAAAAACCTTTTATCTCAAAGTGTTTTTTACACTCATTCCTTGAAAGAGAAAAAGAAGATTGTGAAATGACCTGACCTTCTTCAGTAGCTAATCGGCATTGAAAATATGGCATTATTAATCGCTCTATTTATGTTATGTTAGATAATCCTCCAATATTTGTCAATATGCCTGATGATAGGGATGTTGACAAATATAAGGTAAAGCTTTAATTTATAAGAGTGAAAAAAAAGATTTATATCTCGATTTTCCTGCTTTTTATAATACTAGTCATCATTACTTCCTTTAGCATAAGTGCTGCCAACTTCGAGTCTCCACTTCAAAACGTCAAAGATCAAGAAAATGACTATATGAGTAACATCCTTTTAAGAAATACCGAACCGCTAGGCCTAAAAGAAAACCCTTCCTTGAGGAAATTCTTAAATCAGCCAGGGATAAAATGGGCTATAAGGTCGACGAAACACTCTATATTAAATTGACTAACCCTATATATTACTAACCTAAATTACTCATGACAGGTTTTTTTATGAACAAGAAGCTATATTTTGCCATCCTCCCGATCTTAGCCCTGCTCGTCTTAGGCGGTTTAAATGTCTCAAAAAAAATAACTTGGCAAGAACCTACTGACGGAGTTATCTGGAAACAAAAACCAGACGGGCTTACTGCTGTTAAGGTTGACAAAAACAGCCAGGCCTACCTACAAGGCGGTATCAAGAAAGGGGATATTCTTTATAAGATCAACGGCAGCCCGGTTCAAAATCAAATCGATGTAGCAAAAAAACTATGGGAAGCAGTAACTCTCAACCAAAAAGCTACTTATGAGATCGTCCACGAGGGTTATCTGACCACCCCTGCTTTATTCATAGCTCAGAAAGGGACCAACCTGATTTATTTCTATCTAGCCCTTATCGGTCTGACCACTCTGGTCATAGGTTGTATTGTTCTTTTTAAAGCCAGAAAGCCGCTTTCCCTGCCGTATGTCTTTTTCTTCCTAGTCTCACTAGCATTTTACACTTATCACATTTATTCCCCTACCGGAGAACTCAATCTCCTTGACAGCGTATTTTACTGGCTGGATAAGATCGGTTTCCTCATCTTCCCCCCTTTGCTACTTCACTTTTTTATTATCTTCCCTAGACGAAAAAAAATTCTTGAAGATAAAATATCATCTCTTAATCTACTCTACTTTCCGGGAGCTGCTCTTCTTATAGCCAAAATATTTATTCACTTACCAAATATCCTGAAATTAAACGATAATTTTATCATTCAGTACTATGAAACCACTGAAAAACTTGATCTACTCCATTTTGCCATTTTCTCCTTAATTGCCCTTGCAGTTATCCTTAATGACACTCTGAAAGCCTCTAATGTTACCATGAAAAAACAGTTGAAATGGATTGCCTATGGACTTGGATTCGGAATTATCCCTTTTACTTTTTTCTATGTTATACCCTATTTATTGGGACAAATTCCGCCAATGGCAGCTGAACTCACTGTTATCTTTCAAGCTTTAATTCCCCTGACATTTGCCTACTCTATATCCCGGTACAAACTTATTGATATAGAAATAATTCTTAAAAAAACCGTCCCTTTGATCTTTTCTTATGTTTTTATCGCTCTTCTGTACTTCATCGTCAGTTCCCAGACAAATATTTTTCCAGAGAACAAGCTTCAAGCCCTGATTTTAGGAATTCTTGCTATAATCCTGGGGGCAACGCTATTCACACCAGTAAAAAAACTCACGCAAGCCCTGATAGACAGAGTCACTTACAAAAGAAGCTATAAATATAGAAAAACTCTGCTTACTATAAGTCAAGAACTCAGCCGGGAAAGAAACCTACAGAAACTATCGCAATCTCTCCTGGACCTTATTACAAATGCCCTCTCTCTAAAATATATCGCTTTGCTTTTACCAGAAGACAAGAAGGAGGGATCTTTTACAATCCTGAAATCTCTCGGTAACACTACTTCAAATAGAACCCGGATTTCTCTTGAAGAAAAGCTTTATTATCATTTAAAAAAGACAGAATTCATATCTGAATACTCTTTAAGCAACAGAAAAGACCTTCAGAAAAGTTTTCACGGCCTATCTTCCTACGGGTTTTTCCATGTGATGCCCTTGACTGTTGAGAATAAACTGATCGGCTGCCTTGCCATGGGAAAAAAGTGCGATAATACGCTGCTAAGCTCTGAAGACTGGGAACTGTTAAGAACAATATCATCACCCATGGCTCTGGCACTTGAGAACGCTTATCTCTATGAACAGGCAAACATACGTGCCAAAGAACTGGAAAGGCTCAAAGATTATAGTGAAAATATTATTGAAAGCCTTACGGTAGGGGTCGCAGTTCTTGACCAGAATGGAAAAATCACAGGCTGGAACCGGGTATTGGAAGAAACATTCCAAAGAAAAAAAGAAGAAGTATTGGGGGAAAAATTAATTCATATTATGGGAAAATCCAATTATTCAGCTCTGTTTCCTCCAGATACTCAACAAGGATTCCGTCTTATGAGTGAAATATCGATTAAAATCCCTTCGGGCGAGGAAAAAATATTTGACATCGCGAAAACTCCTTTACTAGATAACACCATGAATCCTTATGGGACAATCATCGTATTTGAAGATACAACAGAAAAGATTTCTCTGCAGCAACAGGTCATCACTTCTGAAAAACTTGCCTCAGTAGGGCTTCTCTCAGCTGGTGTTGCCCATGAAATCAATACTCCTTTAACCGGTATTTCCAGCTATGTACAGCTACTGCAAAAAAAAATGGTAGAACCTTCTCATTCCCAGATATTGAAAAAAATTGAAGCTCAAACTGAAAGGGTTGCCCGAATTGTTAAAAGCCTGTTGAACTTCGCACGTAATCCATCGGAATCAATGCTTTACCAAGTCGATTTAAAAGAAACCCTGGAAGGGATCATATCGCTTATTGATTATAAATTAAGAAATTTAAATATCCGCCTGGAACTGAGCTTGGATTATATCAATCCAATCTGGGCCCATGGGGAAAGACTGCAGCAAGTATTTATAAATATTATTTTGAATGCAATAGATGCTATGCCGGACGGGGGGACCTTGATAATTGAGCTTTCTAAAAAAGAGAACCAGGCCGTTATTAAAATTCAGGATACTGGGACAGGAATAAAAACTCAACATCTCCCGAACATTTTCGACCCATTTTTTACTACAAAAGGTATCGGAAAAGGAACCGGCTTAGGTTTATCGATCAGTTATGCTATTATAAAAGAGCATGAAGGCCGTATATCTGTAGAGAGTGAAGTTAAAAAAGGCTCAACCTTTAAGATCTTCATCCCTATGGAGTTAGATAAAAATGAAAAGCCTAAAAAAAAATACCTTATAAGGGAAAATGAATAAAACTGGATTGATTCATATTATTGATGACGAATCTATTATTCATGATGTCTTGGGAGAACTTTTAACTTCTGAGGGATACAAAATAGAGAGTTCTTTCAGGGGAGAAGAAGCTCTAAAAAAACACACACCCGGAGCATTTGACCTGACTCTGCTCGACCTTTTAATGCCTGGAATAGATGGAATAAAAACCCTTAAAGAAATTAAAAAAAAAGACCCTAAAGCAATAATAATAATAATAACAGCCTATGCTTCGGTAGAATCAGCCATCTCGACCATGAAAATCGGCGCATTTGATTATATCCAGAAACCCTTCAAACACGACGAACTGCTTCTGACTATTCAAAGGGCAATTGAGCACAAAAAACTTCGGGAGGAAAATCTGCGTCTTAAAAACCAACTCAAGAAAAAATTCAGTTTTAATAATATCATAGGTAAAAGCAAGGTGATGCAGGACGTTTTTGAAGTAATCAAAGCTTCAGCTCCTACTCGAAGCACCATTCTTATTCAAGGAGAAAGCGGCACAGGCAAAGAACTAGTCGCACAAGCTATTCACCAGAACAGCGACCGTTACAATTTTCCCTTCATCACCGTCAACAGCGGCTCTCTTCCCCCGGACTTACTGGAAAGCCACCTTTTCGGCCATGTAAAAGGAGCTTTTACCGGGGCAGTCAGCCAAAAAAAAGGGCTTTTTGAAACAGCAGACCAAGGAACTATCTTCTTTGATGAAATTTCTTCAATAAACCTGGAGACTCAAGCAAAATTACTCCGGGTTATGCAGGAGAAAGACTTCATGCAACTGGGAGGCACCAAGACCATAAAAGTCGATACAAGGCTGATAGCAGCAACCAATACAGAGCTGGAAGACCTGATCCGGGAAAAACAGTTTCGAGAAGACCTTTACTACCGCCTGAACGTAATTAAAGTTGAGATTCCTCCTCTTCGAGATCGAAAAGAGGACATCCCTTTACTTGTTAAACATTTTATGAACATATACAGCAAAGAAAACAATAAAGATATTTATGAAGTTACAGAAGAGGTTAGGGAGATATTAGAGGAGTATCACTGGCCTGGAAATATCCGGGAGTTAGAAAATTTAATTGAAAGAGCTGTCGTTTTTAGCACATCTGATATTATAACCCGGGAAAACCTCCCTCCTCTTCTCCTTTCATCAGAGTCTGAAGAACCAATGAACATCTCTCTTCCAAAGGAAAATCTTCACTTAAAAGAACAAACTCGCCTCTTTCAGAAACATGCCATAATCACTGCCCTCAAAAAGACCAAAGGCGTACAAAAAAAAGCTGCCGCCCTGTTGGGACTCAAACCTACTACATTGAATGAGAAAATAAAACGCTTCAAGATCAATACAACTGACCTACCTGATTAAACAGCTATCCTGAACTATTCATAAAAAAATTGCGATGTTTTTATTACTATTTTCTTTTCAGCGATATACAAGATTTTTTCGAGAATGATTGTTTTAACCGTTTTTCCGGTTTTGTTTTTAATTTTAATCGCCATTTTTTTATGAATAGTTCAGGCTACCAGCTATTTAAAATGGAAATTTCCCGGAACCGCTTTGTTCGGATTAATCTTTATCTTCTCCGGCTTGCTTATTACCCTAAATTCATAGTTGCCGACCCTATCATTGATTATAATTTTTTTACGTATTTTTTTTCCATCTTCTCTCCATTCCAGCCACAAAGGGAAAACAAACTGTTCCTTAGTCTGAACAAATTTAAATTTGAGGATACTGCCATCCTCTTCTGTGATAAGGGAATGCGATGCTCTTACTTCAGGAAGTTTATAAGAATCAAACCATTTTTCGAAAAATAATTCCAAATCCTTTCCTGAGATATCGTGAAAAACATTCATAAATGCAACTGTTGTTGCAGCGCTGTATTTATGCCGGCTGAAGAACCTTTTTATTCCTGCAAAAAAAAGCTCATCTCCCAGTAAGTCCTTTAACATGTTTAAAACCAATGCTGCTTTATTATACACAATAGCCTGATAAGCCTCATAGTTGAAATGACTTATCCGGGAGCCCATTGTTATTCCACCCCAATTAGATTTCTTTTTAAGCCCTCTGGAAATCTTTTCTAAAATTCGATTATAAACTTTATCTCCATATTTTTCTTTTAAAAAAAGAATCGATGCAAACTGGGATATTCCTTCACTCAACCATATATCCCGATATGAATCCCAATCCAAACCGTGACCCCACCATTGATGTGCAATCTCATGTGCTAAAAAATATTCCTTCCAACGGGATAGGTCCACTGGGCTGTCTGTCCTTTGCTTTAGGCCTGGATTGGATAGCATAGGCAATAATTCATTCAGCACGATAAACGAAGCCAGACTAGAGCCTCCGCGCGTATCCCATGGCCTTTTAATAATCCATAGTTTCTCATAAGGAAAAGCACCAAATATCTTTATATAAAACTGCAGAATATCCCCTGCGCCTGCAAACACATCCCACTTATCAGCATAAGAATTGCTGGCTCTGGAATATCGCAACGGAACCGAATATGAATCTTCTTCGATCTTTGTCAATTTACCAACCAAAAAAGAAAGGTATTTTACTGGCTTCTTCGCTTCGAACACAAAAACAGAGTTTCCCATTTTCCCGACATCTTCAACGTCTTTCAGCCCCTGCAACTGGTATTTCTCAACTAATTTGCCATTGGAAACAGCTTGGTAATCAGGTGGCACGGTCACCTTAAAACGAGCAGTAAAATAGTCTTCATCCGAAGTCAAAGGATACCAGTAATCAGAGCGAGTATATAGATAAGTATCATATAAGCGATTATGTGCCGCCCTCATCTTTTGAATATTATCAGCCTCTTTTTCCTCTGGTTTTTCAACTGAGTAAGGCAACTTGCCCCGGTAATAAACTTCCATATAGCTTACTTGTCCCCTTGAAGGGCGGTTAAGAAAGTAAATATAAACAATCTTCCGTAAATCATCCCTGGTATAATACAATTCCCGCTTATTTTCATCATTAATACGCAAAATCTCAAACTCTGGATTCAACATTAATTTAATCCCATCCAGGAGTCCGACTTTGGTTTCTATTTTGATCTTTGCTTTTCCAGCAAAAAACATTTCTTCCGGGTTATAGTCAATATCGATCTCATAATTTTTTACATCAAACTTCTGCCCAAAAGAAATAAAAAACCTTTTCTGCTTCTTATCAAGCGGGGGGGAATAAAGGTTGATGATCCTGCTTTCCTTCCATTGATAGAAATTTATTTCGTCTTCGGAAAAAGGAGAATAAGTATAGGAAATATCACCTAATCTAGCCCCTTCAAACTCGATTACAGCTTCATCCCCCTGTGGTAATAAGGATAAGAATTCATTGTCCAAAGAATTCTTTACTGTAAATGAGCGGGAATAATGTTTTGTAAAAAGTGAATAGGCTTTTTTTCTATCTGACTCAGTCACCGGCAAGACTTCATCTGTTTTTTTAATAATTCTGGCATTTTTTTTGAAAACAGAATTTGAGAAACGCAAATAAACATAATCCAGTTTATCATTAAGAATCCGGTTTTTGTATATCAATTCAAGTTGATGCTGTTCCCTTGGATGAGAAGGCGAAAATGTCATTTCCCCCTTGCCGGTCACAATAAGAGCAGTCTCCAGGTCCGGGATATTATCATAGAAGAGGACAGCGTCCTTAAATCGGATAGAAATATCCTTGTGCTTAAACTCAAAGCTTTTCACCTGTTCAATTTTTTCTGAAGGAATTTCAAGTTTAAAAAGCCGCTTGCTTTCCCCTAAATGCTCATTATTAGTAACCTGCCAGGAGCTTTTTTCCTTGATCAGAGAAAACTGCCACAATTCAAGGATTACTGAATAAGGATTTTCAAAAAACATTCTCAGATATACCTCTGGCGCCCCCTTCTTTTCGCCACTTATGGAAACAGGATAGACCGATACTGTATCCATCTTAAAATCTGCAAACATACTAGAGATTTTGGCTTTTTCCAGCGCTCGGATTTCGGGTGAAAATAATTCAAGGTATGAATTGATATCTCTTGCCTCCAATACCTCCTTTATTCTTGAGACAAATAAGTTCAAATCCTCTATCTGTTTATCCTGGGCTGGAGATAAAACAGTAAGCTCCAATAGGAATAAAATTATATATACAGAAGAAATCCTCTTTTTTCGCATGTAACCTTCTTTAATAATTAAAATTACACTTTTATGCGCCTCTCTTCTTTTACTACATTTAATACAATATGAGTTACAGAGCTGTCAACATTTTCACTCGCTAAAAGATTCTTAATAAAATCATTCAGGTCAGCCCGGTCCCGGAAATATCCGATAACAATAGAATCCCATTCTCCGGTAATATCATATACAGCAGCCACACGTGTGTCCTCCGCAATATTCCTCTGCGTTTCCAATAATTTTCCTTGAGAAATTCTCAACGCAATGATCGCTATCATCTTTATGCCAAAGTAATCCATATCCACAAGCGGAATATATCCTTTTATGACCCCAGACCCTTCAAATTTCTTTACTCTATGAATAATAGAAGTGACAGATGCTCCTGTTTCTCTGGCGATTTCACGGAAGCTCCTGCGGGCATTCTCATTCAGGGCCCGGATTATCTTTCTGTCCATATTATCCGCCATGTTTTCTTCGGCCTTTGTCTTATTATTATCCATTTTTATCCCTATTTGTTACTTTTTTAATTTATTTTCTTGACAATTATATTATTTTCTTTAAAATATATCAACAACTGAATTAACAGGAAAAGAGCTGGCCTGGATACTGGTAAATCCCTGAGAAAGCCATCCGGAACAACGCGGGCATGGTTCCTCGAGAGAATCTCGAGGAGAGCGTTGTGAGGACAGGAAGGGACTTACCTGTGTCCATGCCAGTGTGAATAATTCAGGTTAATAAAAGCCGGCTCCCAATTGGAGGCATCATGC
>JAUWNW010000143.1 GCA_030612445.1 Candidatus Aminicenantota bacterium
CCGATCCATACTAGCAAACTGGAAGGAGTGAACAATAAAATCAAAGTAATTAAACGTAAAGCCTATGGTTATCATGACTTACGCTATTTTTCATTGAAAATCATTCAGGCTTTTGACAACTAATCGGGAGATGATCCATAATTTTTATTGTATAAGGTTTTGATCTTATCGGCATCGGTTTTTGGGTCTGACCAGATTTTTTCCGGGATGGAAAACCATCTCGCGTTCGGCCTTCTGCGGGCGATTCTGTAGATGTTTAACAGATGAGTGGTGGTGATATTGTCTGTAAAGATATTTCCGGCTTGGGTTCCGCAGCTCAATGTAAATGAGGGATTTAAGGTATTATAGATCCCTCCTATGGCTCCCTGTGTTGCCGGAGTGTTTACACAGATCCTGCCGGCCGAAAGGTTGGCAGCAAAATCCTGGATGACTTTTTCGCGGGTGGTATAAATGCTGACTGTGTGGCCCTGCCCGCCCATTGAGTTCAACTTCTTGTATGTCTCTAAAGCTTTTTTGTAGCTTTCAACGCTGTATAGAGCGAGGATGGGTGCCAGAATCTCGTAGGACAGGGGGTGGCCAGGGCCCACTCCCTTGCAGGGGGCGATAAGAAGTTTTGTTTTGTCCGGGACGCTGAAGCCGGCTTTTTCTGCGATGAATCTGGCAGATTTTCCGACTATCTCAGCTTTCATAAGCTTGTTAACCGGATCAAAAGCGACTTTTCCCAATTTTTCTGCTTGTTCTTGGCTGCAGAAAAAACATCCTTTTGCTTCAAAAAGGGGCTTAAGCTGGAGGCCCACTTTTTTCTCTACAACAAGGGCCTGTTCTGAAGCACAGACTGTCCCGTTGTCAAAGGTTTTTGAGAGGAAAATATTGTCAGCTGCCAGTTGCATGTCTCCTGTTTTATCCACATAGACCGGGACATTGCCGGGTCCTATCCCGATAACAGGTTTCCCGGAAAGATAGGCTGCCTTGACTATCTGTCTTGTGCCGGTTGCTAAAATCAAGGCAAGGTTTCTGTGGCTCATGATGTGTTTAAGATATTCGATATGCTTTTTTGTCAGTCTTTGGATGCAGTGCTTCGGGGCTCCTGCCTTTAAGGCGGCGTGATAGAGGATTTCTGCTGCCCTGGCGGAGCATTTTTTGGCTGCGCCATGGGGCTGAAGATAATGGGATTTCTGGTCTTCATAGAGATCAGTATTTTAAAGATGGTTGTGGAAGTGGGATTGGTCAGGGGAGTCATTCCCAGGATAGGGCCGTGTGGTTCGGCTATCTCGGTGATGCCCTCCTTTTCATTATGGGAGATCTCACCCACTGTTTTCTGATTCTTGATGTTTTCATAGACAAGCAGGCTGGCCCAGCAGTTTTTTATTATCTTGTGCTCAAAGACCCCGATTCCTGTCTCATCCAGGGTCAGCTGCGCCAGCTCAAGCCTGGCATTAAAAGCGGCTTTAAAGACAGCATCAACAATGTGGTCGACCTGCTCCTGGTTGTAAGACCTGAAAGCTGCTGCAGCGGATTTAGCTTTGGATAGGATATCATCCGCATAACTCTGATAAACGGAAGGTTCCATTGGGAGTTTTCTCTAAAAAATTATCACAAGAGGTTTCGGAAGTCAAGAAAGTGCTTTTGTATATACTGATGCGGTAAGATCGGCTCACCTGCAAGGTAAAAAGTGCCGATGAAAAAATTTGCTTTTGATTTTATGAATATAGCAGCGGCAATTTTTATGAATGATTCAGGTCAGTTTGGCAACTGATGAAAGATCAGAATATATATGAAAATTAAGAGCTCTTGATAATCAGTTCAGGGCAAAGTCTATCCAATAAAGGCTTTTTACAGGTGAATTCTAAAAGATTCTTGCTTTCCTGCGGATTTCTTGTTGAAATATATGTTTTTCCTAGGTATTATTGTTGATGTAGTTGCTTAGTAGGTGAAAGTTTGATGAAATTGAGGGAATATAATCATCAACAAAAAAAGCAAATTCTTATAGTTACACTTATTGAACACGAAAACAAGCAAATGAAACTTGAAGATTGGGAAGAGGTCTGGACAGGTGATTTTATATTTGAAAATGAGTGGCAGAGTTTCCGTACTAAAAAGGACAGAAGTCTTGAGTTAAAAACGCCTTTTCATGAATGCGAATCGGGGCAATATAAAGTTGCGGTGAAAGTTGTGGATATTTTCGGGAATGATACTATGAAGATTATTGAGGTGCGGGTATGAATATAAGATTTCCATTGCATAATTTGAATGATGAGGAATTTGAGGGCTTGGTTACCCTGATATGTGAAAAAATATTGGGTTTAGGTACTATCGTTTTTTCCAAAGGAAAAGATGGTGGAAGAGATGCCAAATTTACCGGTAAATCGAACAAATACCCAAGCGAAAATTCACCTTGGGAAGGCAAATTTATTGTTCAGGCAAAACATACTACGAAACCTGAAGCTAGTTGTTCTGATAGTGATTTCAAAACATTGCTAAAAAATAGAGAATTGCCAAAGATAAAAAAATTAAAAGATAGTGGAAAGTTGGATTATTACTTGCTATTTACTAATAGAAAACTTTCCGGCATACAAGATTCCAAAATTGAAGACGTTCTTTCTGAGAAAATTGATGTTGTGAATCGTATTATTGGTATCGAACGTATTCAGCTATGGCTGCAAGAATATACGGACATTGTTAAGACTTTAGAATTAAACAAACTTCTACTACCAATTGAATTCTATGAAGAAGATATCCAGGAAATCATTACTACTTTTGCTGAAACAAAAATACCAAAAAAATATTTAAAGGAAATACAAAATGAGTTTAAGAAAATCCCTATTGAAGTAAAAAACAAATTAAACAGACTTGGTAAGGATTATTTTGATAACGTCTTAAAATCATCTTATTCTGATTTTGATAAAATCAAAGCATTCCTTCAAGACCCCAGAAACGATGATTTTAAGAAAAAATATAATAACACTATAAGTGACCTGCAGGAAGAAATATTTATCCATCGAGAAGAATATGGAGCATTTGAAAACATCTTAAATCATTTATATAAATTGATATTAGATGTAAGCAATGATAAATTGAAAAACAATAGAAAGCTGATTAGAGTCTTTTTACATTACATGTATGTAAATTGCGATATAGGAATTAAGGAATTGTGAAATGTTAAAACCGGATAAGCATACTAATCCAAAATACACAGTTGTCAATATTGCAGGAATAATTATCGAACAAATAAAGAAAAATGATATTATGAATTATGATGACTTATTAAACGGTATAATAAAACAAACATCCGAAAGTATAAAAGAGGTCTTTCTTTACTCGCTTTCATTTCTGTTCCTTCTGGATAAAATTGAATATTTATCTGACTTAGATGCATTAAGGTTAAAAACATGAAATTATCAAAAATATATTCAAATGACGAAAATAATTTTAATAATATTGAATTCAATGACAGTCTTAATGTTATTATAGCTGAAATAACCGACAAAACGAAAACCGAAAAAGACACACATAATCTCGGAAAAACTCTGCTTATCTCAGTAATAGATTTCTTGCTCTTAAAAAACATAAACAACAAATTAAAGTTTTTCCTTACAAAAGGTGGTTTTGAAGGACAGGTGTTTTTTGCTGAATTGGGTTTAAATGACGGTTCTTATTTGGTTATACAACGTAGCGTAAATACCCCATCAAAAATATCATTTAAGAAAAACAAATATAAACTCAATGAATTTAAGACTGAAATTGCCTGGGACGAAGAGGATATTCCATTGGACAAGGCAAAGCTAATGTTAAATGAATTTATAAAATTTGATGTATTGCCAAATTGGACATATAGAAAACCTGTAACATACTTTTTAAGAACACAAAATGATTTTCGTGATGTTTTCAAACTTGATAAATTTAAAAGTAGAGATAAGGATTGGAAACCCTTCATGTTTGACCTTTTAGGTTTTAACGGTTCTGTAATTCTTGAAAAATACGATTTAGAAGACGACAAGGCCGATTTAAAATCAAAAATAGCAACGTTGCAACAAGAGGCCAATATCAATGTGGAGGAAAAGGATAAAATAGAGGGTTTGATAGATATAAAACAGGATGAAAAAATTAAGATAGAAGCCGGCATAGACAAATTCAACTTTTATGAAAAAGACAAGATAGTAAACCAAGAATTGGTTGATGATATTGATAACCGAATACAGATTTTAAATACCGAGAGATACAATTGCTCATTTGAAATTAAAAAAATTGAATCAGCTCTTTCTTCCAATCAAAGTTCATTTGAAATAGACAAACTTAAGGAACTTTACAAGGATGTTGAAATATATTTCCCTGATGCCCTAACCAAAGATTTTCAGGCGCTTATAAATTTCAACAAGGCAATCACTGAAGAAAGAAATGCTGTTTTAGAAGAGAATTTAAACATAGAAAAAAAGAGACTAACTGATACACATACTGAGTTAAAAAAACACGAAAAACAAAAGGAAGAACTTCTGTCATATCTTACTCAAAAAAACAGCTATGAAAAATTTAAGGAAGCACAAAAACAGTTGGCAAAATCCGAAGCAGATATAATCAGGCTTAAAGACAAGTTAGAGGCAATTGACAGATCTTACTCGTTAATTCGAGATATTGAAAAGAAAGACAATTTAATAAATGATAAAACAAAAGAAATTAAATCACTAATTAGCAAGCAAAGGCATTCAGAAATCAGAAAAATATTTAATACTATAATTAAAGAAATTCTGAATACAAATGCTTTACTGTCATTAAAACAAAACAAAGAAGGTAATGTTGAATTTGAAGCCAATATTCAGAATCCTAAAGATTTAACAATTACAGAAGAAGATTACGGTATGACCTATAGAAAATTACTCTGTATAGCATTTGACCTTTCGATATTAATTCACTATTCAAAAAAATCTTTCTACCGTTTCGTATATCATGATGGAGCATTAGAAGCATTAGATGACAGAAAAAAAACTAAATTTATAAATCTTATTAAAAGAATTTGCAGAGATTATAACCTGCAATATATCCTAACATTAATTGATTCCGATTTGCCCAAAAATGACAGAAATGAAACCATTCATTTCAAGGACAATGAGATTTGTTTAAAACTAAATGATAGAAACGATGAGGGTAAATTATTTAAGAAGAGTTTTTAAATAAAATGACAAAAAATACGAATAAACTCAACATTTCCGAATACAACATCTGGTTCAAAGAGCTTAAAGACAGAGTCTGCAAGGCACAGGTAAAGACCTGTCTTGCGGTGTTCTATTAAAAAGAATTTCCAATTGTGCCACACGCTGTGGTGCAATTGGCATAAAGAAGCAAAAATTATATGTCCCGTTCAAAAATCATTCAGACATTAAAGAAATTTAAAGAAAAGTATGCTGAAAAATACGGCATCCTGGTTCTTGGTATTTTCGGCTCCGTAGCAAGAGATGAATCTAAAGAGGAAAGTGATGTTGATGTGGTTGTAAAAATGAAGAAACAGGATTTGTTCAGCCTGATAGGTATAAAACAGGATCTGGAAGAAATATTGCATGTTCCTGTAATTCTAAAATATTCTTCCTTTCCTGCGGATTTCTTGTTGAAATATATGTTTTTCCTAGGTAATATTGTTAATGTAGTTGCTTAGTAGGTGAAAGTTTGATGAAATTGAGGGAATATCATCATCAACATAAAAAGCAAATTCTTATAGTTAAGATGTTTTAAAAGTGAAAGCACGGAGATTCTGGGGACTCATTACTCAAAAGACTACCGTTCTATTCCTGGCCGCTGCGGTGATGTCTGTTTTTGCTCTGATCTGGATGGGTCTGCGTCTTATGCAGCAGGACCGTGCACTGGAAGTGCAGCAGATTGAAGGAAAACGGGAGGCGGCTGCAGACCGTTTCGTTGCTGCCTTAGAACAAACTCTTACGATCGAGGAACGGAAATTGAATGATCCTCAAGCGAGCGAGCTTCCCCCAGCACTAGAAGATTTTTTGCTGGTTTCGATGAATTCAGAGGGAATTCGTGTTCAGCCGGAAAAAACACTACTTTTCTATCCGGTCGTGCCTTCCGGGCATGAAGCCCCATCCCAGCTTTTTACCGAAGCTGAAAGAGCCGAATTTCAGGACAACAATTATACTCAAGCAATCACCCTCTTGTCTCCTTTGTCTCACTCTGGAGATCCTTCCACAAGGGCAGCTGCTCAGCTTCGTATGGCTCGAAATATGAGAAAGGCCGGCCGTCTGGATGCGGCCCTCGAGATATATGGTGAGATCAAGAATTTTGATATTAAGTCCAATGTGATGTCCTCAGGGATTCCAGTTGATCTTGTTGCACGGCGTGCCTTTTGTTCCCTCCTGGAAGAAATGGGCACTGATCCAGATCGGTTAAAGGAAGAAGCGGAGAGCCTCTATGAAGATTTGGACAAGCGCAGATGGCGCCTTGACCGTGCCTCATATATCTATTATACCGATTTGACAAAAGAGTGGCTTAGCCGGGAGCCTGCTTTTAATTCGGGGCCCATGGCTCTAGCCGATGCCGTTGTCTGGCTGTGGGAGAATAGGGAATCTATGGGTAACATGGAGCAGGGGATAACAGGTCGCAGGTCCCTTTCCTTTTATGGTAGAGCTATCACAATCCTTTGGCAAAAATCGAATGATGAATTGACAGCAATAGTAGCAGGGCTGCTCTATCAAAAAATTCAGTGGTATGACCCTCTTTTTGAAAGTGCTGATTTCAGCTCTGTCAGTGTGAGCTTGCATGATGCTGAGGGAACCCTGGTTTATGGAAAAGACAAACAGAAGGGTATCCCTGTCACTTCACGGATCGCATTGGGGACCGGACTTCCCTGGGACATCAATCTTGTCAGTGCAAACCTTGATGCGGAACTGAGCCAGTTTGCTCAGCGCCGGAGGCTAATGATGGGGGGTTTGGGGATACTGGCTCTTCTTGTTATTGCGGTGAGTTATCTTATTAGCCGTGCAGTCTCCCGGGAACTGGCTGCCGCCAGGCTCCAAGCGGATTTTGTCTCTGCTGTCTCCCATGAGTTTAGGACACCCTTAACTTCTATGCGGCAGTTTACGGAGATGCTGAATGAAGACGATTCTCTGCCTCAAGAGAAGCGCAGCGTTTTTTACCAGGCGCAAGCCCGAGCGACCAACCGCCTTTCCAGGTTGGTAGAATCACTTCTGGATTTTGGCCGAATGGAAGCCGGTGCCCGTCCCTATCG